>NZ_CP029343.1:1538066-1845679 GCF_003143515.1 Massilia oculi | reverse complement strand
GCGACAAGCAGGCGAACCCGGCGGCCGAGGGCCCGGAAAGCGCGAATGTCGTCGATCCCGGTTTCCAGGGCGGCAGCAAGCAAGAGACGACCGCATCCGGTCTTGGGCAGTCGAAAAACAAGGACGAGCGGTCACCGGACAAGACCCGTGCGGACGTGCAGGACATCGAAAACAAGACGAAGCAGTAAGCGTTCGTCCAGTCGGCCTCCGATTGGAACGTCATCGGGGCCGTTTCTGATTACCACATCAGGTCGTCAGGAATCTTGTAATCCGCGTACGGATCGTCTTCTTCCACCTCCTGCGCCTTCTTCTTGATCTGGACCACGATCGAGGCATCGCGCTGGGCGATCTTTTCGCCGATCACGCGCGGCACCAGCTCGAAGCTGCCATGCATGTGGACGATCACCAGGCGTCCCGCCACCAGGTGCTCCACGATCTGCGCCGTCACGTGGATGCGTTCGATCTTGGTGCCGAAGGTAAAATTATAGGGCACGTCGCCCTTGCCCTTCGACTGCTTGTTCTGCTGCACCAGCTGGGCGATCTGGGCCAGGATGGCTTTCTGGGCGGCATCGGCGTCGCGCTGGGCGTTCAGCTCGCGCGCGCGCTCGGCGTTCTTGCGCTGCATCTCGAGCGCCGCTTCACGCGACTGGTTGACCTTTTCCACGCCGGTGCGCAACACTTCCTTGTGTTGCTTGCTCTTGTCCTGGTTGACCTGCTTGACCTTCTTCTTGTCGACCAGGCCGGCTTTCAATAACTGCTCTTGCAGCGAGACCATGTTGTGCTTCCTTGAAATGATGAATGCCGCTCGCGGCGCCAGCCGACAGCATAGCAACAAGCGGGGCGGAAAGCGATCAGGGCATGTCGCATGGGACGATGAGGTCGCCATTGGACAACTTGAATTCCGATGACTTATCCACAACATGGTGGAATACGTCCATCAGACAGGAGCTCGACAATGAACCCATCCGACGAAAAGATGTTGCAGGATTTTTTGGGCCAGCTGGTGCAGGCCCGTGGCGTGGCCAAGGATCCGGAGGCCGATGCGCTGATCGCGCGCGCCGTGGCCCAGCAGCCGGACGCCGCCTACCTGCTGGTGCAGCGCGCCTTGCTGGTGGAGCAGGCGCTGGGCAATGCCAAGGCGCGCATCGCCGAACTGGAGAACCAGGGCGGCAAGGGCGGCGGGGGCTTCCTCGACGCCAATCAATGGGGCAACTCCGCGCAAGGCCAGCCATCGAATCCGGTCCCGGGCATCCAGCAGGGGGCATACCAGCAAAACGGACCGACCGGCTCCGCACCGCAGGCCCAGACGGCGAAAAGCGGCGGCTTCCTGGGCGGCGCCGGCGGCGGTCTGCTGGGCACGGTGGCAGCCACGGCGGCCGGTGTGGCGGCGGGCAGCTTCCTGTTCCACGGCATCGGCAACCTGCTGGGCAATGACGGGCAGGGCGCCTCGAACCACTTGTTGGCGGACAATGCGGCCGACGGTGGCGCCGCCGAGGCGGCAGGGGGCGGGGCGCTGGCGGACCAGGCCGGCATCGGCGCGATCGACGAGCCGGGCGGCGACAGCCTGGCCGACAACAACAACGACGACAGCCTGGGCGGCTTCTTCGACGGCGACGGTTCCGACGAAGGATTATTCGGCTAAGCGCCTGCCAGCATGACCCCTGCCGCCGCCGACAGGATCACGACGATCCATGGCGGCGCTTTCCAGACCACCAGCAGCAGGAAGCCGGCCAGCGCGATGCCGGCGTCGCGCACGTCGAACACGGCGCCCGTCCACACCGGATCGGCCAGCGCGGCGGCGAGGATGCCGACCACGGCGGCGTTTGCGCCCATCATCGCGTGGCGCGCGGCGGCATGACGGCGCAGGCGGTCCCAGAACGGCAGCGTCCCGTAGACGAGCAACAGGCCGGGCAAGAACAGCGCCAGCAGGGCGATCGCGGCGCCAGCAAGCGCGCTCGCCGTCATGCTTGCCTGGGCGCCGAGGAAAGCCGCAAACGCGAACAGCGGTCCGGGCAGCGCCTGGGCGAGACCATAACCGGCCAGGAAGGTCTCATTCGGGATCGAGCCGCTGGCCACCGTCTCGGCCTGCAGCAGCGGCAGCACGACGTGGCCGCCGCCAAAGACCAGGGCGCCGGAGCGGTAGAAGGCATCGAACAGCGCCAGCGGGCGATATGCCGTCAGGGCGGCCAATAGCGCAAGCCCGAGCAGCAGGACGGCGAACAGCACGAGCGCCGCGCTGCCGGCACGGCGGCCAATCGGTACGGACAGCTCCGCACCGGGCTGCGCGACAGGACCCCGGCACAGCCAGTAGCCGGCGCCGGCGCCCGCGGCGATGGCGGCCAGTTGCCCGGCCGGCCCGCTGGCCAGGATCACGATTGCAATGGCGGCGAGCGCGATCGCGATGCGCCTGCGGTCCGGCGTGAGGGTGCGCGCCATGCCCCACACCGCCTGCGCCACCACGGCCACCGCCACCAGCTTGAGGCCGTGCACGACACCGTTCGCCGCCGCTCCGGAAAGGCCCGCCGCGCCCAGCGCGAACGCGAACATCAGCAGCGCCGAAGGCAGCGTGAAGCCGACCCAGGCCGCGAGGCCACCAGGCAGTCCGCCGCCGCGCAGGACGCCGAGCGCAAAGCCGACCTGGCTCGACGCCGGCCCGGGCAGGAACTGGCACAGCGCCACCAGGTCGCCATAGCGCGCATCGTCGAGCCACTGGCGGCGCAGGACGAACTCGTTGCGAAAGTAGCCCAGATGGGCGATCGGGCCGCCGAACGAGGTCAGGCCGAGTTTCAGGAAGATCCAGAAGATGGACCATGCAGAGGAGGGCGGGGCGGCGGGGCGTTGAATCATGGGCGGATCGTGTGCAGGAACGGCCCAGCATAGCAGCAAACGATGTCGCATCCATGACGCGGCGAGAGTAAGATGGCGGCCATCATGCCTATCGCTCCCTATCTCGACGCCCTCCCGCAACTCGCCGGCGGCGTCTATCTCCACGCATCGGCCCAGGTCATCGGCAACGTGCGCATCGGCGCCGATTCCTCGGTCTGGTGCAACGCCGTGCTGCGCGGCGACGTCAACGACATCGTCATCGGCCGCTGCACCAATATCCAGGACCTGACGATGGGCCACGTCGCCCACCGCACACCCCACAAGCCGCAGGGCTCGCCCCTGGTCATCGGCGACTACGTCACGGTCGGCCATTCGGTCATCCTGCACGGCTGCCGCATCGGCAACGACTGCCTGGTCGGCATGGGCAGCATCGTGATGGACGACGCCGTGATCGAAGACCTGGTGATGCTCGGCGCCGGCAGCCTGGTCACGCCGGGCAAGCGGCTGGAAAGCGGATTCCTGTACATGGGCCGGCCGGCCGAGAAGGTGCGTCCGCTGACGGACGCCGAGAAGAGCTGGCTGCGCTACTCGGCCGAGCACTACGTGCGGGTCAAGGACAATTACCAGAATACGCCGGCGCAGCCCTGACGCGCTTTACATCTGCTGGAACAGCGCGCCGTGGTTGCGGCTCACTTCCAGTTCTTCCGGGTAGCCGCGCAGGCTGAGCATCTGGCGCCCGCGCAGGTCGCGCCGCACCTCCGCGATCGCATCCACGCGCACCAGGGTCGAGCGGTGGATGCGCCAGAACTCGTCCGGGTCCAGCTCTTCTTCCAGTTCCTTCAGCGTCTTGCGGATCAGGTGCTGGGCGGTGGCGGTCTGCACCCGCGTGTACTTGTCGTCCGACTGGAAGAACAGCACTTCGCGCGTGCTCACCATGCGCAGGCTGTTGCCGGACTGGGCCTGGATCCAGCGCAGATACGCCGGCTTGGCGGCGGCGGCCCCGTTCTGGACCAGAAGCTGCTCACTCAATTGCGCCAGCTGCGCCAGCCGGGCCAGTTGCGCGCCGATGTCCTGCGGCGTGTGCTCCAGCCGGCGGCGCAGGCGCGCCACCGTCGTTTCCAGCCGCGCCAGGGTGACGGGCTTGAGGAGGTAGTCGATGGCGCCCTGCTCGAAGGCCTCGACCGCATACTGGTCGTAGGCGGTGGCGAACACGATGTGGCAGCGCTCGTACATCTGGCGCGCGGCATCGATGCCGCCCATGCCCGGCATGCGAATGTCGAGGAAGGCGATGTCGGGCTTGTGCTCGAGCGCCAGCGCCACCGCTTCGGCGCCGTTGGCCGCTTCGGCCACGATGCGCAGCTCCGGCCACGCCTCGTGCAGGCGCGCGCGCAGCTGGTCGCGCATGGGCGCTTCGTCGTCGGCGATCAGGGCCGTCGGGTGCGGGTGGGCCATCAGCCGTCTTCCGTCATGCGATAGGGCAGGCGGATCGACACGCAGGCGCCGCCGCCCGGCAGGGCTTCGATCACGAGTTCGGCATCCTTGCCATACAACAGCGCCAGCCGCTCGCGGATGTTGGCCAGGCCGACGCCGCTGCCGGCATGCAGGTTGAAGCCGACGCCGTCGTCGCACACGTCGACGCACAGGGTGGCGCCTTCGACCCGCGCGCGCACCGTGATCGTGCCGCCCGCGACCTTCGGCTCCAGGCCATGCTTGATCGCGTTCTCGATCAGGGTCTGCAGCATCATCGGCGGGAACGGCGAGCTGCCGAGGAAGTCGGGCACCTCGAAGCGCACCGCCAGCCTTTCCTTCATGCGCGCCTGCATGATGGACAGGTAGGCGCGCGACAGTTCGACCTGCTTGCCCAATGTGCCGCCCGCGCCCCTGGTATTGCGCATCTGCGGCAGCGAGGCGCGCAGGTATTCGATCAGGTGGCCGTGCACGCGCGCCGCTTCCCTGGGGTCGGTCTCGATCAGCTGGCCGATCAGGGCCAGCGTGTTGAACAGGAAGTGCGGTTCGACCTGGGCCTGGAGCGTGGCCATCTGCGCCTCGGTCAGGCGCCGCTCGAGATTGGCGACGTCGGCCTTGGTCGAGGCGTCGCGCGCCAGCAGCTCGGCGCGGCGCTTGCCGCCGGCCAGCACCTTGACCCCGAACGAGATCAGGATGAACCAGATCGCCGGCTCCGTCAGCTTGACGAACATGCCGGTCACGAACACCAGGAACCAGACCAGATAGAGCTGGCGCCACTCGATCAGGGCGAGCCAGTCGAAGAAGCGCCACCACAGCACGCCCGCCTCGCGGAAAGCGTCGCGGACGAAGTCGAGTGCGCGGTTGATCTGGGTGGCGGCCATGGTATTTACTCTTGCGTGTAATGCTCGATGCGGCGCGGCTCGCGGCCGAAGATGGCGATGGCGAGGAATTTCAGCAGCAGCAGGCCGACGAACAGCGCCAGCACGATCGGCACGATGGTGATCAGCGCCGCCAGCACGATCGCGATCACCAGCAACACCGGCCACGGCATGCGGCGCAGCGAACGGGCGCTGGACTTCGCCAGGCGCCAGGTTGTGCGGCCAGCAACTTCCATATTGCGCAGGATCGATTGGAAGCGACTGGTGGGCGTATGAATGGTTTTCATGCGTGCAAGTCCTTTCTAACAATGATGACCCTACTGTAGGGATGCACCCATGTTACGCCAAGAGCGATCCGATAAACGGTGCGAATCCGGGGACGGGCGGTCGTGAGGGCGGATGAACGGGGACGCTGTCGACCCCGTCCTCGCTGGTAAATACGCGCTATTGCCCGATCAGCTTGAGCGCCTCTTGCCGCATCACGTCCAGCATGCCGGCCTCGGGCGTGCGCGCGCAGGCCGCCACCGTGGCGTTCAGGACCGGTTCCAGGGCCGGGAAGGATTGGCGCGCCGAGCCTTCGCGGTGCATGCTGTAGATCAGCGTGCCGATGCTTTCATAGGTCACCGGCAACTCGCGCAGGCTGCGTTCCGGGAAGGTGGCGGCCTGCCAGGCGGCATCGACGTTGAAATCGGCGCAGCTCTTGGTGGCGATGGTGGTGCCGTGGTCTTTCTTGAACTTGAAGATCACCAGGCCGCTGCGGTGCTCGCCAGTAGCAGGGATGTCCAGCCGCCTGGCCATGGCCAGCGCCAGCGCATCGAGTTCGGCCGAGCGCGAGGAGTCGCGCACCGAAACGACCCCTTTGCGGCCCTTGTCGTCGAGGGCCAGTTCGACCGTCACATTGCCCTGCACGCCGCGCCGCGCGAGCGCCGCCGGATAGCCGGCATCGGTCGCGAAGATGGTGATCTCGCGCCAGGTCGGCAGCGTGGCCTGGGCCGCGGCCGATTGCGGCGCCATGGCCAGCAGGGACAGCGCCAGGCTCGAACCTGCCGCCAGGGCCTTCATCGTGCGATTCCGTCTTGCCATCAAGGGGCCGTCCTGTCGTTCCAGTAGTCGCGCAGCAGGCCGTAGAAGACGGTGTCGGCGTACTCTCCGTGCACCAGCCAGCGCTGCGGCATGAAGCCTTCCTTGCGAAAGCCCAGTTTTTCCAGCACGCGGCCGGAGGCGACGTTGCGCGGGTCGATGTCGGCCTCGACCCGGTTCAGGCCGACCTCGCGGAAGCCATGGTCCAGCGCGGCCGATACCGCTTCGAAGGCGTAGCCATGGCCCCAGTGCGCGCTGCCGAGCGCGTAGCCGAGTTCGCAGCGCCTGTTCTGGTTGAAGAAGTGGTGCAGGGCCACGGTGCCGATCAGCTCGCGGTTCGATGCCAGTTCGATCGCGAAGCGCAGCTCGGTCTCGTCGCGGTAGGCTTCCAGCGCGCGGGCGATGGCGGCTTCGGCGAAGGAGATGTCGGTCCACGGTTCGGCGCTCCAGTAGCGCACCACGGCCGGGTCGGAAAAGATGGTGTGCAGGGCCGGCGCATCGCTCGCGGCCAGCGGGCGCAGCACCAGGCGTTCGGTGGTCAGGACAGGGGTGATATAAGTCGACATGGTTTGCATTGCCAGTGTGATCAGCGCTAGCATACCACTGCCGTGACGCCTGCAGGCAGGGCGACGACCCATGGCTTTTCCTGGGGCTAACACGATGCGTGTCGCATGTTTTTGCGCTCGCGCATGCCGCCAACCGCGTGCCTGTTGCAAGTCTCGCCATTCTTGTTCAAACTTCATTGCTTCAGAGCGCCATTGAACGGGGAGCGCATCATGTATGAGTCCAGGCCTTCCGCGATGTCATCTTTCTGGATGCCATTCACCAATAACCGCGACTTCAAGCGCGATCCGCGCCTGCTGGTCTCCGCCAAAGGCATGTATTACCGCGACGTCGATGGCCGCCAGGTGCTCGACGGCGCCGCCGGCCTGTGGTGCGTGCCCTGCGGCCACGGCCAGCCGAAGATCGCCGAAGCCATCGCCGCGATGGCCGGCCAGCTCGACTACGCACCCACTTTCCAGATGGGCCACCCGGCCGCCTTCGAACTGGCCGAACGCCTGATGGCGTTCAGCGGCCACCGCTTCGGCCACGTGTTCTATACGGGGTCGGGATCGGAAGCGGTCGACACCGCGCTCAAGATCGCGCTGGCCTACCACCGCGCGCGCGGGGAGGGTGGACGCACGCGCCTGATCGGCCGCGAGCGCGGCTACCATGGCGTGGGCTTCGGCGGCATCTCGGTCGGCGGCATCGGCGCCAACCGCAAGCACTTCGGGCCCCTGCTGCCGGGCGTCGACCACCTGCGCCACACGCATGACCTGGAGCGCAACGCCTATGCACGCGGCGAACCCGAACACGGCGTCGAACTGGCCGAAGACCTCGAACGCATGGTGGCGCTGCACGACCCGTCGACCATCGCGGCCGTGATCGTGGAGCCGGTATCCGGCTCGACCGGCGTACTGATTCCTCCCAAGGGTTATCTCAAGCGCCTGCGCGAGATCTGCGACCGCCACGGCATCCTGTTGATCTTTGACGAGGTCATCACCGGCTTCGGACGCCTGGGCACGCCCTTCGCCAGCGACTGGTTCGGCGTCGAGCCCGACCTGATGGCCACGGCCAAGGGCATCACCAATGGCGCGGTGCCGATGGGCGCGGTGTTCAGCAAGTCCTTCATCCACGACGCCTTCATGGAGGGGCCGGCCGGGATCGAGCTGTTTCACGGCTATACCTATTCCGGTCACCCGCTGGCCTGCGCCGCCGCGCTGGCCACGCTGGACGTGTTCCGCGAACAGGCGGTGCTGGACAACGCGGCGCGCATGCAGCCGTATTTCGAGGAGGCGCTGCAATCGCTGCGCGGCCTGCCGCACGTGATCGACCTGCGCTCGATCGGCATCATCGCCGCCATCGAGCTGGCGCCGATCCCGGGCCAGCCCGGCGCGCGCGGCTATGCGGCGCTCAAGCAGGCCTTCGCCGAGGGCCTCCTCATCCGCATTACGGGCGACATCATCGCGCTGTCGCCGCCGCTGGTACTGGAAAAACAACACGTCGACGAATTGTTCGGCAAGCTGGCCAGGGTCCTGACGCAACTGGCTTGAGCGCATGGACTGACAACACAGAGGGCGCGCCACGCCCCGCCTGAGAAGAAAGAGAGACCGATGACCGCCACCACCGACGTCCTGGACCTGTCCGCATCCAAAGCATCTTCCCTCGCCGGCGAACCGGCGCCGCCGACCGGCAAGCAGGTGGCCGTGGTCGGCGCCGGCATGGCCGGCATGGCTTGCGCCATCCGGCTGGCGCTGCTCGGCAATGGCGTCGTGCTATACGAAGCGCGCTCGCGCGAGCGCATGAGTGAGACTGCGCCGGCGTGCGCATCCGAACAGGCGCTGTTCGAGCGCCTGCAGGCCCAGGGCCGCATCCGTTGCGAATATAAGCGCAAGCTGGGCGTCGACCTCGAGCTGGCCGACCTGCACCTGTGGCATGACGCGATCTTCCTGGGCGTCGGCCTGGCGTCCAGCCGCGTGCTGGCGCTGTCCGGCAGCGATCCGGCCGGCCTGGTCGACGCCGGCCGCCGGCTGGCCGCCGTGTATGCGCTGGACGACCTGCTGGCGCTGCCGGTGCCGCAGCGCGCGATCGTGATCGGCGCCAGCCGCGGCGCGGTCGGCATGGCGGCGCGCCTCAAGCAATTGGGCGCCCAGGACGTCACGCTGGCGCTGCGCCACGCCCTGACGCCCGACGGCCGCGAAGAAGAAGTCGCGCGCGCCTGCTTCGTGCGGGTGCGCGGCTGGGTCGCGCCGCTCGAGGTGCTGCGCGACGAACGCGGTGCGGTCGGGGCGGTGCGCTTCGAGCAGACCCGCCTGCTGGGCGACCGCATGGTCGACACCGGCGGCTTCACCGAGATCGCCGCCCACGCCGTGTTCAAGGCAGTGGGCCGCGCGCCCGGGGCCGAATACGACCCGCTGGTGCGCCAGCAGTCGCGCGAGGGCGACCGGATCGAGGTCGACGGGTGCTTCCGCACCGCGCTGCCGGGCATCTATGCCGGCGGCGACTGCGTGGCGGCGCACCTGGAGCGGATGCAGGCCCGCCGCCATGGCCTGCAGGCGGCGCAGGCGATCCATGCCGACCTGCAGGCCTGAGGTTTTCGCGTCGTATTGACGTTTGCGTTACACTCGCGCGCATCGATTCCACAGTTTGACTTCGCATGCGCGCCGTGACTCATCCGACCTATACCGACAACGACCTCTGGAACGACGACCTCGCTCCAACCACCGCAGCCCAGCGCACCTGGCGCTGGTACCACTTCGCCGCCCTGTGGGTGGGCATGGTGATGTGCATCCCCGCCTACACGCTGTCGGCCAGCCTGGTGGAGGCCGGCATGTCGGGCTGGCAGGCGGTGCTGACCGTGTTCCTGGCGAACGCCATCGTGCTGGTGCCGATGCTGCTGATCGGCCATGCCGGGGCCAAGTACGGCATTCCCTACGCGGTGCTGGCGCGCACCTCGTTCGGTACTGGCGGCGCCAGGCTGCCGGCGCTGATGCGCGCCATCGTCGCCTGCGGCTGGTACGGCATCCAGACCTGGTTCGGCGGCAGCATGATCTATACCCTGCTGGGCGTGATGAACGGCGCCCCGATCGGTGGCGAAGCGCTCGGCTGGCTCGGCATCAACCTGGCGCAGCTGGCCTGTTTCCTCGCGTTCTGGGCGATCCAGCTGTACTTCGTGGTGCACGGCATGGAGTCGATCCGCCAGCTCGAGACCTGGACCGCTCCCCTGAAAATCGCGATCTGCTTCGTGCTGCTGTGGTGGGTGCACAGGCAGGTCGGCGGGGAGGGTTTCGGTCCGCTGCTCGAGCAGCGTTCGCAATTCGTGCCCGGTGGGGCCAAAGAGGGGCAGTTCTGGTCCACCTTCTGGCCGTCGCTGACCGCCATGATCGGCTTCTGGGCGACCCTCGCGCTGAACATCCCCGACTTCACCCGCTTCGCCAGGTCGCAGCGCGACCAGGTGATCGGCCAGACCGTCGGCCTGCCGCTGCCCATGGGCCTGCTGGCTGCGCTGGCGGTGATCGTCACCTCGGCCACCGTGGTCCTGTACGGCAAGGCGCTGTGGGACCCGGTCGACCTGGCCAGCCGCATGACCGGCATCGCGTTGCTGGTCGCCCTGATCGTGCTGCTGGTCGATACGGTCAGCGTGAACCTCGCGGCCAACCTGGTCGGCCCTGCCTACGATTTCTCGGCGCTGGCGCCGCGCCGCATCAGCTATCGCACCGGCGGCTACATCACGGCCGGGCTGGCGCTGCTCATGATGCCCTGGAAGATCCTGGAGTCGACCCAGAACTACATCATGACCTGGCTGGTCGGCTACTCGGCCTTGCTGGGACCGATCGCCGGCGTGCTGGTGGTCGACTACTACCTGGTGCGCAAGACCACGCTCGACGTCGACCAGCTGTATCGCCACGATGGCATCTACGGCTATGGCAATGGCTGGAACAAGGCGGCGCTGGTGGCCTTCGCGCTGGGCGTGCTGCCCAATATCCCCGGCTTCCTGAACGCGGCCTTCCCGGCCAGCTTCCCCGACGTCGGCGACGCCTTCAAGACGATCTATACCTATGCGTGGTTCGTCGGCGTCGCGATCGCCGCCGTGGTCTACGGCCTCATGATGAAAGGGATGGAAGGGCGGGGCGCGCGATGACGGTGCGCTTGCGCCCTGGACAATTCCATGGCCGGGGCACGACGTCCACCTGCACTGAGAAGCTACTCACGACGCCGATCCTGCCGGCGCTGCCGCCGGAGTAAAGGCGCGCAGAAAGTCGAGCATCACCATGCCGGCGATTTCGGCGTCGTCGGCGCTCATGGTCTCGAGCGGATTGTGGCTGATGCCGCCGTTGCCGCAGCGGACGAACAGCATCGCGACCTCGCTCAGCCGGGCCATGCGCATCGCGTCGTGACCGGCGCCGGAAGGTAATGCAAAGAACGGCAGGCCGGCGCGTTCGACCGCGGACGCCAGCTGGTTCATCAGCCGCGGCGCGCAGGGCGCGGCGTCGATCTCGAGCAGCTTGTGCAGTTTTTCCTGGATGCCGCGCCGCGCGCAGATTTGCCTGACTCCGGCCAGGATGTCGTCCACGGCCGCCAGGCGAGTCTCGTCGTCCGCGGCGCGGATGTCGAGCGACAGGCGGCAGGCGCCGGGCACCACGTTGACCGAGCCGGCCGGCACCTCCAGCTGGCCGACCGTGCCGACCAGTGAAGCCGGGCCGCTGCAGCGGCTTTCCACCAGCAGCACGATTTCAGCGGCGGCGGCGGCGGCGTCGCGCCGCATGCCCATCGGCGTGGTGCCGGCATGGCTGGCCACGCCCTTCAGTTCGACCAGGTAGCGCGAGCTGCCCGCGATCGCGCTCACCACGCCCAGCGGAAGGCCGCGCCCGAGCAGCACCGGTCCCTGCTCGATATGCACCTCGACGAAGCCGAGCACCATGGCGGGATCGCGCGCGATGGCGGGGATGGCGGCCGGATCGTGGCCGGCGGCCGCCAGCGCGTCGCGCAGCGCAATGCCGTCGGCGTCGCGCGCATCGAGCAGGGCCAGGTCGAAGCCGCCGGCCACGGCGCTGCTGCCGAGGAAGGTGCTGCGATAGCGCACGCCTTCTTCTTCGGCGAAGGCGATCACTTCGAGGTCGTAGCGCAGGCGCTCGCCGCGTGCATGCAGCCGGCCAACCAGCGCGATGGGCAGCAGGATGCCGAGCCGGCCGTCGTACTTGCCGCCGTTGCGCACCGTGTCGTAGTGCGAGCCGGTGATCAAGGTCCTGGCGCCGGGCCGGGTTGCGGCGTAGCGGCCGACCACGTTGCCGACGGCGTCGACCCGGACCGTCATGCCGGCGTCGCGCATCCACCCGGCGATGGTGTCGGCGGTGCGCTGGTGGGCCGGCGTCATGTAGGCGCAGGTCAGGCCGGCGTCGCTGTCGCTGATGGCGCCGAGGGTCTCGCACCAGTCCATCACGGTGACCCCGATGGAGGGCTCGACACCAAGCAGGGCATTGAGACGGATCTCGGCGATGCGGTGCACCTGGCGCAGCGCTTCGCGCAGCTCGTCGCCGGGGGCGTTGTCGAGGCGGCGCACGAAGGTGTCGATGATGGCTTGCCGCGCCAGGCCGCGTCCCGTCGGGCCTTTCACGGCCAGGATGAAGGGAAAGCCGAAACGCTCGTTGTATTGCGCATTGAGCGCGTGCAGCCGAACGTATTCGTCGGGTGTGCAGCGATCCAGGCCTGAGCTGGCCTGTTCGCCGGTCGATTCACGCGTCAACTCGCCGGCGATGGCGGCCTTGCCGGCCAGCTCCGGGTGGGCGCGCAGAAGCGACAGCTGCTCCGCATCGCTCGCGCCGTCGACCGCCGCCTGCAAGGCCAGCTTGAGCGCCGCCAGTGTAGAGAAGGGACGGGCCGCGGCGGCGCGCGCCGCGATCCAGGGCGAATGTTCGTAGATGCCATGCAGCGCCTTGGCGAAAGCGTCGGCGTCGAGTTCGTTCAGCTCCCGGATCGTCGGCATGTCTATTCCTTTATCAAGGCCTTTGCCGCGCTGCTCACCTGGTCGCGCAGCCATTTGTGTTCGGTCGACTGGTGCACGCGCTGGTGCCACAGCTGGTAGAAGCGCATCGGCGGAAACTTGAGCGGCACCGTGAAGCTTTTCAGCGGCAGCGTCTTCTCGAAGGCGCGGATGAACTGGCGGCCGGTCGTCAGCACCAGGTCGCTCTGGGTCAGCATATACGGAATCACGCCGAAATAGGGCGACTCGACCGCCACCCTGCGCTGCAGGCCATGGCGCTCCAGCCAGGCGTCGATCACGCCGTGGTAGCCTGGCAGCATCTGGGTCGGGGCCACATGGGGCAGGTCGAGGTAGTCCTCGAGCGTCATCGCGTCCGGCGCCGTGCGCCTGGCGTACGGGCTGTCGGCGCGCATGGTGCAGATGATCGGGTCCTCGAACAGCTTGGACATGTGCAGGTGGGCGGGCGGCTCGTCCCAGTTGGCGATCACCAGGTCCATCTCGCCGTCGGACAGCATGCGCAGGTAGTCCAGGCCGGGGCCGAGGGCGTGGATGACGACCTTGCTGCCGGGCGAGCCGCGCCGCAGCAGCGCCACCACGTTCGGCAGGAAGCGCGCGTCGAGATAGTCGGGGGCGGCGATGTGGAAGGTGCGCGTCGCCTGCTCGGGCACGAACGGCGCCTTGCGCACGAACAGGCTCTCGGCTTCGTCGAGGATGCGCTTGGCAGGCTTGAGCAGGCTCTCGCCGTGCTGGGTCGGCACCATGCCGCGCGCGCCGCGCACCAGCAGCGGGTCGCCGGTCAGCTCGCGGAGTTTACGGAGCGAAGCCGAGATCGAGGGCTGCGGCTGGTTCAGCTTGAGCGCCACCCGCGAGACGTTCTTCTCCACCAGCAGCAGGTAGAGGATGCGGATCAGGTGCAGGTCGAGGTTGCGGGGCAGGCTGGACATCGCAAAGGCGAAACGTATATCAAGGTGGATATGTTGAATATACGCTAAATTTCATGTCGCAGAAATTGGAATCGGCGTATCTTCGATCCATCTCAGCCGCACCACGTTCACGAGGGAAGCCCATGTTCGAGACCGGATACCTGGCGCCATATGCTTTGGAGTGGTTCAACCTGCTGCTGCGCTGGCTGCACATCATTACCGGTATCGCCTGGATCGGCGCTTCCTTCTATTTCGTCTGGCTCGACAACACCATCAAGCCGCCGGCGCCCGGATCAAGCCTGGAGCGCAAGGGCGTGTCCGGCGAACTATGGGCGGTGCATGGCGGCGGCTTCTACAACCCGCAAAAATACCTGGTGGCGCCCGCCGAGCTGCCGCCGGAGCTGCACTGGTTCAAGTGGGAAGCCTATTCCACCTGGCTCTCGGGCTTCGCGCTGCTGGTGGTGGTCTACTACCTGAACGCCAGGGCGATGATGGTCGACCGCAGCGTGGCCGACCTCACGAGCTGGCAGGCGGTCGGCATCGGCATCGGCAGCCTGGTGGCGGGCTGGGTCGTGTACGACCTGCTGTGCCGTTCGAAGCTGGTGCAGCACCAGCTGGCGTTCGGCGCCACCATCTGGCTGCTGCTGGTCGGCAGCAGCTGGGTGCTCACCCACCTCCTCAGCGGACGCGCCGCCTACCTGCACGTGGGCGCGATGATCGGCACCATCATGGTGGCCAACGTGGCGATGCTGATCATTCCCGGCCAGCGCAAGATGGTAGGCGCCATGCTGGCGGGCGAGAAGCCCGATCCGAGCCACGGCATCAAGGCCAAGCAGCGCAGTGTGCACAACAATTATTTCACCCTGCCGGTGCTGTTCATCATGATCAGCAACCACTATGCGATGACCTACAACCACCCGCATGCCTGGGCCGTGCTGGGCGCGATCATGCTGGCAGGGGTGCTGATCCGCCACTTCTTCAACCTGCGCCACAAGGGCCGCATCGAGTGGCGGTATCCGGCCGCGGGCGTGGCGCTGCTGCTGGCATTGGCGGTCGTGCTGGCCCCAGGGCCGCGCGCCAGTGCCGATCCGGCAGTGGCGGCCGGCGTGGATGCCGCCGCGCGCTTCGCCACGGTGCGCACGATCATGGAGCAGCGCTGCGTGTCCTGCCACGCGCAGCAGCCGACGCAAGCCGGCTTCGCGGCGGCGCCGGGCGGGGTGATACTCGACACGCCGGAGCTGGTGAGCCAGCATGCGGCCCGCATCTACCAGCAGACGGTGCAACTGAAAGCCATGCCGCTGGCCAATCTCACCCATATGACCGATGCCGAACGCGCCCAGGTGGGGGCCTGGTTCGAAGCCGGCGCCGGCACAGGAAAAGCGCCATGAACAATCCCTTGCACCAGCGTCTTACCGACTGGATCGACGCGCACTTCGACGAGCAGGTCGCCTTCTTGCAGGAGGTGGTGCGGATCCCGACCGATACGCCGCCGGGGAACAACGCGCCGCATGCCGAGGCGGTGGCGGACATGCTTGAACGTGCCGGCTGGCCGGTCGAGCGTCATGCGGTGCCGGCGCAGGACGTGCGGGACCACGGCCTGGAGAGCATCACCAACCTGATCGTGCGCCGCCGGTATGGAGGGGACGGCCCCACGCTGGCGCTGAATGCCCACGGCGACGTGGTGCCGCCCGGTGAGGGCTGGACCAAACCGCCCTACGGCGCCGTGATCGAGGACGGCTACCTGTATGGGCGCGCGGCGGCAGTCTCGAAAAGCGACTTCGCCACCTATGTGTTCGCGACCCGCGCGCTGGAGGCGCTGGGCCTACCGTTATCGGGCGCGGTCGAGCTGCACTTCACCTACGACGAGGAAGTCGGCGGCCTGCTGGGGCCGGGCTGGCTGCTGAACCAGGGCCTGACGCGACCCGACTACGTGATCGCGGCCGGCTTCGGCTACGGCATCGTCACCGCCCACAACGCGTGCCTGCAGCTGGAAGTAACCGTGCACGGCAGGGCGGGCCATGGCGCGATGCCCGAGACCGCGGTCGACGCCCTGCAGGCCGCCACGAAAGTGCTGAGCGCGATCTATGGCGAGCTGCCGGCGTTGAAGAAGATCCGCAGCGCCGTGGCAGGCATCGGCTCGCCGACCATGATCGTCGGCCGCATCGATGGCGGGACCAATACCAATGTGGTGCCGGGGAGGGTGGTGTTAAGGATGGACCGGCGCATGATCCCCGAAGAAGATCCGGCGGCGGTGGAGGCGCAGGTGCGCGCTCTGGTCGGGGAAGCGGTGCGCGGCTTGCCCGGCATCCGCCTCGAGATCCGGCGCCTGCTGCTGTCGCAGGCGCTGCGGCCCTTGCCGGGCGTGGCGCCGCTGGTGGAGAGTTTGCAGCGCCATGGCCGCACCATCATGGGCGAGGAGATTCCCGCGCATGGCACGCCGCTGTATGCCGATGCGCGGCTGTACGGCGAACATGGCATCCCGGCCGTGCTGTATGGCGCCGGGCCGCGCACGGTGGAGGAGTCGAACGCCAAGAAGGCGGACGAGCGGTTGCTGCTGGAAGACTTGCGCAAGGCGACCAAGGTGGTGGCGCTGACCCTGCTCGATTTTCTCGGTCCGCGGTCCTGAAATACCGCCACCCCCGATTCAATCGTCGGCTTGAAAACGTCGTTCCCGCGGAGGCGGGAACCTCAGTGTTCAGCGTTGCCACTTCGCTTGACTATGTGGCGCGCTAAATGACTTGGGTTCCCGCCTGCGCGGGAACGACGTGTCAGCGGTGCGGATTACTTCTGCTTGAGCGACCGCTCGAACAGCTCATGAATCCGGCGATACTGGTCATACCACGCCTCCGGCTGCACATAGCCGTGACGCTCCAGCGGATAGCTCGCCATTTCCCACTTGTCCTTCTTCATCTCGATCAGACGCTGCGCCATGCGCACCGAGTCCTGGTAGAACACGTTATCGTCGATCATGCCGTGCGAGATCAAGAGGTGGCCCTTCAGGTTCTGCGCGTATTCGATCGGCGACGACTTCTTGTACGCCTCCGGATCGATGTCCGGGGTGTTCAGGATGTTGGCGGTGTACTCGTGGTTGTAGGTGGTCCAGTCGGTCACCGGGCGCAGCGCGGCGCCGGCCTTGAAGGTGTCCGGTGCGCGCATCAGGGCCATGAAGGTCATGAAGCCGCCGTAGCTGCCGCCATAGATGCCGACGTTGGCGGCGTCGCCCTGGTGCTGGTTCACCATGTACTTGACGCCGTCGATGTAGTCTTCCAGTTCCGGATGGCCCATCTGGCGATAGATCGCGGTGCGCCACTTGCTGCCGTAGCCTTTCGAGGCGCGGTAGTCCATGTCCAGCACCACGTAGCCGTTCTGCACCAGCAGGTTGTGGAACATCTGCTCGCGGAAGTAGTTCGGATAACGCTTGCTGACGTTCTGCAGGTAGCCGGCGCCGTGCACGAACATCACGACCGGATACTTCCTGCCCGGCTCGAGCTGGGCCGGACGATACAGCTTTGCCCACACCGGATCGCCGCCGGCGCTGGAAGGCACGGCCACGTACTGCGGCTGGATCCACTCGCGCGCCTTGAATTCCGGCGTACGGGTGTCGGTCAGCTTGCTCGCTTCGCCGCCCGAGACTGGCACGGTCGCGATCTGGATCGGGGTGTAGCTGGACGACCAGTGCACCAGCAGCTTCTTCTCGTCCGGCGACAGGGCGAACTTCTCGACGCCATCGAGCCTGGTCACTTCGCGGACCTCGGTTGCACCATTCGCGCCATTCGCTTTCACGGCGCAGACTTCGTAGTCGCCCGGCGTCTCGCGGTTGCACAGCATGTAGGCGGTGCTGCCGTCATAGGTCCAGCGCACGTCGCTGGCTTCCCACTTGCCGGTGGTGAGGGCGCGCGGCGCGGCGGCGCTGGCGCTGTCCTTGGTGTACAGGTGCGAGTAGCCGCTTTCCTCCGACAGGTACCACAGCGTGCGGTTGTCCGGCAGCCAGCCGAATTCGGCGTTGTCGTAGTTGACCCAGGCGCCGTCGCTCAGGCGGTGCAGGGGCTTCAGTTTCGCGGCGCCCAGGTCGACGCTGGCGATCCAGCGGTCCTTGTTGTCGACTGCGCGCAGCATGACGGCGACGTTGGCGCCGTTGGCGCTCCAGTCGATCGCGTTGCGCCCGCCCGAGACGACCACCGGGCGGTTGCCCTTCAGCGGATCTTTTTTAGCGGCGGCGCGCAGCTCGGCCAGCGGATCGACATTGACGCCCGGGAGCGCGTCGAAGGCGATGTCCTGCACCTTGTTGGTGCGCAGGTCGACCAGCTTCAGTGCATGCGGCACCGGCATGTTGCGGCCGACGCGGGTGCGCACGTCTTCGGTCTCCTCGTAGCCCGACTCGTTCACGTAGCGCGGCATCTTGCCGGCGCGGCCCTTGTCGGCGCCCTTGGCGGCGGTGACCACCAGCAGCCAGCGGCCGTCGGGCGACAGCGAACTGCCTTCGATGGTGACCTTGTCGCCCAGGTAGACCGGGTTCGGCGCCATCGAGGCGTCGGCGCGGCGCAGTTCGTCGGTGCGCGCGCGCAGGGCGTCGCGGTCATCCTTCTGGCGCTTGAGGTGCTCGATCAGGCGCAGCTCGGTCGAACGGTAGGGATCGTCCTCGGGCGCGTTCGGGTCCTTGGCGGCGCGCGGCAGGGCGGCCGGGCCGGTGACACGGCTGGCACGGTCCCACACATACCAGTCGTTGCCGACGCGGTACTGGACCGCGCGCTCGTCCGCCGTGTACTGGGCGGCGGTGATGCGGCTGGCGCCGCGGGTGACCTGGACCAGCTGGCCCGACTTGAGGTCGCGCTCGAACAGGTCGTTGTTGCGCAGGACCAGCATGCGGCTGTTGTTGCGGTTGTAGACGACGTCGGCGCTGTCGATCTTCGGCAGATCGGCGTCCTTGACCAGCTGGGCCTTGCCCGCCGCGACCTGGAACACGTCACGCACCGGCGAGCCGGTGCGTTTCTGCTTGTAGTACACCTGCTTGCCGTCCCAGCTGAACCAGGCGTCTTCCACCGGGGTGCCGATCCAGTCTGGATGGCTCATCGCCTGGTCGAGGGTGATTGGAGTGGAAGCCGCCGCCGGCAGCGCGATCAGTGCGGCGAAGGAGGCCGCAAACAGGGTAAGTGCAGGTGTTCGCATGGTGGGTCTGATGAGTGAAGAAATGGCGTACTTGCCAGCAATGCTTGCCAGAAATGCGCATGCATTCTAGCGCAGGCATTCATCAGGACCGCGAGATGTGACAGGTTTTTTTTGCTGTAAAGACAAGCGCCGGCGGTACGTAAGTATGGCCGGCGCCCGATGCGGAGCGGATATCGCGGCAGTGACGCACCGCAATGCGTCCCTGTATTACATGGCCTTGAACGGACCTTTTGGCGGACGCGGCAGGAACATCGCGACGCGGGCTGCCACGGCGACGACGGCCAGGGCGATGGTGACGTATTCGAGCGGGTGCATGATCAACCCCGCACTGCCGGAGCGTAGCCGCCGTGGGCGACGTACAGATCTTGCGAGAAGCTGCGGATGGCCGAGATGGCTGCCGCGAAGAAGCTGGTGCGTTGGATGGCTGCAGTCATGATTGTTCCCCTGAGATAAATACTTCGATGTTGCGTTGCAGTATAGGGGCGTCCTCATCATAAACAAACTTTAGATTTGTGATTCCCGCGATTCATTCTGTGAATGATTATTAAGTTGCTCTCATGCAAGACATTCGATATGCGAATATCTCGGGCAAGGCGTTCCGCATAAGAAGGGCATGGGCCATTGGCGATGCTCGCGCCTGGTGCGAATCTTGCATATCGTAAGCATATGAAATCGCGAGACAGTGCTTCACCACATCTGCGGATCGTCGTCGTGCTTTCCGCAACAGCGCCCGGCACCGATCCGGACGCCGCCCAGGCCGCGCAGACGCGGCGCAGCACGGCGCTGCGCATCGGCCTGCTCGAATCGGGCTACGACCTGATCGCATCGCTGCCGGCCGACGTCTTCCTGCCCGAGCGCATCGCCCAGCTGCAGCCCGACCTGATCATCGCCGACAGCGAGTCCGACGCACGCGACGTGCTCGAGCACATCGTGATCGCCACCCGCGACGCGCGGCGTCCGATCGTCCTGTTCACCGAGGACGATGCGCCGGCCAGCATGGACGCGGCGATGGACGCCGGCGTCTCGGCCTATATCGTGGCCGGCCTGCAGGCCGAGCGCGTCAAGCCGGTGCTGGATGTGGCGCTGGCGCGCTTCCGGCGCGAGCAGAAGCTGCTCGATGAGCTGAGCGACACGCGCCAGAAGCTGGCGGAGCGCAAGACCGTCGACCGCGCCAAGGGCCTGCTCATGAACCGCTACAGCCTGACCGAAGAGCAGGCCTACCAGCGCCTGCGCACCCTGGCGATGAACAAGAACCTGAAGCTGGCGGAAGTCGCGCAGCGCCTGATCGACGTGGAAGACCTGCTCGGCTAGGCCACGCTTCACTACAGACAAGGACAAGGAGACGTATGACATTGGCAGGCAGAGGCGCCTGGATCGCCGGCACCGACCGGCCCGAGATCGAGACCGTCCGCATCGGCTTCATGCCGCTGGCCGATTGCGCGCCGCTGGTGATGGCGTCGGTGCTCGGCTTCGACGAACGGTACGGGGTGCGCTTCGCGCTCACACGCGAACTGTCCTGGACCGCGATGCGCGACCGCCTGATCGGCCAGCAGCTCGATGCGGCCCATGCGCTGTACGGGATGGTCTACGGCATCCAGAACGGCATCGGCACCCAGCAGTGCGATATGGCGGTGTTGATGAACCTGCACCAGAACGGCCAGAACATCACGCTGTCGCGCGCGCTCGCCAACGCCGCCCTCGATCCGGGCCTGCTCAAGCGCGAGATCGACGCGAAAGGGCGCAAGCTCACCCTGGCCCATACCTTCCCGACCGGGAACCACGCGATGTTCCTGTATTACTGGCTGGCCGCGCATGGCGTCGACCCGCTGGTGGATTGCCAGGCGGTGACGGTGCCCCCAGGGCAGATGGCGGCCAGCCTGGCCGCCGGCCATATGGATGGCTTTTGCGCCGGCGAGCCGTGGGGTCAGCGCGCGCAGCGCGACGGCGCCGGGGTGCAAGCCGCGTCCAGCGAACAGGTATGGCCGAACCATCCGGGCAAGGCGCTCGGCACGCGCGCCGGCTTCGCGGCCAGCCACCCGAATACCTGCCGCGCCATGATCGCCGCGCTGCTGGAGGCGGCGCGCTGGCTCGATGCCTCGCGCACCAACCGCGAAGCCGCGGCCGAGGTGCTGGCCAGTCCCGCCTACGTCAACGCCAGCCGCGAGACGCTGCAGTTCTGCCTGGCCGGCAGCCATATCGACGAGCATCGGGAAGGCGCCTGGCGCGGCCACAACGGCCTGCGCTTCCATGCCGACGGCGAGGTCAACTTCCCCTGGCTGTCGGATGGCATGTGGTTCATGACCCAGCACCGGCGCTGGGGCCTGCTGCGCGAAGCCCCTCCTTATCTGGCGCTGGCGGCCCAGGTCAACCGCATCGACCTGTACCGCGAGGCGGCCGAACGCACCGGCACGATGCTGCCCGCTACCCCGATGCGCAGCTCGACCCTGCTCGACGGCCGGGTATGGGACGGCAGCGATCCGCATGCCTGGGCCGGCGCACCATCCGGATCTTGAACGCGGTGCATGCGGGTGCATCATCGTGGGGAGCGATGCACCGCAATGCAGCATCCGAACGCATTTCATCAGCGTCCGCTCCCTGAAGCACCGGTGGCACGCCTCTTGCTCATACCTCTGACAGGATCAATGGCGATTCTCTTCACGATTTTCACTTAGCGCCGGCCCAACGCGGGGACGGCAACAGGACAACGGCGTCCGCAGCTACTGCCCATGGCAGCCAGCGCGGACGCCTTTTCGTTTTTAAAGGAAGAACAATGGCCAGCAAAGCGGACAGCATCAAGCTCTTTTCCTTCCAGGGGGCGCCGATGCGCGCCTTCCACCTCACCTGGGTCGCCTTCTTCGTCTGCTTCTTCGCCTGGTTCGCCTGCGCGCCGCTGATGCCGGTCATCAAGGGCGAATTCGGACTCTCGATGGAGCAGATCGCCAACATCAATATTGCGGCGGTTGCGATCACCATCTTCGTGCGTCTGCTGGTCGGTCCGCTGTGCGACCGCTACGGCCCGCGCAAGACGTACACGGGCTTGCTCCTGCTGGGCGCGATTCCCGTGCTGGGCGTGGCGCTGGCGCAGAGCTACGAGGCCTTCCTGCTGGCGCGCCTGGGCATCGGCGCGGTCGGCGCCAGCTTCGTCATCACCCAGTACCACACCTCCGTCATGTTCGGACCGAAGGTGGTCGGCACCGCCAACGCGGCGGCGGCGGGCTGGGGCAATGCCGGCGGCGGCGCGGCGCAGGCGGTGATGCCGCTGATGCTCACCGCCATCGTGATGCTGGGCGTGAGCCAGTCGCTGAGCTGGCGCCTGGCGCTGGTGGTGCCGGGCGTGATGATGATCGTGATGGCCTTCTTCTACTGGCGCTATACGCAGGACTGCCCGGCCGGCAATTACGACGACCTGCGCAAGACCGGCCGCATGCCTGATGCCGGCGGCAAGGGCGGATGGGCGAGCTTCGTCGCCGGTTGCCGCAACCACCGCGCCTGGCTGCTGTTCGTCACCTATGGCGCCTGTTTCGGCATCGAGATCTTCATCCATAACATCGCCGCCGTGTATTACGTCGAGCACTTCGACCTGTCGCTGGCCCAGGCCGGCATGGCGGCGGGCAGCTTCGGCCTGCTGGCGCTGTTCGCCCGCGCGCTGGGCGGCTGGCTGTCGGACAAGGCGGCGCTGTCGGGTGACCTGAACCGCCGCGTGACCGTGCTGTTCGTGCTGATGATCGGCGAAGGACTCGGCTTGCTGTGGTTCGCCCAGGCCGAGGGCGTCGTGTTCGCCGTGGTCGCGATGCTGGTGTTCGGCCTGTTCACCCACATGGCCTGCGGCGCCACCTATGCGCTGGTGCCGTTCATCGCGCCGAAGGCGCTGGGCGGCGTGGCCGGCATCGTCGGCGCCGGCGGCAACGTCGGCGCGGTGGCGGCCGGCTTCCTGATGAAGGGTACGGGCGACATCAAGCAGACGCTCACCATCCTCGGCGGCCTGGTGCTGGTCGCCAGCGTCTGCGCCATCGCAGCCCGATTCACCGCGACGGGCGCCGACACGGCGCCGGCAGCCGCAGCAGCTTGATCAGGGAGCAGCAAATGCATATCGTCGTCATCGGCCACGGCATGGTGGGCCACAAATTCCTCGAAACCCTGGCCGCCAGCGGGCGGCAAGACTTGCGCATCACGGTGCTGGGCGAAGAACCGCGGCCGGCTTACGACCGCGTGCACCTGTCCGAATTCTTCGCCGGGAAGCGTGCGGACGACCTGTCGCTGGTCGCGCCGGGCTTCTTCGAGCGTGAAGACATGGTGCTGCGCCTGAATGCGAAAGTAGTCGGGATCGACCGGGCGGCGCAGAAGGTGACGCTGGCCGACGGTACCTCCGTCGCCTATGATCGCCTGGTGCTGGCGACCGGTTCCTATCCCTTCGTGCCGCCGGTGCCCGGCGCCGACCGCAAGGACTGCTTCGTCTATCGCACCATCGAAGACCTGGAAGCAATGCAAGAGGCGGGAACGCGTTCCAAGTCCGGGGTCGTGATCGGCGGCGGCCTGCTGGGCCTCGAATGCGCCAAGGCGCTGCGCGACCTGGGCCTGAACGCCCACGTGGTCGAATTCGCGCCGCGCCTGATGGCGGTGCAGGTCGACGATCCCGGCGCGCGCGTGCTGCGCACCCGCATCGAGGAGCTGGGCGTCGGCGTCCACACGGGCAAGAACACGCTGGCCATCGTCGATGGCGACGACACCAACCACCGCATGCAGTTCGCGGACGGTACGCACCTGGACACCGACATGATCGTGTTCTCGGCCGGCATCCGCCCGCGCGACGAGCTGGCGCGCGCGTCCGGGCTCGGGATCGGCCCGCGCGGCGGCATCGTCATCGACGACCGCTGCCAGACCTCGGACCCGCACGTCTACGCCATCGGCGAATGCGCATGTTGGCGTGGCCAGCTGTTCGGCCTGGTCGCGCCGGGCTACGACATGGCGCGCACCGCGGCGCGGCATCTGCTGGGAACGGAATGCGGTTTCGTCGGCGCCGACATGAGCACCAAGCTGAAACTGATGGGCGTGGACGTGGCCAGCATCGGCGACGCCCACGGCGCCACGCCGGGCAGCCGCAGCTATCAATTCCTCGATGAACGGCGCCAGACTTACCGCAAGATCGTCGTGTCGAGCTGCGGCAAATACCTGCTGGGCGGGGTGCTGGTGGGCGAGGCGTCAGCCTATGGCGCGCTGCTGCAGACGATGCTGAACAGGATCGAACTGCCGGAGGCGCCGGAATACCTGATCCTGCCGGAGAGCGGCGGGGCGCGTCCGGCGATCGGCGTCGACAAGCTGCCGGCCACGGCCCAGGTCTGCTCGTGCAACGACGTCAGCAAGGGCGCCCTGTGCGAGGCGGTGGCCGGCGGCGCCACCACCATCGGCGCCCTCAAGAGCTGCACCTCGGCCGGCACCGCCTGCGGCGGCTGCGTGCCATTGGTGACGCAGGTGCTCAACGCCGAGCTGAAGAAACTGGGCGTGGCCGTCAACAACCACCTGTGCGAACACTTCCCGTACTCGCGCCAGGAGCTGTACCACCTGGTGCGCGTGGAAGGCATCAAGGACTTCGGCGAGCTGCTGGCGCGCCACGGCAAGGGCCTCGGTTGCGACGTCTGCAAGCCGACCGCCGCGAATATCCTGGCCTCGGTGTGGAACGATTTCGTCTTGACCCCGAAGCACGCCAGCCTGCAGGATTCGAACGACTACTTCCTCGGCAACATCCAGAAGGACGGGACGTATTCCGTCGTGCCGCGCATGCCGGGCGGCGAAGTCACGGCCGATGGCCTGATCGCGGTGGGGATGGTGGCCAAGAAGTATGGCCTGTACACCAAGATCACCGGCGGCCAGCGGGTCGACCTGTTCGGCGCCCGCGTCGACCAGCTGCCCGCGATCTGGGAAGAGCTGATCGCGGCCGGCTTCGAGTCGGGCCACGCCTACGGCAAGTCGCTGCGCACGGTGAAATCCTGCGTCGGCTCGACCTGGTGCCGCTACGGCGTCGGCGACAGCGTCGGCTTCGCCATCGCGCTGGAGAACCGCTATAAAGGCTTGCGCGCGCCGCACAAGATCAAGTTCGGCGTCTCGGGCTGCACCCGCGAATGCGCCGAGGCCCAGGGCAAGGACGTCGGCCTGATCGCCACCGACAAGGGCTGGAACCTGTATGTGTGCGGTAATGGCGGCATGAAGCCGCGCCACGCAGAGCTGATCGCCTCGAACCTGTCCGAAGAAGAGGTGGTGCGCCTGACCGACCGTTTCCTGATGTTCTACGTGCGCACCGCCGAGCGCCTGCAGCGCACCAGCACCTGGCGCGAGAACCTGGAAGGCGGCCTCGATTACCTGAAGGCGGTGGTGGTCGACGACAGCCTCGGCATCGCACAGGAACTGGAAGCGCAGATGCAGCACGTGGTCGACACCTATGCCTGCGAATGGAAGGAAGCCGTGACCGATCCGGCCGTGCGCCGCCGCTTCCGCCACTTCGTCAACAGCACGCAGGTCGACGAGAACGTCGTGTTCGTGCCAGAGCGCGGCCAGGTCCGTCCGGCCACCTTCGACGAACGCCGCCGCGTCATCCCCATCGCCACCGCCGCATAAAGGAGAGCATCATGCACCGTGATCTTCAACTCGAACACTGGACCGCCGTCTGCAACCTGGACGAGATCGTGCCCGATACCGGCGTGTGCGCCTTGCTGAACGGCCGCCAGGTGGCGGTATTCCGCGTCGGCGGCGATGCGCCGAGGGTGTTCGCCATCGATAACTACGATCCGAACTCGCAGGCCGCCGTGCTGTCGCGTGGGCTGGTGGGCAGCATCGGCGAGCGCATCGTGGTCGCTTCGCCGATCTACAAGCAGCATTTCGACCTGCGGAGCGGCGAGTGCCTGGAGGCGCCGGCGCAATCGGTCGCCAGCTATCCGGCGCGGATCGACGGCGGACAGGTGTGGGTCGCCGCATGAGGTCTTCTCTTGTCGTGGTCGGCAACGGCATGGCCGGCATGCGCACCGTCGAGGAGCTGCTGGCGCTGGCACCCGAGCTGTACGACATCACCGTGTTCGGCGCCGAGCCGCGCGTCAACTACAACCGCATCATGCTGTCGCCGGTCCTGGCGGGCGAGAAGACGGCGGACGAGATCGTGCTGCATCCGCGCAGCTGGTACGAGGAGCACGGCATCACCCTGCATGCGGGCGACCCCGTTGTGGCGATCGACCGCAAGCGGCGCATCGTGCGCGCGCAGTCGGGCAGGGAGGTTGCCTACGACCGCCTGCTGCTGGCGACCGGCTCGCAACCGTTCATCGTGCCGGTGCCGGGCGCCGAGCTGCCAGGCGTGGTGGGCTTTCGCGACCTGGACGACGTCGACACCATGCTGCAGGCGGCGCGCGACGGCAAGCACGCGGTCGTGATCGGCGGCGGCCTGCTGGGACTGGAAGCGGCCAACGGCCTGCTGCGCCGCGGCATGGACGTCACCGTGGTCCATCTCACCCATAGCCTGTTGAACCAGCAGCTCGACGTCGACGCCTCGTTGCTGCTCAAGATCGCGCTGGAGGGCCGCGGCCTGCGCATCCTGCTCGGTGCCGAGACCGAGGCCATTCTCGGCAATGGCAGAGTGGAGGGCGTGCGCTTCAAGGATGGCACAGAGGCGCCGGCCGACCTGGTGGTGATGGCGGCCGGCGTGCGTCCGAATGTGGCGCTGGCGCGCGCCGCGGGCCTGCACGTCGAGCGCGCCATCGTGGTCGACGACACCTTGCAGAGCTACGATCCGCGCGTGTACGCGGTGGGCGAATGCGTCCAGCACCGCAAGGCGACCTTCGGCCTGGTGGCGCCGATCTGGGACCAGGCGCGCGTGTGCGCCGCCCACCTGGCCGGCCTGGGTCATCGCCGCTACGTGCAGCAGGCCACCGCCACCAAGCTGAAAGTCACCGGCATCGATTTGTACTCTGCCGGCGACATCGTCGGCGGACCGGGCACGCAAGATCTGGTGCTGCGCGACCGCCGCGCCGGCATCTATAAACGCCTGGTGCTCGAGGGGAACCGCATCACGGGCGCCGTACTGTATGGCGACGTGCTCGACGGTCCCTGGTATTTCGACCTGATCCAGCGCGGGGCCGACGTGTCGGCGCTGCGCGATCGATTGTTGTTCGGGCCTGCAATGTGTGAAGCGCAGGCCGCGTAGAAGAGAGTCACTTATGTCGCACATGCCGATCCCGCTGCAAGAAGTCCGCACCACCTGTCCTTATTGCGGCGTCGGCTGCGGCGTGAAAGCCACGCCGCTGGGCGATGGTGGCGCGCTGATCGAGGGCGACGCCGATCATGTGGCCAGCCGCGGCCGCCTGTGCGTCAAGGGCTCGGCCCTGGGCGAGACGCTGGGCCTCGATGGCCGCCTGCTGACGCCAGCCATCAGGCGCGACGGCGCGATGGCGCGCGCGAGCTGGGACGAGGCGCTGGACACCGTCGCCGACGGCTTCAGGCGCATCGTCGCCGAGCACGGGCCGGATGCGGTGGCGCTGTACGTCTCGGGCCAGATCCTCACCGAGGATTACTACGTCGCCAACAAGTTCATGAAGGGCTACGTCGGCAGCGCCAATATCGACACCAACTCGCGCCTGTGCATGTCGTCCGCGGTGGCCGGCCACAAGCGCGCCTTCGGTGAAGACGTGGTGCCGGGCTGCTACGAGGATGTCGAGCTGGCCGACGCGATCGTGCTGGTCGGCTCGAACGCCGCCTGGTGCCATCCGACGCTGTTCCAGCGCATCGTCAAGGCGAAGGAAGCGCGTCCCGCATTGCAGATCGTCGTGCTCGACCCGCGCCGCACGGCCACCTGCGAACTGGCCGACCTGCACCTGCCGCTCAAGCCGGGCAGCGACGTGCGGCTGTTCAACGGCCTGCTGGCCTATCTGGCGCGAGAGGGCGCGGTCGACCATGACTTCGTTGCGGCGCACACCCATGGGCTGGAGGCGGCGCTGGAAGTCGCCACGGTGGATGACGAGGTGGATGACGTGGCGCGCGACTGCGGCGTCGATCCGGCCCAGCTGCGCGCTTTCTATGAACTGTTCGCCCGCACCGAAAAAGTGGTGACGGCGTTCTCGATGGGCGTGAACCAGTCCTCGAGCGGCACCGATAAAGTCAACAGCATCATCAACTGCCACCTGCTCACCGGCCGCATCGGCCGTCCCGGCATGGGCCCGTTCTCGCTGACCGGGCAGCCGAACGCAATGGGCGGACGCGAAGTGGGCGGCCTGGCGAACATGCTCGCCGCCCATCTCGACCTGGACAATGCCGGCCATCGCGAGGCGGTGCGCGGCTTCTGGGACGCACCGCGCATCGCCGACAAGCCGGGCCTGAAGGCGGTCGACCTGTTCCGCGCGGTGGAGGCGGGCAAGGTCAAGGCGGTATGGATCATGGCCACCAATCCGGTGGTCAGCATGCCGGATGCCGACCAGGTGAGGCGCGCGCTGGCTGCCTGCGAACTGGTGGTGGTGTCGGACGTGGTGGCCAACACCGACGTCGGACAATATGCGCACGTGCTGCTGCCGGCGCTGGCCTGGGGCGAGAAGGATGGCACGGTGACCAATTCCGAGCGCTGCATCTCGCGCCAGCGCGCCTTCCTGCCGGCCCCGGGCGAGGCGCGCGCCGACTGGCAGGCGCTGTGCGAGGTGGCCAAACGCATGGGCTTTGCCGGCTTCGACTACGACGGCGCGCACGCGATCTTCGACGAGCACGCACGGCTGTCGACCTGGAAGAACGATGACGAAGGCCATCGCCGCGCCTTCCGCCTCGATCCGCTGGTCGGCATGGACCTCGCGGCCTACGATGCGCTGCAGCCGGTGCAATGGCCGCTGAACGCCTCGGCCGAGGGCACAGCACGGCTGTTCGGCGACGGCCGTTTCTCTCACCCCGACGGCAAGGCGCGTTTCGTCGCGACCACGCCGCGCGCGCCTGTGCATGCGCCGGGCGGCGAGTTCCCGCTGGCGCTCAACACCGGCCGTCTGCGCGACCAATGGCACACGATGACCCGCACCGGCAAGTCGCCGCGCCTGGCCGGCCATGCGGCGGAACCGTTCGTCGACCTGCATCCGCACGACGCGCTGCTGGCCGGCGTGCGAGAAGGAGAACTCGCCCGCGTCAGCTCGCGGTGGGGCGCGATGGTGGCGCGCGTGGCGCATGGCGGCGGCATCGCGCGCGGCGCGGTGTTCGTGCCGATCCACTGGAATGGGCAAACCGCGTCCGACGCGCGCGTCGGCGCGCTGGTCAATCCCGAAGTCGATCCGGTGTCGGGCGAACCCGAGTTCAAGCACACGCCGGTGCGGGTGGAGCCGTTCGGCGTGGCCTGGTATGGCTTCATCCTGAGCCGCATGGAACTGAACCTGGAGCGGGTGGCGCACTGGACGCGCGTGCGCGGCAGCGGCTTCCTGCGCTATGAGCTGGGCGGCCGCGAGCCGGTGTCGCCCGCGATGGCGCGCGCGCTGCTCGGTGCGGATGAAGACGCGGACTGGATCGAATACGAAGACAAGTCGGAAGGCATGCTGCGGGCGGCGCTCGTGGTCGATGGCCGCCTGGAAGCCTGCCTGTTCGTGTCGCGCCGGCCCGACCTGCCGGCGCGCGCCTGGCTCGGTGAACTGTTCGCGCAAACCGGGCTGAGCGCACGCGAACGCGCGACCTTGCTGGCCGGCCGCGCGCCGACGCCGGGGCCGGACCCCGGGCCGACCGTCTGCTCCTGCTTCGGCGTCGGCCGCAACACGATCTGCGCGGCCATCGCGAAGCAGGACCTGAAGACATCGGCCGAGGTGACCGCCTGCCTGCGGGCCGGCGGTAATTGCGGATCGTGCCTGCCCGAGATCAGGTCGCTGTTGCAGGAGGTGCGCTCAGCCGTGGCATGACGGGATCACGACGCTCCGTCGCGGCACTCCGGATGCAGGCCACGCGAGCGCACCACCGGCGCCTCGTTGCCGAATAGCGGCAGCTCGATGTATGGCCGCTCGGTGGCCGACACCGCCAGCACATAGGCCTGGCGCTCGAGCCGGTGCTGCAGCACGACCTGCGCCACGTAGGCCGGGGCCAGCACGCGCTGGGCCTTGCGCTTGCCCAGGTCGAGATAGCCGAAGCGCATCGTGGCCGACTGCACGACGTCGCCCGGCGGCCGGTCCTTGGACTTGCCCAGCACGCTGGCCAGGCGCTCGGCCAGCTGGCGCGCCGCCAGTTCGGCCTCGAGGACGGGCGCGCTGTCGAGCACCTCGGCATCGCTGTGCCGGATGTTCAGCGCGAGCGCGTCGACCGTGCCGTCGCCGGCCAGGCGCAGCGCCACCGAGGCGGCCCCCAGCACCGGGATTTCTCCCACCGCATGGCGCCAGGCGCCGGTGGCGCGCACCAGCAGCGTGTCCGAGAGCTTCTGGTCGCGGTCGCTGCCGCGCGCCTTGGTCTGCCACAGGCGCTCGAAGGCGAGGCTGCCGCGCTCGCCGACCCAGGCGCCGATGTCGATGCGCTGCGCGGCCTGTTCCAGCTGGCGCACCAGCGCCGGCGTTTCTTCCGGCCGCTGCCAGGGCGCCTGGAACGGCGCCAGGCCGGACACGTAGCGCAGCGCGCTGGATGCGTGGTAGACCACGGCGCGCGCGCCATCGGCCAGGTACACCACGCTGCGCTCGCCGCGGTCGGCCAGGTTGGCGCGGTCGTGGCGGCAGATGTCGGCCTCGTGCAGCGCGGTCAGGAAGCGGTTCATGCTGGCGCGCGCATCGTCGCGGGTGAGCGGGGTGAGCGCGATCACGTCGGCGCGGCCGGGCACGGCATGCGCGCCGGTCTTCATCAGCTTATCGATCAGGGTTTGCTTATTCATTGTTCAGCCCTCCGTCCACTTCCACAACAGACATGCCTGCTGCGCCGGCGCCAGGTCGGAACTCACGCTGCCGTGGCCCCACAGGTGGTCGCGGTTCAGGGCGGACAGATCCCAGCGGATGGCGCCGCCGTTCCAGGTGGCGGCGTCGCCCACGCAGACGGTGACCGGATGGTTGTCGACCCACCAGTCGGACACGCCGTCGTGCCAGGCGCCCGAGACGGTGTCGCCGTCGACCAGGTTGTCGGCCACGTCCTCGCCGCATTCGTCGGTGGTGATGCCGTCGACCATATCGCCCCAGGCGCCGCAATAGATGTGCAGGCGCGCGAAGATGTTCCACAAGCCGGTGACGGCGTCCAGGTTGACCGTGTGGCAGGAGTAGGCCATCACCCATTCGCTGTTCCAGTCCTCGCCCAGCTGCCACCCGTCGGACCAGGTGCGCCATTCGCCATGCGCGATGTCGTACAGCATGCGCGCCCGCCCGTCGGCCTCGGAATTGCCGTGCGTTTCGATCCAGAACAGGTCGACGTCGTCGACCCAGTTGCGGTCGCTGCCGCCCTGGTCGACGTCGCGGAGATCGGTTTCCCAGACGTCGGTATTGGCCCAGTAGAAGGCGCGCGTGTGGCCGGTCGAGCGCAGCGCGCTGTCGAATCCATTGCTTCTGTTAAAGGTGTACGTCAGGTCTCCCGCCGTGCTCACGCCGGCGGCGCGCGCATGGTTGAAATACCGGATTGCTTCGACTCCGAACCTCGCCATGAGATTCTCCTTTCGTGTCAGGAAGCCATGCGCCACACCCTGATGGGTACGGCGGGGGGCTCGGGATACAGTAGTCGGAGCGAACGCGGCGGCTCTGGCGAAGATCAGGCTTCGGCAGGGTTGGCGTTCCAGCCGGACAGAAGCGCCGCGCGGGCTTGCGCGGCGTCGACTCTCAGGGGGCCGGTGGCGGGGTCTTCTGCGGCCTGGTCGTGACCAGGCTGGCGATGACGGAGATGACCAGGATGGCGCCGACGGCGCCGAGCGCAATACCGGTGGGAATCTTGTAGATGTCGAGCAACAGCATCTTGATACCGATAAAGATCAGGATCGCCGCCAGGCCGTATTTGAGCAGGTGGAAGCGGTCGGCCATGTCGGCCAGCAGGAAGTACATGGCGCGCAGGCCCAGGATGGCGAACACGTTCGACGTAAACACGATGAAGGGGTCATTGGTGACGGCGAAGATGGCCGGGATCGAGTCGACCGCGAAGATGAGGTCGGTGATCTCGACCATGATCAGCACAATGAACATCGGCGTGGCATGGCGCAGTCCGTTCCGCATCACGAAGAAGCGCTCGCCATGGTAGTCGTCGGTGATGCGCATATGGCCGCGCAGCCACTTCAGCACCTTGTTGTCGGCCAGGTCGGGTTGGCTGCCGGCCGACATCAGCATCTGGATGCCGGTATACAGCAGGAACAGGCCGAATACGTACAGGATCCAGTGAAACCGGGCCAGCAGCAGGGCCCCCAGGAAGATCAGGATCGCGCGCATCACGATGGCGCCGAGCACGCCATACATCAGCACGCGCTTCTGGTATTGGGGCGGCACGCTGAAGAAGCTGAACAGGGTGATCCAGACGAACACGTTGTCGACCGCGAGGGATTTTTCGATCAGGTAGCCCGTGAGATATTCGAGCGCCTTGTCGCGCGCGACGACGGGCCCGGCGATACCCTCCACGTACCAGTAGAACCAGCCGCCGAAGGCGAGGGCGACCGTGATCCACACGAGCGACCACAGGGCCGCCTCCCGGGTGCCTACCTTGTGGTCGCCGGCGGTCTTGAGGCCGAAGAAGTCGATCGCCAGCATGACGACCACGAGGGCGGAAAAAGAGAGATACAGAGTGGGGGTACCGGCCGATTCGAGCATGATTTCTCCAAAGGCAAGGTAGACCGGATGGTTCCGGGACTGGCAGCGTTGGTATTAGATCATGCCTCCCAGGCGAATGTCACGTGCATCACAGCTTGCCTGCGTGCAGACCGGCGCAGGGACGCGCAGCGCGCGGTGGCGCCCGCCGGGATGGCGCCCGGCGGGCGATCGCGTGCCTAGCGCAAGGTGCGGGCGAAGAACTCGTCGGTGCGGCTGTTGGCCAGGGTCGCATCGTCGTGATCGTAGTGGCTGCCGCCGGGACGGGCGAAGGCGTGCTGGCGGCCGGGGTACACATGCACTTCGGCATCGGCCTTGCCTTCCAGCGCGGCCTTGATCTTTTCCTGCGCTTCCGGCCCGATGTATTCGTCGGCCCCGGCCAGGTGGTAGAGCAGGGGAGCGCCGATGTGCTTGGCTTCGTGCAGGTACTGGTCGGTGCCGCCGCCGTAATAGGCCGCGAAGGCGTCGCCATCGGTGCGGGCCGCGGCCAGGTAGGTCATCAGGCCGCCCAGGCAATAGCCGGTGACGCCGACCTTGCCGGTGCTGCCTTCCATCGTGCGCGCGGCGCTGATGGTGGCGGCGATGTCCTGCACGCCGTGGTCGAAGTCATAGGCCTGGTACATCGAGAAGGCCTTGGCGACGTCGGCTTCGTTCGCCTCCGACAGCTGGATGCCCGGGTCGGTGCGCCAGAACAGGTCGGGGGCGACGGCGATATAGCCCTTGGCGGCGTAGTTGTCCGCGATGCTGCGGATGCCGCCGTTCACGCCGAAGATTTCCTGGAGCACGACGATGACAGGGTAGGTGCCCACGACATTGGGACGCGCGACGTAGCAGTCGAAGCCGCGGTCGGCGGTGGTGACGGTGAGGGTTTCGGACATGGGATTCCTCTTGGTTGAAAGGTGGATGCCAGCCGGTGGGATGCATGCGACCGGCCGTTGCGAGACATATCATAAGGCCGATGGCGGGATCGGAACAGGTTCGCGTTCTTGACACCGCACCACGCTCCTCGCACAATGGGTTCTGTATACAGAATACTGTATATGAATCCCATGGGTCCCCGCATCGGCATGCCTTTGCCGGAACCAAAAAAACCAGGAGACGACAATGAAAACGATGCAGACGAGGCGCCGATGCCTGGCCGCGGCATTGCTGGCGGCCACCGGCGCGCCGGCGCCGGCCCAGGATGCGGTGACCGTGTACGGGGTGGTCGATGTGGCCATGGTCCAGGAAGCCGGAGGCAGCGCCGGAAAGCTCACCAAGCTCAGCAGCGGGGTCGGCGCCGGCTCGCGCATCGGCATCCGTGGATCGGAAGATCTTGGCGGCGGCACGTCGGCCATCTTCCTGATGGAGAGCGGCTTCCAGGCCGATACCGGCGCCATGGGCCAGGGCGGCCTGCTGTTCGGGCGCCAGATCTACGTTGGTCTGCAGGGCCGGCTCGGCACGGTGACGGTCGGCCGCCAGTACACGCCGCACTACATGACGACGGTGATGGCCGATCCCTTCGGTTCCGGCTACGTGGGCGACTCGAAGAACATGCTGGCGGTGACCGGCAACTCCTTCAGCCGCATGGACAACACGGTCAAGTACGTGTCGCCGACGCGGCACGGCGTGGTCCTCGAACTGGTCGCCGCCGCCGGCGAAACCGCCGCCGACCGCGAAAGCGGGCGCCAGCTGGGCATGGCGCTCGACTATACGTCCGGTCCGCTGCGCCTGCGCTTCGGCTACCACGACCGCAACAACGACACCGCCGCCTTGCGCAATACGGAGAACGCCAGGAACGCCATCGTGGCCGCGGTCTACGACTTCGGCATCCTGAAGGCCCACGCCAGCTATGGCCGCAACCGTGGCCTGAACAGCTCGGTGTGGCGCAACAATGACAATCCCTATGGCTACGCCGACGCGCCGCTCGCATCGACCGACAGCAAGGATGCGCTGCTCGGGCTGACGGTGCCGTTCGGCCAGCATGCGCTGATGGCGTCGTGGATCCACAAGGACGACCGCGGCGCGCGCAACCAGGACGCCAGCCAGTTCGCGCTCGGCTACCGCTACGCGCTGTCGAAGCGCACCGAGCTGCACGCGGCGTGGTCGCGCATCGACAACCGCAACGGCGCCAGCTATACGGTCGGCAGCGCCATCGAATCCGGCACGGGCGACCGGGCCACCAGCGTCGGCATCCGCCACAGCTTCTGACAGGCGAGCAAAAAAGGCCCCGCTGCGTCGCCGCAGCGGGGCCTTTCGATCGTGCCTGCGCCAGTCTACTTCTTGCGCGACACCAGGTGCGCCGGGATCGTGAACACCAGCAGTCCGCCGATCACCAGGCAGGCCGCGATCACCAGCAGGCCGTTGCCGGTGCTGTCGGTCGCCGTCTTCACGTAACCCAGCATCGACGGCGCGATCAGGCCCGAGAAGCTGCCGACCGAGTTGGCGAAGGCGATCCCGGTGGCGGCCGCCGCGCCAGTGAGGATCGTCGGCGGCAGGGTCCAGAACTGGCAGATCGTGGTCATGATCCCCATCGTCGCCAGCGTCAGGCCCATCAGGGCGATCGTCGTGTTGCCGGCGTACAGCACGCTCCACACCAGGCCGATGGCGCCGGCGAAGCCGGCCAGGGCCAGGTGCCAGCGCCGCTCGCCATGGCGGTCCGAGCTGCGTCCGGTCATCACCATCGCGACGGTCGCCGCCGCGTACGGGATGGTGGTCAGCAGGCCGATGTGCCAGGGGTCGACCACGCCGCTGTCCTTGACGATCGACGGCAGCCAGAAGCTGATCGCGTACAGGCCCATGGTGAAGAACAGGTAGATCATGGCCAGCAGCCAGACGCGCGGATTGGTCAGGCCGTCGCGCAGCTTGTGCAGGTGCTTGCCCTGGGCGTCCTGGGCCAGATTGTGTTCAAGCAGCGCCTTCTCGCGGGCATCGAGCCACTTGGCGTCCTTGATGCGGTCGTCCAGGAAGAAGAAGGCGACCACCCCCAGCAGCACGGTCGGGATCGCCTCCAGCAGGAACAGCCACTGCCAGTTGGACAGGCTGCCCACGCCCACCATCGAGGCCATGATGAAGCCCGACAGCGGTCCGCCGATCACGCCCGACATCGGGATGCCGGTCATGAACAGCGCCGTCACCTTGCCGCGGCGCGAGGACGGGAACCAGTAGGTGAGGTACAGCAGCACGGCCGGGAAGAAGCCGGCTTCGGCCATCCCGAGCAGGAAGCGCAGCACTTAGAACTGGGTTGGCGTGTTGACGAACATGGTGCAGGCCGAGATGATCCCCCAGGTGACCATGATGCGGGTGATCCAGAAGCGCGCGCCGACCTTCAGCATCACGATATTGCTGGGCACCTCGAACAGCACATAGCCGACGAAGAACACGCCGGCCCCGAGGCCGTAGACCGCCTCGCTGAAACCGAGGTCGTTCATCATCGACAGCTTGGCGAAGCCGACGTTCACCCGGTCGAGATAGGCGAACACATAGCAGAGGAACAGGAAGGGAAGCAGCCGCCACATCACCTTGGCATAGACGGCGCCTTCTTCGTCACGGGTAGCCGCGACCCCCGCCGCGGAAGTAGAACTCAACATTGTCTTGTCTCCTGCTGTTGTATGAAATACGCGCCAGGGCACCGTCATGTGCCTTCGGGTTGTCCCGGCGCGGCGTGCAACAATGGTGAAAACGATTCCTCTTCAGTCGAACATATCAGGTTGGGTGCGCTTCAACTGGTCCCAGATTGGCTGGAAGTGCAGCCAGCCGATGTAGTCGCTGCCGACGTGCTCGCGGCTGTAGCGCGAGCGGTCCGGCGGCACCATGACCGGCGCGATCCCGGTCGCCTCGACCAGCAACTGCTGCTGGCAGCAGCGTTCCAGCGCGATGAACCAGAACGCGGCCGACTCGATGCTGTGGCGGCTGGCGGTGAGCAGGCCATGGTTCTGGTGGATCGCGGCCTTGACGTCCTTGAACCAGTCGCATACCGCCAGGCCCGCCTTTTCTTCCACCGCCACCTGGCCGGCCTCGTCGCGGATCACGATGTGGTCCTCGAAGAAGGCGGCGGCGTCCTGGCTGATCGGGTCGAGCGGGCGGCCCAGCGCCGCGAAGGCGGTGCCGTACACGGTGTGGGCGTGGCACATGGCCATGATATCGGGATGCGCTTCGTGCACCGCCGCGTGCAGCACGAAGCCGGCGCGGTTGATCGCGTAGTCGCCCTCGACCACGGTGCCCTTGTGGTCGGCCAGGATCAGGTTCGAGATCCTGACCTGGTCGAAGTGCACGCACATCGGGTTGGTCCAGTACAGTTCCGGAAATTCGGGGTCGCGCACCGTCAGGTGACCGGCGAAGCCATAGTCGAACTTGTGCTGGGCGAAGGCGCGGCAGGCCGCGACCAGGCGCTCCTTGCGGTGCTGGCGCTCGTCGGCGACGTTGTCGAATACGGGGATCTCCGGATAAATCAGTCCGCTCTGCTTGGGCTGGTAGATCGAGATCGGGGCCGCCTGGGCGGTCGTGGGTTTCACTTTGTCCAGCATGCTGTCTCCTTCGGTAGGGTAATGCGCAAGGCCTGCCGCCGCCATGCGGGCGCTGCGGCGTGGCCGTCGGATGGAATGGAATCAGAGGTCGAGCACGAGCACCGGGCTGGTGGCGCGCGAAACGCACGCCGTCAGCCACTGCTCCTGCTCGTCGGCGCCGAGGATGTAGTCGCGGTGGTCGACCGAGCCTTCCAGGTAGCGGATCCTGCAGGTGCCGCACAGGCCGGCCTGGCAGGAGGTCTCGACCCGCACGCCGGCCTGTTCGAGGGCCTCGGCGATGCTGCGTTCGGGCGGCACCTCGATTTCGGCGCCGGTGCTGGCGATCCTGAGCAGGAAGGCGCCGGCCGTCGCCGGCGCGCAGGCGTCGGCCGCCGGCTCCGGTGCCTTGAAGTGCTCGAAGTGGACGGCGCCGGCCGGCCAGTGGCGGCTGGCGTCGGCGCAGGCCTGCATGAAGCCGGCCGGGCCGCAGTAGAACAGGTGGGTGTCGTCGCCCGGGTCCTTCAGCAGGGCCGCGATGTCCAGGCCCTCGCCAGGCTTGCCGTGGTCGAAATGGAACTGCACGCTGCCATGCTCCCAGTGCGCGTCGAACTGTTCGCCGAAGGCCACGCAGTCGCGGTTGCGCGCGCAGTAGTGCAGCTCGAAGGGAATGCCCTGGGCTTCCAGTGCGTGCGCCATCGACTTGACCGGCGTGACGCCGATGCCGCCGGCCAGCAGGATGACCTTGCGGGCGCCCGGCGCCAGGCCGAAGTTGTTGCGCGGCGCGCCGACGCTGGCGATGTCCTGCACCTTCAGCATATCGTGCAGGGCTTTCGAGCCGCCGCGGCCCTTCTCGTCGCGCAGCACCGCGATCACGTAGCGGTGCCGTTCGCACGGCGCATTGCACAGCGAGTACTGGCGCGTCATCCCGTTCGGCAGGTGGATGTCGATGTGAGCGCCGGCCTCGAACGGCGGCAGGTCTTCGCCCTGCGGGTGCACCAGCTCGTATGAGTTGATGCCCCGGCCTTCGAAGCGGATCTGGCGCACCAGCAGCGACAGGCGGGTGTCGGGCGGGGTGTCGGCCGGATTGATGTGGGTCTGTGTCATTTCCATGCTTGTCTCCTGAGCGGCCCGGACGCATCCCGGGCCCATGGTGCCCGCCCGCCTTACTTGCGGGTCGAGCCTTCCAGTTCGTCGAAGCGCTGGCGCACGAAGGCGGCGCGTTCGTCGCCCTTGAGTTTTTCGCTCTCGGTGATGATGGCCACGATCTGGCGCGTCACGTGGCGGCGTTGCGCCACTTCTTCCTCGACCGTCGCCCCTTCCTTCACCTCCAGCACATTGCCCGAGCAGTAGCTGTTGGGCATGCCGCCCGACTCGCGCAGCCACTCGGCGAACTGCTGCGGACCGGCGGCCGGATTGCTGCCGCGGACGGCATCGCGCAGGAGCTTGCGGAACATGAACACGCCGGCGTCGAACTTGGTCGGATTCTCGAGGGCGTGCACGGCGATCGGACGCTGGCTGATGATGGCCTCATAGTCGCCCGGCGCGTACTGGCATTCCTTGTAGTTCGCGCGCGCGCGGTGGTCCGATGGAATCGGCGGCAGGTCTTCCAGCTTGTACTTGCCGAAGCGTTCGGGGCGGCGCATGGCCACCTGGCCTTCGAGGAAGTCGATGGTTTCGTAGCCGACCATCTCCTTGTTGCCGACGCCGCGGGTATCGATCCCGGGACCCATCACGCGCCAGCCGATCATCTTGGCATTGGTGTCGTCGACCGGCACGGTCCAGCGCACGATGTGGAAGCGCGAGAACAGCTTCTTGTTCGAGCCGTCTTCGGAGGTGTAGGCGTGCAGGCTCAGGTTGGGCAGCACCTGGTGCTGGACCCGCACGAACAGCTTGTCGCCGTTGACGCGGCGCGCGCCGGCGCAGGCCAGGCCGCGCCCGCCGTGCACCGGAATGAACTGCATGTCCGGCGCTACTTCCATCGAGGCCGCGCCGACCTCGTCGAAGGTCGTGCCCTGGTACTGGCCCTTGACGACGTTCTTGGCCGCGTGCAGGGCGGTCGGGTGGAAGTTGTCGGCCGCGTTGTCCTGCACCTGCAGCCAGTTACAGTGCTGGAAGTTCGAATACGGAACCAGTTCGTCGCCCTCGGCCACGGTGAAGTCGCCCTCCCACTCGGGGAAGGGCGGCTCTTCCTCCGGCGGCCCCATATAGGCGAACACCAGGCCATGGCGCTCGAAGGCTTTATAGGCGCCCTGCTTGATCGAGCATGCGTACTTCTCGGCCTCCTTCTCCTCGCCCTTGGGGAAGGGCACGTGCAGGCAGGTGCCGTCGATGTCGAACACCATGCCGTGGTAGCAGCACATGATGCCTTTCTCCTGGATCGCGCCGTATTCGAGCGAGGCGCCGCGGTGCACGCAGTGGGCGTGCAGCAGGCCGATCCGGCCCGAGCCGTCGCGGAAGGCGACCAGTTCTTCGCCCAGGATCTTGAGGAAGTGCGGGGTGTCGGTGAGCTCCAGCGACATGCAGACCGGATGCCAGAAACGGCGCATGTATTCGCCCATCGGGGTGCCGGGGCCGACCTCGGTCAGTTCAGGGTCGTGGCCCGGCACCTTGCTGGTGTGGTAGCCGCCGAACGGGATCAGCTTCTTGACGGTTGGCTGGGCGCCGGCTTCGGCGACTTTGTCTCGGGTATTCATGGGTGGGTCTCCTCCGGGTTCACGGGTGCAGGGTATTCAGTACTCTGTATACAAAATGCGATGGCAAAATTTTTTGGACGATCAGTTATCGCTTCAGTCCGGCGCGGGCGCACCGGTACGAGATCACCAGCCTGATCGTATGGAGCCTTCATGGGTTTTATCCATGACTCTGTGTGTTCCGTGTTCTGTATACAGAATCCATTCTTGCGGATTCAAAGTCAAGCGTTTTGATGCCGCGTGGGCGCATATTTTGCTGACGCGGCGCAGCAATTGACTTCATTCCGTTTGCACGTATACTGAATACAAAGGTGCCGACATGCTAAGTAAACTTACCAAGATTCAAGCTCGTCCCGACCTGGTCGACGAGGTCTACCAGAACCTGCTGGACGCGATCAGCGCCGGGACGCTGCCGCCCGGCTCCCGCATCACGCAAGAAGAGATCGCGGAACAGATGAACGTGTCGCGTTCGCCGGTGCTGCAGGCGCTGCGCCTGCTCAAGAAGGATGGGCTGATCCAGGATGCGCCCGGGCGCGGCGTGCTCATCGCCGGCATGGATCCGCAGTGGATCGGCAACCTGTACCAGGTTCGGGGCGCCCTCGATGCGCTGGCGGCGCGGCTGGCGGCGGCGCAGAAGATCGACCTCGGCCCCGGAATCATCGCCGCCGGCCGGCGCGCGGCCAGGAGCGGCGACGTCAAGGTCATGATCGATGCGGATATCGCTTTCCATACCGCGATCTACCGCGCTTCCGGCAATCCGCTGATCTTCGAGACCACCCAGCTGCACTGGGTCCACCTGCGCCGCGTGATGGGCGCGGCGCTGCAGTCGGCCGGGCAGCGCGAGTCGATCTGGGACGAACACGAAGGCATTGCTCGTGCGATCGCCGCTGGCCAGGTGGAACTGGCTGGTCAGCTGTCCGAGCAGCATGCCGAATTCGCGCGCCGCAATCTGCTCGAGCGTCTGGGGGAAGTGCTGAACGCGCCGCAGGCCGCCGGCGGCAATCGCGCCGGGGGGCGCGCGCGCTGAACGTGCGCGCGATCGCGCTGTCGGCAAGCGAGGCGCAAAAAGCCGGACCGGCGCACCGTACCTGGCTTTTCCAGTCCTGTGGATGGGGCGAGACTAAGCCATCCGCACCAGGATCCGTGTTCCTGACGTCATCGCTCGGGCTGCCTGGACCGCCCGTTTTCCTCGCTCGACTGCGTGGAGGAGATTTGCGATGATCCCACCATGTGCATGCCCGTGTCCCCGGTGATGACCTCGGCGCGCCGGTTTTCCATGCGCCCGATCCGGCTGGCGTTGCTCGATGCCGGATTCTCTTGGCCGAGAGACCGGACCGCGATGCGGCTGGAAGCAATCCCGCGCTGGAGCAGGGAGTCACGTACCGCCTCAGCCCGTCTCAAGGCCAGGGCCTGGTTGTAACGGGGGCTGCCGACATTGTCGGTATGCCCTTCGATCACGATCTCGCGCTCGGGATTGCTTTTCAATGTGGCGGCCAATTCGTCGAGCGCGCGCTTGGCGCTGGCCGGGATTGTCGCTTTACCGGGGGCGAAACCGATCAGGTCCTTGCGCGCCAGCTCCGCGATGACGCTCGGTTGGCTGCGTCGCTGTGTCATTGCAACCGACAACGTCTGGTTGAGTTCTGCCGCTGCGACCCTCACGGTATTTTCCGCAGCACGCTCGTTGGCAAATTCTTGCGCCGTAGCCGCGCGCTGCTGTGCAAGACAAGCGAAATGCTGCGTGGCCGTCAGGTCGTGCTTGTCGTTCCACGCCGTCTTCGCCTTTTGCAGTGAAGCGGTTGCGCGTTCGAGTTCGCTGGGAGCGTAGTTGACCACGCGGGGATCGGCTGACGCCTGGTCGATGGCCTGCCCGGCATTGTCGATTGCAGCACGTGCGGCAGCCACCTCGGATGACGGCGGGGAGGTCGCGCACCCCGTTGCGATGATACCGGCCAGCTTGTCGGCCGCGGCGCCGAAGTCCGCAGGAGCGTTTTCCTGTGCACCCGCCATCTGCGCCTGATCGACCGCCTCCCGGCTGGTGGCAAGCTGGTGGTTCAACTCCTGGCTGGAACACGCGGACAGGGCAAGCAGACAGCATCCCGCCACCGCGCGTGACGGATGATGAAATAGGTGAGCGAGGATCATGGGGCGCCTCCCGGGAAACCTGGGTTTGCGAATTTCATCCTAAGGGAGAGATATTCATCGTTCAATCAGACCAAAGGACAATCGTCCAGAGTTCTCGGGCTTGAGCTTGCCGTACTTAGCCATGGAGCTACATCGGAGGAGAACGCCAGCGGAAATGGCTTACAGAAGGCGCCCCCTGTTCTTGACGCCGCGTCGCGGAAAAATGGGACGGTGCTCGGCAAGAAACTTCGGGGTCGGGCATCATGGCGCATTATTCACTCACATAGAAGGGAATGTTGCATGTCCGACCTCCTGCAAACATTGCAATGGCGTTATGCCACCAAAAAAATGGATCCCACTAAAAAGGTGGCCAAAGAGAAGCTCGACCGCATTCTTGAAGCGGTGCGCCTGACGGCCAGTTCCAGTGGGTTGCAACAGTACGAGCTGTTTGTGGTGAAGAACGAGGCTTTGCGCGAACAGATCAGGGCGCATGCCTGGAACCAGGCCCAGGTGACGGAGGCTTCGCATCTGCTCGTGTTTGCCGCTTGGGATAACTATACGGCTGAGCGCATCAACGCGATGTTCGATCTGGTGAACGCCGAGCGCGGCTTCAGGAACGAAGGTTGGGAAGCCTACCGCCAGCAGTTGCTGTCGACGTATCCGCAACGCGACGCCCAGACCAATTTCGAGCACGCCGCGCGCCAGGCTTATATTGGCCTCGGCAGTGCGCTGATCGCCGCGGCCGAGGAGAAAGTGGACGCCACGCCGATGGAAGGGTTCGATCCTGCCAAGGTCGACGAGATCCTGAAGCTGCGTGAGCGGGGACTGCGTTCGGTGATCCTCCTGCCTATCGGCTACCGTGCGGATGAAGGAGACTGGCTGGTCGACCTGAAAAAGGTGCGTCGCCCGTTCTCGGAGTTCGTCACCGAGCTGGCGTAGGTAAGCTGACGTCCTGGCCAACACGCCAGGCATGGGAAATGAAAAAAGCCAGACCGGCAACGCCAGGTCTGGCTTTTTGAATTCTGTGGTCGGGGTGAGAGGATTCGAACCTCCGGCCTCTACGTCCCGAACGTAGCGCTCTACCGGGCTAAGCTACACCCCGACGGTTCGGGGTGTCTTTACAGGTCACCCCGGGAAGGCATTACTATAAAATTACTCAATGGTTCCTGTCAACAGCGAAACGGCTGAGCTGGAGCAGGCTGTCCTTGAAGACGCTGTCGGGCAAATCCGCGATCGCGTTCGACGCGCGGCGGGCCGCTTCTTCGGCCTGGGTGCGGGTGTAATCCAGCGCTCCGCTCGAGGTCACCGCCGCCAGCACCGCATCGAATTGCTGCTCGTCGCCTTGCTCGATGCAATTGCGCACCATCTCGCGCTGCTCCGGCGTGCCATGTTCCATCAGCCAGATCAGCGGCAGGGTAGGCTTGCCCTCGCGCAGGTCGTCGCCCAGGTTCTTGCCGATCTCGGCGGCGTCGCCCGCGTAGTCGAGCACGTCGTCGATCAGCTGGAAGGCGGTGCCCAGCGAGCGGCCATACTCTCCGGCCGCGGCGATCTGCGCGTCGTTGGCGCCCGCCACCAGTGCGCCGAGCTCGGCCGCCGCTTCGAACAGCTTGGCGGTCTTGGAGCGGATCACCAGCAGATAGGCCGCTTCCGTCACGTCCGGGTCGTGCATGTTCAGCAGCTGCAGCACTTCGCCTTCGGCGATCACGTTCGTCGCGTCGGACAGGATCTGCATCACGCGCATATTGTTCAGGCCAACCATCATCTGGAACGAGCGCGAGTACAGGAAGTCGCCCACCAGCACCGAGGCGGCATTGCCGAACAGGGCGTTGGCGGTCTGGCGGCCGCGGCGCATCGAGGATTCGTCGACCACGTCGTCGTGCAGCAGGGTCGCGGTGTGGATGAACTCGACCACGGCGGCCAGTTCATGGTGGGACGTGCCGCGGTAGCCGTAGGCATTGGCCAGCAACAGCACCAGCACTGGACGGATGCGCTTGCCGCCCGCGCTGATGATGTACTCGGCGATCTGGTTCACCAGGGTGACGTCGGAATGCAGCCGCTGGCGGATCACCGTGTTGACGGCCTCCATGTCTGGAGCGATCGACTGGACGATGGAGTTCTGTTGGGCGTGTTGAGTGGCGGCTGACAAGGCTGACCTGCGAAACGTGGGTTAACTATAAGAGTGCCGCGATTATACGGTATGCAAGGGGTATCCGTCCTGCCAGCAGGGTAGAGCTCGCCCTTGGGAGGACCTCGGGCGACTGTGCGCCGTTGGCAGGCTGCCACGTACGGAAGAGATCGTCAGTCGCTTTTGACGCATCACGGCGATTTATGTATAATCCCCTGTTCCCCGGCTTACGAACAGTCCAGCGCGCTTGCGCGGGGCGCTGTTGCTGGCGGATTCTTTTAACATTTGATGAGGTTTCAAATCATGTACGCGGTCATAAAAACCGGTGGCAAGCAATACAAAGTTGTCGCTGGTGAAAAACTTAAAGTAGAACAGATACCGGCTGACATTGGTTCCGAACTCACGATCGATCAGGTCCTCGCCGTTGGCGCGGGCGACAGCATCAAGTTTGGTGCTCCGCTGGTCGAAGGTGCAACGGTGCTGGTGAAAGTGGTTTCGCATGGTCGTCACGACAAGGTCCGTATCTTCAAGATGCGCCGTCGTAAGCACTACCAGAAGCGTCAGGGCCATCGCCAGAACTTCACCGAAATCCAGATCGTTTCGATCAACGGCTAATCGCCGTCCGGTTCCCAGCATTAGTCATCAAGGAGTAATACAATGGCACACAAAAAAGGCGGCGGTACTACCCGCAACGGCCGTGACTCAGAAAGCAAACGCCTTGGCGTGAAAGTCTACGGCGGCCAGGCAATCAACGCCGGCGGCATCATCATCCGTCAACGCGGCACCCCAGTGCGCGCTGGCGCCAACGTCGGCACCGGCAAGGATCACACCCTGTTCGCGCTGGTCGACGGTACCGTCAAGTTCGTCAAGCAAGGCGTGGGCTCGAAGCAGTTCGTGACCGTCGTTGCCAACGAAGCAGTCGCAGCGTAATCACGCATCTGCGCCGCATCAGCGGCGCTTCTTTGCAAGGCGCAAGCCTTCCATCGAAAGGCTCTGCCCACGGTAGGGCCTTTTTAGTTTTTTAGCGGTCACAATCATGAAGTTTATTGACGAAGCAAGAATTGAAGTCATCGCTGGCGACGGCGGCAACGGGTGCGCCTCGTTCCGTCGCGAGAAGTTCCGCCCATTCGGCGGTCCGGACGGCGGCGACGGCGGCAAGGGCAGCTCGATCTATGTGGTTGCCGACCGCAATGTGAATACCCTGGTCGACTTCCGTTACTCGAAAGTCCATACCGGCAAGAATGGCGAACCGGGCCGCGGCTCTGATTGCTATGGCAAGGGCGCCGAAGACATTACCATCCGCATGCCGGTTGGCACGCTGATCATCGACGACAACAATGGCGAGATCATCGCCGACCTGACCGAGCACGGCCAGACCGAATTGCTGGCCAAGGGCGGCGAGGGCGGCTGGGGCAATATCCACTTTAAAACTTCGACCAACCGCGCGCCGCGCCAGAAGACCGAAGGTAAAGATGGCGAGCGTCGCACCCTGCGCCTCGAGCTGAAGGTGCTGGCCGACGTGGGCCTCCTGGGCATGCCGAATGCCGGCAAGTCCACCTTCATCACGGCCGTGTCGAACGCCAAGCCGAAGATCGCCGACTACCCGTTCACCACCCTGCACCCGAACCTGGGCGTGGTGCGCGTGTCGCACGAAAAGAGCTTCGTGATCGCCGACATTCCGGGCCTGATCGAAGGCGCCTCCGAAGGCGCCGGCCTGGGCCACCAGTTTCTGCGCCACCTGGCCCGTACCGGCCTGCTGCTGCACATCGTCGACCTGTCGTCGTTCGACGAGAAGGTCGATCCGGTCAAGGAAGCCAAGGCCCTGATCAAGGAACTCGAAAAATACGACGAAGAGCTGCTCAACAAGCCGCGCTGGCTGGTGCTGAACAAGCTGGACGTGCTCGACGACGCCGAGCGCAAGAAGCGCGTCAAGGACGTCATCAAGCGCCTGGCCTGGAAGGGCCCCGTGTTCGAGATATCGGCCCTGAACCGCGAAGGCTGCCAGGACCTGATCAATGCGATCTACCTGCACCTCGAAGAAAAGCGCCATTCCGAGCAGCGCGCCGAAGAAACCTCGATGACCGAGGAAGCGCGTGGCATCTCGTCGATCGATCCTGACGATCCACGCTTCAAGATCATCGAAGACTGAACTTGAGCGCGAGCGTTCCACAGACGGCTACCTGGTCGCGCGCCTGGCTGCGCGGCCAGCTGCTGCAATTGGTCGCCACCGCAAGTTCACTGGCCGCGCTCGCGGCCATGCTCGATCCCGACCGCATCGCGGCCGCGATGGGCCTGTTTCTCGTCGGCGTGAACGGCTACAGCCAGTTCTACGCCATCTACGTCGGCATCCGCCTCGCTACCGCGGGGTTGGCGCTGTTGGCGGCCAGGCAGGGCGACCAGCCCATCCTAGGCGACCTTACTGCCCTGTTCCTCCTGGCCCAGCCGGCCGGCCGCCTCGTCGCGGCATTCGCGATCGGCTTGCCCACGGGGGTATTATTCGTCGTCTGCGCGGTTGAACTGCTGGCAGGACTTTCCCTGCTCGCGTTGCGACCGCGGGGGAAGATCCTGTCGCCATGAACTCAGCACTCCAACAAGCCTCCCGCATCATCGTCAAGGTCGGCTCCTCCCTCGTCACCGACGAGGGGAGGGGTCTCGACCATACCGCCATCGCCCGCTGGGCCAGCCAGATCGCCGCGCTGCGCGCGCTCGGCAAGGACGTCGTCCTGGTCAGCTCGGGCGCCATCGCCGAGGGCATGCTGCGCCTCGGTTTCGGCAAGCGTCCGACCGACATCCATGAATTGCAGGCCTGCGCCGCCTGCGGCCAGATGGGTCTGGCCCAGATCTACGAATCGAGCTTCAGCGCCCACGGCGTCAAGACCGCGCAGGTGCTGCTGACCCACGCCGACCTGGCCGACCGCGAACGCTACCTCAATGCGCGCTCGACGCTGACCACCTTGCTGCGCCTGAACGTGGTCCCGATCATCAACGAGAACGACACCGTCGTCACCGACGAGATCAAGTTCGGCGACAACGATACGCTCGGCGCCCTGGTCGCCAACCTGATCGAGGCCGACGCGCTGGTCATCCTGACCGACCAGCCCGGTCTGTACTCGGCCGACCCGCGCAAGGATCCGAACGCCCGGCTGATCGAGCAGGCCCAGGCCGGCGACGTGGCCCTGGAGGCGATGGCCGGCGGCGCCGGCAGCAGCATCGGCCGCGGCGGCATGCTGACCAAGGTGCTGGCCGCCAAGCGCGCGGCGCGCTCCGGCGCCCATACCGTGATCGCCTGGGGCCGCGAGCCGGACGTGCTCACGCGCCTGGCCGGCGGCGAATCGATCGGCACGCAATTGCTGGCCGCCACCGGCCGCCTGACGGCGCGCCGCCAGTGGATGGTCGACCACCTGCACACCACGGGCGAAGTCGTGATCGACGCCGGCGCCGCGGCCAAGCTGACCAAGGAGGGCAAGTCGCTGCTGCCGATCGGCGTACTGGCCGTCAACGGCGAATTCGGCCGTGGCCAGGTGATCACCTGCGTCGACGAAGCCGGCAAGCCGCTCGCGCGCGGGCTGACCAACTACGCCAGCAGCGAGGTGCGGCGCATCATGCGCCACTCCTCGACCGAGATCGAGCGCATCCTGGGGTTCGTCGAAGGTCCGGAGCTGGTTCATCGCGATAATATGGTGCTTCTGTAATCAGTAAGCGCTTGCTTACTTCGGCGATGTGTTGCGCCGACAGGACATAAAGACTGTTTCGCATCGCTTTCCGCCTGGAATGCAAAGTTGGCGGTGGTAAACCACGCACCAGCCTATACACTGTGCATGTCCGGTCACCCGGGCCTTCCATGTTTCCGGGCGTCGCCGGCGTTACCGCCGCGCGGCGCCCACGCATCCGAGGATCACCCCATGAAACTAAGCCGCAAACTCCCGCTGGGTTTTGCCGCCGTCACCCTGCTCGTCGCCTGCGCCGGTTTCTCCGGCATGAGCCAGATGAACCGTTCCGTCGACACTTACCGCCAGGCCGTCGCCATGCAGGGGCAGTCGACGCAAGTCGAGGCCATGCTGGCCCACTTCCGCAAGCAGCTGCAGGAGTGGAAGAACACGCTCCTGCGCGGCAAGGACGACGGAGAACGCGCCAAGTACTGGGCCGCGTTCCAGCAGAACGAAACCGAGGTCGCGGCCCAGGTTGCGGCCCTGCTGGCGAGCCTTCCGGAGGGGGAGGTGCGGGCGCTGGTGGCGCAGTTTGGCGCCGCGCACGCGCAGATGGGTCTCGATTACCGGCGCGGTTACCAGGACTTCGTCGCCGCCGGTTTCGATCCGGCCGCCGGCGACGTGGCGGTCAAGGGCAAGGACCGGGCGCCGGCCGAACTGCTGGCGCAGGCGACAGAAAAGATATCCGCGCTCAGCGCCACCAGCGTGCGCCAGGCCGACGCGGTCGGGGCGCGCGCGACGACGCTCAGCTACAGCCTGATGCTGCTCGGCGCGCTGGCGGCGGTGGCCGCCGGCGTGCTGGTGTCGCGTTCGATCACCCGGCCGCTCGACGCGGCGGTGGAGGCTGCACGCAGCGTGGCAGCCGGCGACCTGCGCACCGCGATCACGGTCAGGAGCGACGACGAGACCGGCCAGCTGCTGCTGGCCCTGAAGGAGATGTCGGCCAGCCTGCAGCGCATCGTGCTGCAGGTGCGCGGCGGTGCGGAGACCATCGCCGTGGCGTCGCACGAGATCGCGCAGGGCAACCTGGACCTCTCCGCGCGCACCGAGCGCCAGGCCGGCGCGCTCGAGGAAACCGCGTCGTCGATGGAAGAACTGACCTCGACCGTGCGCCAGAACGCCGACAACGCGCGCCAGGCCAGCCAGCTCGCGGTGTCGGCCTGCGACGTGGCGGTCAAGGGCGGCGCGGTGGTCGAGCAGGTGGTGGGCACCATGGCGTCGATCAGCACCTCGTCGCGCCGGATCACCGACATCATCGGGGTCATCGACGGCATTGCCTTCCAGACCAATATCCTGGCGCTCAACGCCGCGGTCGAGGCGGCGCGCGCGGGCGAGCAGGGCCGTGGCTTCGCGGTCGTCGCCGGCGAGGTGCGGACCCTGGCCCAGCGTTCGGCTGTCGCGGCGAAGGAGATCAAGGCGCTGATCGCCGAATCGGCCGCCTGTGTCGACGACGGCAACCGCCTGGTCGGCGAGGCCGGGGCGACGATGGGCGACATCGTCGCCAGCGTGCGTCAGGTGATGGACATCATCGGCGAGATCAGCGCCGCCAGCAGCGAACAGAGCCAGGGCATCGCCCAGGTCAACGATGCGGTGACCGAGATGGACAGCGCGACCCAGCAGAATGCGGCCCTGGTCGAAGAAGCCGCCGCCGCGGCGCAGTCGCTGCGCGACCAGACCGTTGCCCTGACCCAGGTGGTGAGCGTGTTCAAGGTCGAAGAGCAGCCGGGCGCGACACGGGCGCTGCCCGGACGGCGCGGCGCGCTGGCACTTAACGATGGCGCGCAAGCGGCGTAAGATGCACACGCGCCCGTGTTGCCTGGATTGGCGAGGCAAGCGGGCGGCGCCGTTCATCGATCGATCGCCAATGACGTCAACTTCCCCGCTCGCCGTGGGTCAGGCCCCACTGGATGCCTGTAGCGCCAGGGATCTCGACGCCCTGATGGCCACCGGATCTAAGTCGCCGCGTTGGCCGCGGCCACCGCTGGATCGAGCACGCCGGCCGGCGCCGGCGTCTTGTCCCTGAACTCGCACAGGTCGGCGATCAGGCAGTTCCAGCACTTGGGCTTGCGCGCCACGCAGGTGTAGCGGCCGTGCAGGATCAGCCAGTGGTGGGCGTCGTGCAAGAAGTCCTTGGGCACGAATTTCAGCAGCTTCTGTTCGACGATGTCGACGTTCTTGCCGGGCGCAATCTTCGTCCGGTTCGCCACGCGGAAGATGTGGGTGTCGACCGCCATGGTCGGCTCGCCGAAGGCCGTATTGAGCACCACGTTGGCGGTCTTGCGGCCGACGCCGGGCAGCGATTCCAGCGCTTCACGCACGGGCGGCACTTCGCCGCCGTACTGCTCGACCAGGATCCGGCAGGTCGCCATCACGTTCTTCGCCTTGGTGTTGTACAGGCCGATGGTCGAGATATAGGTCTTGAGCTCGTCGATGCCGAGGTCGAGGATCGCCTGCGGCGTGTTCGCCACCGGGAACAGGCGGCGCATGGCCTTGTTGACGCCGACGTCGGTCGACTGGGCCGACAGCAGCACCGCGATCAGCAGTTCGAACGGCGTCGTGAACTCGAGTTCGGTGGTCGGTGTCGGATTGGCGGCGCGAAAGCGGGTGAAGATTTCCAGGCGTTTGGCGGGATTCATCTGGGTCAGTTCTTGTCCTGGTTGCCGGCCGCCTTCAGGCGGGCGCGTTCCATGGCGGCGGCGATGATGGCGCGCTTGCGCTCCTTCTCCGCCAGTTCTTCCGGGGTGTTCGTCACTTCGGCGGTGACCGCGCGCATTTTTTCCACGGCCTTGGCGGCCAGGCGCGCATCGTTCTCTTCGCGCTCGCGGCGCAGGCGCGCGGCGCGCAAGTCGTGGCGCTCGCGCGCGGCGTCGGCGTCCTGCTGGGTCCAGGCGTCCCAGCCGGTGCGCTCGCCGGTGACGGGGATCATCGCGATGCAGTCGACCGGACACGGCGCGACGCACAGGTCGCAGCCGGTGCACAGGCTAGGCAGGATGGTGTGCATCTGCTTGGCCGCGCCCAGGATCGCATCGACCGGGCAGGCCTGGATGCACAGCGTACAGCCGATACACAGCGACTCGTCGATGAAGGCGACCGGACGCGCCCGCTCGACGCCGTTGGCCGGATTGATCGGGATGACCTTGCGTCCGGTCGCGGCGGCCAGGCGGCGCACGCCTTCCATGCCGCCCGGCGGGCACTGGTTGATCTCGGCCTCGCCGCGCGCCATCGCCTCGGCATACGGGCGGCAGGCGGGATAGCCGCACTTGGTGCACTGGGTCTGCGGCAGCAGGTCTTCGAGCTGGTCGGCGAGGGGTCTGGTCACGGAGGGAAGCTGCCTGAATCTGGTCAAGCCGACATTATCCGCCAAAACCGGGCTCGATGCGACCAGCCCGGCCGATGGCGGCCCCGGCTGTGCTCATCCATTCGACTACGTGGGAAAGCTAACAGACGACTTGTCACAATCCTGCTGTACTGTCGGCTCACGCTGGATCACCGGGGATGGGACATGAACGAGTTGATTGGGCCGCTGCTGTTCGCCGCCATCTTTTCGGCAGGAGATGGTTTGCAGCGGGACCGGGCGGACACCGAAGCGCACGCGCGACCCGTGCAGGTCGCGCAGCTGAATCCGGGGCGCTATCGCAGCGTGGAGGCGGATGGCGAGGTGCGGCGCGGCGAGCGCCTGCCGGCGCGCTACCAGGCGCACCAGCACGTGGTCGAGGACTGGCGGGCATTGCGCCTGTCGAAGCCGCCGCGTGGGCACCAGTGGGTCGATGCCGGCGAGAGTTACGCGCTGGTGGCGATCGCCACCGGGCGCGTGGCGCAGGTGGTGACGGGACGCTGATCCCGGATCGACGAAAAAAAGCCGTGGCATGCCACGGCTTTTGTTTTTTCCGGCGCCGGCCTACCGGTTGGCACGGATGAACTCGGTAATCTTCGGGCACACGATTTCGCGCCAGCGGCGGCCCGAGAAGATGCCGTAGTGGCCGGCTTTCTCGACCACGAAGTCATGCTTCTTGTCCTTCGGGATGCCGGTGCACAGGGTCAGCGCGGCGCTGGTCTGGCCCAGGCCCGAGATGTCGTCCAGCTCGCCTTCGACGGTGAGCAGGGCGACCGACTCGATGTCTTGCGGACGCACCAGCTGGCCGCCGACTTTCCAGGTGCCCTTCGGCAGGCTGTAGTCCTGGAACACGGTCTTGATGGTATCGAGATAGTACTCGGCCGGCATGTCGAGCACGGCGTTGTACTCGTCGTAGAACTTGCGGTGCGCCTCGGCCGAGTCGTCGTCGCCGCGCACCAGGTGCTGGTAGAACTCGCGGTGGCTCTGGGCGTGGCGGCCCGGATTCATCGCGATGAAGCCCGCGTGCTGCAGGAAGCCCGGATAGACCTTGCGGCCAAAGCCCGGGTAATTGCCCGGCACCGCATAGATCACGGTGTTCTCGAACCACGAGTACGGCTTTTCGATGGCCAGGTCGTTGACCGCGGTCGGCGACTTGCGCGGGTCGATCGGGCCGCCCATCATGGTCATCGTCTTCGGCAGCTTGGGATCCTTGTCGCTCGCCATCAGGGCGATCGCGGCCAGCACCGGCACCGTCGGCTGGCACACCGAGATCACGTGCACGTCCGGGCCCAGGTGGCGGATGAAGTCCTGGACGTAGAAGACGTAATCGTCCAGGTGGAATGGGCCGTCGGACAGCGGCACCATGCGGGCGTCGGTCCAGTCGGTGATGTAGACATCGTGCTCGACCAGCAGGGCTTTCACGGTGTCGCGCAGCAGCGTCGCGTGGTGGCCGGACAAGGGCGCCACGACCAGCACCGTCGGCTGATCGAGGGCGGCAAAGGCGGCGTCGCCCATGTCTTTCTTGAAGTGCAGCAGCTTGCAGAACGGCTTGTCGACGACGATGCGCTCGACAATGCCGACCTCTTCACCATTGATGGTGGTGGTCTTGAGGCCGAAGGCCGGTTTTTCGTATTCCTTGCCGAGACGGTACATCAGCTCGTAACCGGCGGCGATACGTTGGGAAAATGGGGTGTGCGCGAATGGCGACACGGGATTGGAGAAGAGTTTCGAAGACGCATCGGCCCACTGCATCAGCGGGGTCAGGAAGGAGCGTTGCATCTCGTGCAGTTGATAAAGCATAAAGTAATCCTTCGTATTGACACTGCGCTGATATCGCCCGCGCATAAGCTTCATCCGATTATAGGGGATTTGCATTGGCGGGTGGAAACAAGGGCCGCCGCTATCTCCTATGCATGGAGCACTTGTAGCATATTTACCCGGACCCGCTCCGTTGGTCGCCCCACATAAAGCAAAACGCCCCGCAGGGCGGGGCGCTTCAGGGGACTGTGTCGCCGCCAAGTTACTGAACGTTGGTTGAACGTGGTAACCGTGGCGGCAAGGCCTGCTTCAATCGAACACCGGGGTTTCGACGCCCAGGATCTTGTGCAGCTTCGGCGAGGTCGTCGTGTACTGCATGTGGATCTTCTTGTCCGGGAAGATGTACGGCGCGGCGCCGAAGGCGGCCAGCGCGGCTTCGTGGAAGCCCGACAGGATCAGCTTCTTCTTGCCCGGATAGGTGTTGATGTCACCCACGGCGAAGATGCCCGGGACGTTGGTCTCGAACTTCTCGGTGTCCATCACTTTCAGTTGCTTGCGTTCGATGTCCAGGCCCCATTCGGCGATCGGGCCCAGCTTCGGCGACAGGCCGAAGAACACCAGCAGCATGTCCAGCGGCACGCGGCGGGTGACGCCATCGGCGCCGGTGACCTTCACTTCGGTCAGCTGGCCGTCTTTTTCGTCGAAACCGGTCACCTGGCCGGTGATCAGCTGCATCTCGTACTCGTCGCACAGGGCTTTCATCTTGGCGACCGAGGCGGGGGCGGCGCGGAAGTCTTCGCGGCGGTGCACCAGCACGACCGATTCGGCCTTGCCGACGAAGTTCAGGGCCCAGTCCAGCGCGGAGTCGCCGCCGCCGCAGATGACGATGTTCTTGCCTTCGAAGCGTGCCGGATCCTTGACGCGGTAGAACAGCTGTTCGCCTTCGTACTTGTCGATGCCGTCGACCTTGATCGTGCGCGCCTGGAACGAACCGACGCCGGCTGCGATGAAGATGGTCTTGGTGATGAAGCGGGTGCCGGTCGAGGTCTCGACGTTGAAGCGCTGGTCTTCGCGGCGCTGGACGGTCGTGACTTCCTGGCCCAGGTGGAAGGTCGGCTCGAACGGCTCGATCTGCTTGAGCAGGTTGTCGGTCAGTTCCTGGCCGGTGCACACCGGGACGGCAGGGATGTCATAGATCGGCTTGTCCGGATACAGTTCCACGCACTGGCCGCCGACGGCCGGCAGCGAATCGATGACGTGGGCCTTGATTTCGAGCAGGCCGAGTTCGAACACCTGGAACAGGCCGACCGGGCCTGCGCCGATGATCACGGCATCCGCTTCGATGGCGCCGGCGAAGGAACTGTTGGGAGCGATGCTGCCCGCTTCGTGGGTGGCACTGATAGTCATGCGCTTACTTCCTGTGATTTTTGATTGGTGAGGCGATGGCAGCCAGCACTGCCATGCAGAACGACCCCGGGCCGGCGCCGGACGGGCGGCGCAGCGGCGGTATCAGCGGGCCAGTTGGTCGAGTTTGTCCTTGACGTCTTTCCACTCTTCCGCGTCTGGCAGGGCCGGCTTCGTCTTGGTGATCGAAGGCCAGAAGCGCGCGAGATCGGCGTTCAGCTTGATGAACTGCTGTTGGTCGCCAGGCACGTCTTCTTCCGCGTAGATCGCATTCACCGGGCACTCTGCGACGCAGACGGCGCAGTCGATGCACTCGTCAGGATCGATGGCGAGGAAATTCGGGCCTTCCCGGAAACAATCTACCGGGCATACATCGACGCAGTCGGTGTAACGACAACGGATGCACGATTCGGTGACAACGTGGGTCATAACAGTCCTATCAGTTGGTGGGATGTCGCGTCGCCGGGCGCAAGAACATGGACATGAACAGGCCGGCCGGACAGAGCAAAGCACTGTATTTTAGGGCAATTCGGCTTTTCTCACAAATTCGCCTATATACACAATCCACATAAGCAAATGAAGGAGAAATCCGCACGACCGTGCGGTTTTGGGGTGTCAAGGCGCCGTGCGCCGGCCGCTGACCGGGATGTGGAAGCTCCCGGTAGGCGAGCGTCGCGACCGATCGGGGCTGGCAAACCCGGTTCAGCCGGCCTGCCGCAAATAATCGAGCAGGTGTTGCCACTGGCCGTCGCTGCCGTCCTCGCGCAGGAACACGGTGTGGCAGCGCGGGCCGTCCTCGACCGTGATTTCCCAGCGCGGCATGTCGGCGCCGACCGCGCAGGCGGGTTCGGCGCCGAAGAAGTCGAGGCGGCGCAGCAGCGTCTCGAGGGCCGGCCCGTCGGCCAGGCGGGCGGTATCCAGTTCGTAGGATTCGGCCAGTCCGGCGAAGCCGCCGCAGGCGCGGGCGCTGATCTTCATGCGAGCATCGTTGGGTCGGCAGGCTGGGCGGCGGCCGGCAGCCCCGGCAGCTCTGGCCCGTGGCGGCCATGGTCGGCGCACCAGCGCGCCAGCAGGCGCGCTTCTCCGGCCAGCACGCGCTCGGCGCAATCGTATTCGGCCAGCTGCATGGTGCCGCAGCAGGAACGCCTGTCTTGGCGCGCACCGGGCGCGTCGCACACCCGCGCCGCCAGGGGCAGGCCGGGAACGAAGGCAGCGACCGCGTCGGGGGTGCCGCCATGCCCGGCCTCGACCACTTCGCGCCGGCTGAACTGGAGGCGGATGGCGTCGGCATAGGCGGGCGGCTTGCCGTCGCTCGTCACGGCCTGGAGCATGGCGTTGACCACGTCGGCATAGGTGGCGGCGGCGTCGGGCGCGGCGATCAGGGCGCGCAGCAGCACCCCGCTCAGGTAGCCGGCGACCCGGTGCAGGACGGCGGCGCAGTCCTCGCGCCCGGGATCGCGTTCATGGGCGAACAGGTCGGCCAGCACGTCGTAGACGGCGCCGGTGAACACCTGCGAGATGGCGTGCACCTGGGTGCCGGCCTCGCTCAGCTTGAGGTCGTTGTCGGCGTTGCGCAGGCCGGTGCTGTTGCCGAGCGCCAGCCCGAACTGCTCGGCGATGTCGGTCAGGAAGGATTTGTCGTGCAGGTTGGCCTTGGTCTGGGCGATCACGGATTCGCACTGGTCGAGCTGGGACAGGGCCAGGAAGATCGCGGTGAGGTCGCCGAAGGCTTCGTGCAGGCCGCCGGTCTGGGGCGGGGCGTCGGCCTGTAGCCAGAGCGGCTTGATGCCGTCGAGCACCGCGTGGGCGGTTTCGTGCGAGACGATGTCGAACGAGCGGCAGGTGAAGACCCGCTCGGTGGCGCCGTTGGGGATGAAGTCGCCGAACTTGAGGCAGGCCTGGCTGCGGCTGTAGAAGGCGTTCATGACGTTCGGCAGGCCGTGCGGGAAGACCAGCAGCGGCCGCGTGTCGGCGCTGTTGTTCCATTGCCAGGGCAGCGGCATCGCGCCGCCGGCGGCGGCCAGCGCGCGCTGGTACATGGTGAGCGTCTGGCGCACCACGACGAAGGTGTGGACGGCGTCGAACTGCGGCGTGTCGGGCTGGGTGACGAAGTCGCCGAAGGCGTTCGGCTCCACCGCGGCGATGCCCGGCTCGCCCGGGGCGATGCGGGCGTCGCGCGGGCCGGTCAGCACCACGCCGGGCAGGAAGGCCTTGCGGGTGCCGATCTCGCTGACCGAAGGATCCTGCTTCCACATGAGGACGCGGGCGCCGAAGGCGTGCGGCGCCGGTTCGGTGGTCGATGGCGCGGCCGCATCGGGGACATCGGGTTCTTCGAGCAGGCGCGCGGCGCGGTGCTGCTGGCGGTAGGGCGCGCTCGGGGTGGGGACGAAGCGCACCGCGGGCTGCGCGGCCTGCGGCGCCTCGGGGACGCCCTGCAACAGGAGGTTCGGCTGCACGACGGGGGTTTCCATATCGACTCCTCGCGTAATGACGGGCTTGCGCCCTTATCCTCGCGCTCCCTGCCGGGCACGCTTTGATACTCATCAATCGAGTTCACGCGAGCCGGTCTGTTGTAGCGAGCTCTGGCATAGCCCGCCCGCAACTGGCATCATGGCGGATTGTTTGCAATCGATTCAGGAAGGATCAGTCAGATGGCGGAAATCAGCATCGTCCAGCAGCACAGCCTGAGCCCGGACGCGGCGCGTTCGGCAGCCGAGCAGGTGGCGCAGCGTATCGCGGCCGAATACGGGCTGGAATGCAAGTGGGACGGCGATGTGCTGCGCTTCGAGCGCAGTGGGGTGGAGGGCATGTTGACCCTGGAAGACCAGCGCGCCGCGATGCGCATCCGCCTGGGCTTCTTCATGGGCGCCTTCGCGCCGGCCATCGAGGCCAAGGTGGCGGAAAAGATGCGCAAGACCTTCGCCGCCGCGGCGTAGGCGCCGTTCCGGCCCGTTGGGTGGACGGCGAAGCCGTCCACGCCACGACGTGCTGCGCGGGCGATCAGCCCTTCAGCTCTTCGATCAGGTCGACATACTGCTGCTGGGCTTCCTCTTGCGAGGTGCCCTGGAGGCCGGCCCAGGCGTCGTACTTGGCGCGCGCCACGAAGTCGGTCATGCCCGGGCGCTCGCCCGTCACGTCGCCGCTCGAGCCCTGCTTGAACAGCGCGTAAATCTTCAGCAAGGTCATGTTGTCGGGACGCTCCGACAGGTTCTTCGAATCGGCCTGGGCCTGGTTGAACTGTTCCTGCAAGCTCATGGAAACTCCTGTGATGGTTGGTTGCGGTATTGTCGCTTGGACAATGCGGCAGGAATCTTAGCGCAGGAGACAGGCGGGCAAGGGAAATCCGGCCGCATTTTAGAAGAGATGTTCAAATGCCGCCCCGAGGACGGCCGGGCCATGCGCCATCGCAGGACGGCGCATGGCAATCCTGATCAGACGGCCAGCAGGTCGACGTCGAAGATCAGGGTGGCGTTCGGCGGGATCACGCCGCCGGCGCCGCGTGCGCCGTAGCCCAGGCTGGCCGGGATGGTCAGGCGGCGCGAACCGCCGACCTTCATGCCCTGCACGCCTTCGTCCCAGCCGCGGATCACGTGGCCGGCGCCGAGCGCGAACTCGAACGGGTCGTTGCGGTCCTTGCTCGAATCGAACTTGGCGCCCAGGCTGCCGTCGTCGTTGCGCAGCCAGCCGGTGTAGTGCACGGTGACGTGCTGGCCGGCCTTGGCCGCGGCGCCTTCGCCGGTGACGAGGTCTTCGTATTGCAGGCCGGATTCGGTGGTGATGGTGGACATGGTCTTCCTTGTTGTTCAGATTGAACGACGATTGTAGTCGATGGGTCCATCGGATGTCATCCCGTAGAATGACGGCATCGAACTGCCATCGGGAGACGCCATGCCGCAAAGGAAAATACCGTGAACGGTGTACTGACCGCCTGCCGGCGCGCCTTGCGCGCGCAGTTCAGCGGCCGGATGCTGCTGCTGTCGCTGGCGCCGCTGCTGCTGGCGCTCGTCCTGTGGGGCGTGGCGCTGTGGCTGGGCCTGCAGCCGATGCTGGACTGGCTGCACGGCATGTTCGCCGACTACGGCGGTTTCGAGACCAGCGGCAGCATGCTGGAAATGGTCGGCCTGGGCATGCTCAAGGTGATGGTGGTGCCGCTGCTGGCGATCGTGCTGCTGCTGCCGCTCATGATCGGTTCGGCCCTGCTGTTCGTGGGCGTGGCGGCGATGCCGGCCATCGAAACCCATGTGGGCAAGCGCCAGTTTCCCGGGCTCGCGAAAAAGGAGGGCGGTTCCTTCTTCGGCAGCGTGGCGATCAACCTGGGCAGCACCGCCGTGTTCGCCCTGCTGTGGCTGTTCACCCTGCCGCTGTACGCGGTGCCGCCGCTGGCCTGGCTGGTGCAGGCCAGCCTGTGGGCCTGGGTGACGTCGCGCGTGATGAGCTACGACGCGCTGGCCGCCCACGCCAGCCAGGCCGAGCGCCTGGCCCTGATGCGGCGTCGCCGGCCGGCCCTGCTCGCCATCGGCTTCACCACCGGCCTGGCCGGCGCGCTGCCGGGCATCGTGTGGATGGGCGGCGCCGTGCTGTCGATCGTGCTGTTCCCGATCCTGGCCCTGGTATCGCTGTGGCTGTACGTCATGATTTTCCTGTTCGCCGGGCTCTGGTTCCAGTATTACTGCCTGCAAGCACTGGAAGAGCTGCGCGCGGAACAGGCGACACAGCCCGCATGATTCGCATCTCGACTTGGATCAAGCCAGGGCTGTGCACCGACGGCATTTCCAGCGCGTTAAATATTGGTGGTTAAAACTAGGGATGACGTTGCCTGAATTGCACTGGGCAATATCACTCAGCCAAGACCCCGTTGTTTTTTTGCGAAAAAATTCCAGGCGCAGCAAATTTGTTAAATGGCGCCTCGCCTGCGCGGTATTGATGTGGTGGAATATTGCCTACGTTCGGTGCGACATGGAGTGGGATTGCACCACCAGCGTGCGAACTAACTGACACCACGACCACTCGAACGGACCAGCAGCAATGCGGATGGCGAGCAGGTTGGCGGGGATTGCAAGCGTTTTGATTCAGACCGGTTAAGCCATCATGGAAAGTATTCGCCGTCTCGGACGGCAAAGTAATGTGTCCGGCAAACGTGCTGCCGACGAGCGCAGCGAGCCGAGCTTCGGCGACGCCGCTGCGTCCACCGCAGCGGCGCCGGCCACCGCCGCGCCGGCCGCCGCGGCGAGTGCCCCTGCGCTCGCGGCCGGCGGCAACGACGTCCCCCTGTACGAAGCCTTCCCGCACCTGGCGGGCAATGGCGGCATCCCCGGCGGCCCGTCGGGAGGGCCCGGCGACGACGAGCCGGCGCCGCGCAAGCGGCGCTGGAAGCTGTGGCTGTGGCTCGGCCTGCTGCTGCTGGCCGCCGTGCTGGCGGCCTGGGCAGCGCTGGAGTCGCGCACTTCGCGCCTGCAAGCGAAAATCTTCGCCGACATGGCCAGCGAGCTCACTTATCGCATGGAAAACGGTCCCAGCAATGCGATCCGTTTCCCTGCCGCCAGTCCGTATGACACCCGGCTCGGCTATGCCGGCCTGCCGCGCTACCTCGAGCGCCTGAAGACGCGCGACTACGCGATCGCCGCCCAGGCGCGCATCTCGCCGCAGATGGTCAAGATGGCCGACATGGGCCTGTACGCGACCTACCACGAAAAGACCAAGGTCGGCCTCGAGATCCTCGATTGCCGTTCGCAGCCGATCTTCACCTCGCGCTTCCCCGAGCGCTTCTACGACAAGTTCGACGCCGCGCCGCCGCTGCTGGTGCAGAGCCTGCTGTTCATCGAGAACCGCGAACTGCTCGACGCCAGCCATCCGCGCCGCAACCCGGCGGTCGAATGGGACCGCTTCTCGAAGGCCGTGTTCGACAAGACGCTGTCCAGCGTCGGCCTGGGCGGCGGCGGCCGCGTGGCCGGCGGCAGCACGCTGGCGACCCAGATCGAGAAATACCGGCATTCGCCCGAGGGCCGCACCAGCTCGACCACCGACAAGATCATCCAGATGGCCTCGGCCACCCTGCGCGCCTACCAGGACGGCGAAGACACCACCGGTTCGCGCCGCCAGATCGTGCTCGACTACCTGAACACGGTGCCGTTGTCGGCCAAGTCCGGCTATGGCGAAGTGAACGGCATCGGCGACGGCCTGTGGGTCTGGTATGGCCGCGACTTCGACAAGGTCAACGGGATGCTGAAGGGCCCGATGACCAGCCCCGACGCGGTGCTGGCCTACAAGGAGGCGCTGTCCCTAATGATCGCCCAGCGCCGCCCGGCCTATTACCTGGGCGCCGGCGAACCCGACCTGGAGATCCTGACCGACAGCCACCTGCGCGTGCTGGCCCAGGCCGGCGTGATCTCGCCCCAGCTGCGCGACGCCGCGCTGGCCGTCAAGTTGCAGCCGGCGCTGCACAGCGGCGTGGCGCCGCCGCCGGCCGACGCCTTCGTGTCGCGCAAGGCGGCCAATGCGGTGCGCAACCACCTCGGCTACCTGATCGGCGATTCGCGCCTGTACAACGTCGACCGTCTCGACCTGTCGGTGGTCTCGACCCTGGACAGCAATGCCCAGCAGGCGGTGACGGCGGCCCTGCGCCAGCTGTCGGACGCCGAGCACGCCAAGGCGGCCGGCCTCACCGGCAAGGGCCTGCTCGGCAACGGCGACCCGGCCCAGGTGGTGTACAGCTTCACGCTGATGGAGCGGGGCGAGCACGTCAATTACCTGCGGGTCCAGACCGACAACTACGACCAGCCGCTCGACATCAACGAGGGCGCGAAGCTCGACCTCGGTTCGACCGCCAAGCTGCGCACGCTGGTGACCTATCTCGACATTGTTGATCAGCTGCACAAGCGCTTCGAGCCGCTGGACAAGATCGGCCTGCACGGCGTCGAGGTCGATCCGAAGGACCGCATGTCGCAATGGGCGCTGGAATACTTCCAGACCCTGCCGGAAGGCGCCGACCGCGGCCTGAAACCCATGCTCGACGCCGCCATGGCGCGCCGCTACTCGGCCAGCCCGGGCGAACGCTTCATGACCGGCGGCGGCCTGCATACCTTCGGCAACTTCAGCAAGCTCGACGACAGCAAGATCATGGACGTGCACCAGGCCCTGCGCCAGTCCACGAACCTGGTGTTCGTGCGCATGATGCGCGACGTGGTGCGCTACTACATGTTCCAGCTGCCGGGTTCCTCGGCCCAGCTGCTGGCCGACGCCAACGATCCGCGCCGCGCCGCCTACCTGGCGCGCTTCGCCGACAACGAAGGCAAGGACTTCCTGGCCAAGTTCTGGAACAAGTACAAGGGCAAGACCCCGCTTGAAGTCGAGGCGCTGCTGTTCTCGGGCGTGCGTCCGCTGGCCTCGAAGCTGGCCGCGGCCCACCGCACGGTGGCGCCGAACGCCACGCTCGACCAGTTCGGCGCCTTCATCAACGCCACCCTGCCCTCGAGCAACGAGGTCGATCCGGAACGCATCCCCAAGATGTACGAGATGTACGATCCGCGCAATATGTCGCTGGCCGACCGCGGCTATGTGGCCTCGGTGCACCCGCTCGAACTGTGGCTGGTGAGCTACCTGCGCACCCATCCCAAGGCCAGCTGGTCCGAGGTGACGGCCGCCAGCGTCAAGGAGCGCCAGGAAGTCTACCAGTGGCTGTTCAAGACCAGCCGCAAGAACGCCCAGGACAAGCGCATCGCCGGCCTGCTCGAGGTCGAGGCCTTCCTCAAGATCCACGCCCAGTGGAAGAAGATGGGCTACCCCTTCGATTCGCTGGTGCCGTCGTTCGCGACCACCCTGGGCGCCTCGGCCGACCGGCCGGCCTCGCTGGCCGAGCTGATGGGCATCATCGTCAACGGCGGCGTGCGCAAACCCATCGAACGCATCGATTCGCTGCACTTCGCCAAGGACACGCCATACGAGACCCTGGTCAAGCGCAACAAGGGCGGCGGCAAGGAGCAGGTGCTGGCGCCGGAAGTCGCGCGCACCGTGGCCGACGCCATCCAGGGCGTGGTCTCGGACGGCACCGCCAAGCGCGTCAAGACCGCCTTCGTCCAGGCCGACGGCAGCGTGATCGCGCTGGGCGGCAAGACCGGCACCGGCGACCAGCGCTTCGACGTGTATGCGCGCGGCGGCCGCCTGATCGAATCGCGCTACGTGAACCGTTCGGCGACGTTTGTCTTCAATATCGGCGAACGCTTCTACGGCAGCATGACGGCCTATGTGCACGGCCCGCAGTCGGAACACTATGACTTCACGAGCGCGCTGCCGGTGCAGCTGCTGGTGACGCTGGCGCCGAGCCTGATGCCGATGATCGAGCCGGCGCCGCCGGCGCCGGCCACGGGTGCGGCGCCGGCGGCGGCCCAGCGCCAGTGCGTGCGTTGAAGCCGGCGGGAGAGGGCGGCGGCGCGTCGGGCAAGGGCTTGCGCGCGCGGCTGCAGAATTTTTCCATCGTCTCGCTGCGGGACCTGGTCGTGGCCTCCGGCCCCACCATCCTGATGGTGGCGGCGGCCCTGCTGCTGGCCTACTGGTGGGTCGATCCGGCGCCGCCGCGCACCCTGCGCCTGGCCACCGGCCAGGAGAATTCCGCCTACGAGAGCTTCGGCAAGCAGTACGCCAGCCAGCTCGCGCGGGACGACATCAAGGTGACCTTGCAGCCGACCCTCGGCTCGCGCGATAACCTGCAGCGCCTGCTGGCGGGAGAGGCCGACGTCGCCTTCGTGCAGAGCGGCTCGACCGACGGCGATACCATGAACGCCGACGATGGCGACGCCGCCCAACGCCAGGAACTGGTGTCGCTGGGCAGCCTGTTCACCGAGCCGGTCTGGCTGTTCCTGCGCGAAGAGGCCAGGGTCACGAAGCTGACCGACCTGCGCGGCAAGCGCATCAACCTGGGGCCGGAGGGCACCGGCGTGCCGCGCCTGCTGCGCCAGGTGCTCGACGCCAACGGCATCGCGCCGCCGGAATTGCAGATCGGCGACCTGGCCAACACGCCGGCCACGGTGGAGCTGCTGGCCGGCCGCATCGACGGCCTGGTGTTTGCCTCGGCGCCGGAAGCGCCGCTGATCCAGATGCTGCTGCAGACGCCCGGCGTCAAGCTGTTCGACTTCGCCCAGGCCGAGGCCTATACGCGGCGCCTGCCGTTCCTGACCCACGTGGTGCTGCCGCGCGGGATCGTCGACCTGGGCCGTAATATCCCGGCCCAGGACTACCACCTGATCGCGCCGACCGCGACCCTGGTGGCGCGCGAGGAAATCCATCCGGCCCTGGTGGGCCTCCTGGTCAAGGCCGCGACCAGCATCCACGGCGGCGCCGGCTGGTTCCAGCAGCAGGGCCAGTTCCCGTCGCCGAAGTACACCGAGATCCCGGTGGCGCCGGAAGCGGCGCGCTATTACCGCGACGGGCCGCCCTTCATGCAGCGCTATATGAGCTTCTGGCTGGCCAACCTGGCCGAGCGCCTGTGGGTCGTGGTGGTGGCGCTGACGGCCTTACTGATCCCCTTGTCGAAGATCGTGCCGCCGATCTACGTGTGGCGCGTGCGCTCGCGCGTCTACCGCTGGTATGGCGAGCTGCGCGCGATCGAGCAGGCGCTGGAAGACGCCGGGCTGGAGCCGGTCGACACGGTGCGGAAGGACTTGCTGCGGCGCCTGGACGGGCTCGAGGACCGGGTCAACCACATCTCGGTGCCGCTGGCCTATGCCGACGAACTGTATCGCCTGCGCAGCCACATCCACCTGGTGCGCGAGCGTATCCGCGGCGTGCAGGAAGAGGAGCCGGCAGCGTCGCCCCTGGCAAAGTAATTGTCGGCTCCGGATTGCGATTACACTGGCGCCCCCAGTGTTTTTACTCGAAGGAAGTCATGATTCGCCGTCCGCTGTCCGCTCTCGTCCTCGGTCTCCTGCTTCATTTCCCGGATGCCGTCTCTACACCGGCCTTTGCCGCCGGCATGCAGGCAGCGCCCGATGGCGCTCCCGCCAGGCGCTCCGTGCGCGAAGCCTATACCAAGTACGAATACCGGATCCCGATGCGCGACGGTACCCGCCTGTTCACCGCGGTCTACGTGCCGAAGGACAGCTCGCGCGCCTACCCATTCCTGATGCAGCGTACCCCGTACAGCGCGGGCGTACGCGCCGAAGGAGCGCTGCGCTACGGCGTGGACTGGATGCCGGAATCGCTCGGGCCTTCGCGCGAATTCGAGGAGGCCGGCTACATCTTCGTGGTCCAGGACGTGCGCGGCCGTCACATGTCCGAGGGCGCGTGGCAGGAAATGACGCCGCACGCCAAGCCGGCGCTGGGCAAGGGGGAGGGCGTCGAGGCCCGGGACATGCACGATACCGTTGCCTGGCTGCTCAAGAACGTCCCGAACAACAACGGCAAGGTCGGCATCTGGGGCATCAGCTATCCCGGCTTCTACGCCGCCGCCAGCGTGATCGATTCACATCCGGCGATCAAGGCCGCTTCGCCGCAGGCGCCGATCGCCGACCTGTACATGGGCGACGATTCCTACCATGGCGGCGCGTTCAAGCTGGCCGCCAACTTCGACTTCTACTCGTCCTTCGTCGCGGCGCCGAATCCATCGCCCAAGTCGGCCTCGGGCGGCGGCTTCGATTACGACGAGGCCGACGGCTACGATTTCTTCCTGAAGCGCCTGACGCTGGGCGCGATCGCGGGCACGATGAGCGAGCGCCAGCGCGAGCTGTTCATGCCGAACATCGAGCACGATACCTATGACGAGTTCTGGCAGTCGCGCGCCATCGGCCCGCACATGAAGAACGTCAGGGCGGCGATGCTGACCGTGGGCGGCTGGTTCGATGCCGAGGATTTCCAGGGTCCGTTCACCGTTCACGATGCCGTCAAGCGCCACAATCCGGCCGCGGTGAACAAGCTGGTGGTGGGACCATGGGTGCACGGCGGCTGGATGCGCGGCGACGGCGCGCGGCTCGGCCACGTGCGCTTCGACGCCAATACGAGCGACTACTTCCGGCGCAATATCCAGTTCCCGTTCTTCGAGCAGCACCTGAAAGGCATCAAGCCGGCCACGGAGCTGGCGCCGGTCACCATGTTCGAGACGGGCACCAATGTCTGGCGCAGCTACGACGCCTGGCCGCCGAAGCCGGCCCGGGCGCGCACCCTGTACTTCAACGCCAACGGCAGCCTGACCTGGCAGCAGCCGGCCGGCGGCGGTATGGGCTATGACGAGTACGTGGCCGATCCGAAGCGTCCAGTGCCCTACATCGGCTACCCCGCGCAGGGCGTGCCGCGCGAGTACATGGTGTCCGACCAGCGCTTCGCCGCGACCCGTCCCGACGTGCTGGTGTACCAGAGCGAGGTGCTGGAAGAAGACGTCACGGTTGCCGGCCCCGTGCTGCCGAAGCTGTTCGTCTCGACCACCGGCACTGACGCCGACTGGGTGGTGAAGCTGATCGACGTCTATCCGGCCGACTATCCGACGCCGGCGGCGCCGCGCGCGGGCAGCGACGTCGCCCCGCCGGCCCTGAAGCTGGGCGGCTACCAGCAGCTGGTGCGCGGCAATCCGCTGCGCGGCAAGTTCCGCAACAGCTACCAGACGCCGGAGCCCTTCGTGCCCGGCAAGGTGGAAGCGATCAGCTACGAGCTGGGGTCGGTGAACCACACCTTCCGCCGCGGCCACCGCATCATGGTGCAGGTGCAGAGCTCGTGGTTCCCGCTGATCGACCTGAATCCGCAGACCTTCATGCGCATTCCCGATGCGAAGCCGGAAGACTTCAGGAAGGCGACCCAGCGCGTGTATCGCGCGCCGGGCACGGCCTCGGGACTCCAGCTGATGGTGATGCCTGAGGTGATGCCTGAGGTGATGTCTAAGGTGATCCCTAACTGAGCCGTTCGTTGCGGCGGCGCGGGACGCCGCGCTCGTACCACGCCGGCGCGCCGGGAACGAGTGCGGCGCGCACCTCGCGCCGGAGGGTGGTGGCGGGAATCGCGTCGGCCGCGAGCTGGCGCAGGCGGTGCACGTCGGCGTGCCGGCCGCGCGCCGCCAGCACGTCCAGAATGGCGTTCACGTCCTGCACATAGTTGTGGATCTCGGCCGGGATGCTGGGCGCGAATGTCAGACCTGACCCCGGTTTTGCGGTTTTGGTTTTACGGGGCCGCCAACGCCGGGTTACTGTGGGGTCACGGGTTACTTTGGGGTCAGGTCTGACAATCGGACACGGGCTCTGCAGTCCTTAACCGAAGCGTGATTGTCTCGAGCCTTTCGAGCTGTAATGATCTGCTTAAGGCTGAGAACGTGTCCGAATGTCAGACCTGACCCCGGTTTTGCGGTTTCGGTTTTACGGGGCCGCCGGGGCCGACCCTACGCGTTGCGACGGCGCGGGACGCCGCGCTCGTACCACGCCGGCGCGCCGGGAACGAGTGCGGCGCGCACCTCGCGCCGGAGGGTGGTGGCGGGAATCGCGTCGGCCGCGAGCTGGCGCAGGCGGTGCACGTCGGCGTGCCGGCCGCGCGCCGCCAGCACGTCCAGGATGGCGTTCACGTCCTGCACATAGTTGTGGATCTCGGCCGGGATGCTGGGCGCACTGGTGAAACGCTTGCGGCGCTCGCGGAAGGCGTCCATCAGGTAGTCGGCATGCTGGCGGATGTTCTCTTCCGGGTTCGGCATCAGGCGTTCGGCCAGCGCGGCGTCGCCGGCGGCGATCACCTGCGGCAGCACGACCCGGATGCAGGAGGCGGCCAGCGCCGGCGCCACCTTTTCCAACTGCAGGAACAAGTCACGCGTGCGCGCCGGCTGGTCGCGCGCATGGTCGATCGAGACCACGTCGAGCAGGTGGTCGCGGTTGCCCTGGCCGGCCAGCAGCAGGGCGGTACCGCGTTCGCGCACCGCCTCGAGCGCCGCGTCCGCCGGCGGATGGGCTTCGGCCAGCACGGCCCAGTCGGCGAGCGCATACGAACGGCGCACACCGGCCAGCGACGGATCCTCTTCCAGCGCATGCTCGTGGAACCAGGTCAGCTCTTGCAGCGCTGCGTCGTACTGCCCCTGGTCGGCCAGTTCGCGCGCCGCCACCAGGCGTTCCATGGGATTGCTTGCCCCTTCTGCCACCTGCGCGCTCATGCACCCACCCACGGCAATCCCGCCTTGCACCAGCCGCCGACGGTCTTGCGATGGCCTTCGCCATCCTTGTCGCCCTCGAAGCCCTCGAGGATGTCGAAGGCATTCGCATAACCGAGTTCGGTCGCCACGCGGGCGCTGTGGCGCGAGCGCACGCCCGAGCGGCACAGGAACAGCAGGATTTCATCCGGGCTGGCGACTTTTTCGAGCTGGGCGCCGAAGTCCGGGTTCGGCACGCCGCCCGGATAGGTGGCCCACTGCACCGCGGCATGCTGGGCGTCGGGGATGGCGACCCGGCCCACCCAGTCGCGTTCGGCATTGGTGCGCACATCCACCAGCTTGACCTTCGGGCTGCTCTTGAGCAGCTCGAACGCCTCCTGCGGCGTCACCGCACCGGCATAGGGCTGGCCTGCGCCGCGCTGGCGCGCAGCCGCTAGAATATTTTCTGTCGTCATGATGTTCGTTCCGTTTTTGGGCATTCGCTGGTGCTGCACCACCGTGGATCAGTGTATCCTGCTCTGAAATGGTGCATCGTGATGCAAGTGCACTTGATTGGTGCATTCGAGCTGCGCTGACAATCTTTCGACAAGACTGTCGATCGACGCGATTTTATGGGTAAACTGGCCCGTCCCCCAAGAACGATTTGCGCATGCCCTCATGCGAACAAGTTGGCACGTGGCATATCACCAAGTTGGCATGCTTCGTGCTTCAACATGATGCAAGTTGTCGGTTCTCATGACCCGACTTCCTTTTTTCAATTAGGAGATTCCGAATGGCAAAGTCCGCCGCAGATGTAATGCAACTGGTCAAGGACAACGAAGTCAAATTCGTTGATTTACGCTTCGCCGATACCCGCGGCAAGGAACAGCACGTCACGGTCCCGGTGTCGCACTTCGACCTGGACAAATTCGAATCCGGCCACGCCTTCGACGGTTCGTCGATCGCCGGCTGGAAAGGTATTGAAGCCTCGGACATGCTCCTGATGCCGGACCCGAGCACCGCCAACCTCGACCCGTTCATGGAAGAGACCACGCTGTTCATGCAGTGCGACGTCATCGAACCGTCGGACGGCAAGGGCTACGACCGCGACCCGCGCTCGATCGCCAAGCGCGCCGAAGCCTACCTGAAATCGTCGGGCATCGGCGACACCGCCTACTTCGGCCCGGAACCTGAATTCTTCATTTTCGACTCGGTCCGCTGGAAGATCGACATGTCGGGCTGCTTCGTCAAGATCGACTCGGAAGAAGCGTCGTGGTCGACCGACAAGGAATTCGAAGGCGGCAACAGCGGCCACCGCCCGACCGTCAAGGGCGGCTACTTCCCGGTCCCGCCGGTCGATTCGTTCCAGGACATGCGCTCGGAAATGTCGCTGATCCTCGAATCGATGGGCATCCCGGTCGAGGTGCACCACCACGAAGTGGCCGGCGCCGGCCAGAATGAGCTGGGCACCAAGTTCTCGACCCTGGTCGAGCGCGCCGACTGGACCCAGAACCTGAAATACGTGATCTGGAACGTGGCCCACAGCTACGGCAAGACCGCGACCTTCATGCCGAAGCCGATCAACGGCGACAACGGCTCGGGCATGCACGTGCACCAGTCGATCTGGAAAGACGGCAAGAACCTGTTCGCAGGCGACGGCTATGCCGGCCTGTCGGAAACCGCGCTGTTCTACATCGGCGGCATCATCAAGCACGCCCGCGCGCTGAACGCGATCACCAACCCGGGCACCAACTCGTACAAGCGCCTGGTGCCGGGCTACGAAGCCCCGGTCAAGCTGGCCTACTCGGCCCGCAACCGTTCGGCCTCGATCCGCATCCCGCACGTGGCGAACCCGAAAGGCCGCCGCATCGAGACCCGCTTCCCTGATCCGCTGGCCAACGTCTACCTGTGCTTCGCCGCGCTGCTGATGGCGGGCCTGGACGGCATCCAGAACAAGATCCACCCGGGCGAAGCCGCGACCAAGGACCTGTACCACCTGCCGCCTGAAGAAGACAAGCTGATCCCGACCGTGTGCGCCTCGCTCGAAGAAGCGCTGGAAGCCCTGGACAAGGACCGCGAGTTCCTGACCCGCGGCGGCGTGTTCAGCGACAGCATGATCGATGCCTACATCGAGCTGAAGATGAACGAAGTGCAGCGCCTGCGCATGACCCCGCACCCAGCCGAATTCGACATGTACTACTCGTCGTAATCAGTTGGCAAGATGTTGTGCCTACGCATCGCCAAGCTCCACGGCGATGCCATGAAACGCGGGGAAAGCGATGGCTTTCCCCGCGTTTTTTGTTGCTTCGGGTATAGTCGGGCGCGACTACAATGCATCTTTTCGCCGATGCCAGCTACCGAGTGATAGGAATGACAAACATCGTTTTTCACGGCGCCGTGGCCATGTTCGCCCTGCTGTTGTGCGCCTCGGCCCAGGCCCAGATCTACCGCTGTATGGACGCCAACGGCCGCCCGCTGTACACCGACACCAAGGTCGGCAAGTGCCAGCTGATCGATACCGGCTACAGTTCGCCGCCGGCCGCCTCCGCGCCCATCCCGGCCCCGCGTTCGTCCGGCGGATCGGGTTCGGCAAGCGCGCCCGCCCCGGCCGCCGCCAGCACCCCGTCCAGCTTCCCGCGCGTGGACAATGTGGTGCAGCGCGCGCGCGACGACGAGCGGCGCGAGATCCTGGGCGACGAGCTGCGCATCGAGGAACGCAAGCTGGCCGACCTCAGGAAGGAATTCAATAACGGCGAGCCCGAGCGCCAGGGCAACGAACGCAACTACGCCAAGTACCAGGAGCGGGTGGCCTCGATGCGCGACGAGATCAGCCGTACCGAACGCAATATCGAGGCGCTGCGGCGCGAGATCGGCAATATCAGATGACCCTGCCACCGATGAACGAGACGCCCGCTTTCGACGCGGCCGATCCGGCGCGCTACGCCGGCCTCGACCTGCTGGCCTCGGCCGTGCTGCTGACCGGCGCCGACGGCGAAGTGCTGTATGCGAACGCCGCCGCCGAGAACCTGATGGAGCTGTCGCTCAAGTCGCTGCAGCGCCATCGCCTGCCCGAACTGTTCCAGAACGGCGCCGAGCTGGCCGCCCTGATCGGCCAGGCGCTGGCCCACCAGTACGCCGACCTGCGCCAGGACCTGACCCTGCAGCGCAACAACCGCGAGCCGCTGCACGTGAACAGCATCGTCAGCGCGCTGGGCGACGGCACCTTGCTGATCGAGCTGCGCGAGAACGTGCAGCAGCTGAAGCTCGACCGCGAGGAGCGCATCCTCGACCAGAGCCAGGCCAACAAGGAACTCATCCGCAACCTGGCGCACGAGATCAAGAACCCGCTGGGCGGCATCCGCGGCGCGGCCCAGTTGCTGGAACTCGAACTGCCGCCGCACCACCTGCTCGAGCTGCAGGAATACACGCAGGTGATCATCAAGGAAGCCGACCGCCTGCAGACCCTGGTCGACCGCCTGCTGGCGCCACACCGCAAACCCCACATCGTGGGCGACGTCAATATCCATGAAGTGTGCGAGCGGGTGCGCAGCCTGATCCTGGCCGAATTCCCGCAAGGGTTGACGATCAAGCGCGACTACGACGCCTCGATTCCGGAATTTCGCGGCGATTTCGAGCAGCTGATCCAGGTGGTGCTGAACATTGCCCACAACGCCGCCCAGGCCCTGTCCAGCCGCATGGCCCAGGGCGATGCCGAGATTGTCCTGCGCACCCGCGTGGCGCGCCAGGTCACCCTGGCCAAGGTCCGTTACGGGCTGGCATTAGACTTGCATATCATCGACAATGGACCGGGCATCGCGCCCGATATCCGCGACCGCATTTTCTATCCGCTCGTATCCGGGCGCGACGGCGGGAGCGGCCTCGGGCTGACGCTGGCGCAAACCTTCGTGCAGCAGCACCTGGGGGTGATCGAGTGCGAAAGCCGGCCTGGACTGACGGATTTCCGTATCCTGCTGCCCCTGCCATAAGCGCGGGCGGCAGGGCGCCGACCAGTCCTTTATTGAATCCATGTTGCGGGAAGCACGAATACATGAAACCAATCTGGATTGTCGACGACGACGCATCGATACGCTGGGTGCTCGAAAAAGCCCTGGCGCGCGAGAGCCTGGAGACCCGCAGCTTCGCCAACGCGCGCGAGGCCCTGACCGCCTTTGAAACCGATACCCCGCAGGTGCTGGTATCGGACATCCGCATGCCGGGCGAATCCGGCATCGACCTGCTGCAGGCCGTCAAGGCCCGCCATCCCGGCCTGCCGGTCATCATCATCACCGCCTTCTCGGACCTCGATTCGGCGGTCTCCTCGTTCCAGGGCGGCGCCTTCGACTACCTGGCCAAGCCCTTCGACATCGACAAGGCGGTGGCGCTGATCCGGCGCGCGCTGGAGGAAAGCCTGCGCGAAGCCAGCGTCGAGGCGCTGCCGGCCGAGACACCCGAGATCCTGGGCCATGCGCCGGCGATGCAGGAAGTCTTTCGCGCCATCGGCCGCCTGTCGCAATCGAATGTGACCGTGTTGATCACGGGCGAGTCGGGGACCGGCAAGGAGCTGGTGGCGCGCGCGCTGCACAAGCACAGCCCGCGCGCGGCGCAGCCCTTCATCGCCCTGAACACCGCCGCGATCCCGAAGGACTTGCTGGAATCCGAACTGTTCGGCCACGAGCGCGGCGCCTTCACCGGCGCCCAGGCCATGCGGCGCGGCCGCTTCGAGCAGGCCGAGGACGGCACCTTGTTCCTCGACGAGATCGGGGACATGCCATTTGACCTGCAGACGCGCCTCTTGCGCGTGCTGTCCGACGGCCACTTCTACCGCGTCGGCGGCCACCAGCCGGTGAAGGCCAATGTGCGCGTGATCGCCGCCACCCACCAGAACCTCGAGCAGCGCGTGCGCGACGGGCTGTTCCGCGAAGACTTGTATCACCGCCTGAACGTGATCCGCCTGCGCCTGCCAAGCTTGCGCGAGCGCAGCGACGACATCCCGATCCTCACGCGCCACTTCCTGGTGCAGAGCGCACACCAATTGGGCGTCGAACCGAAGCGCATGAGCGAGCAGGCGATGCGCTTCCTGTCCGGCCTCGAGTTGCCGGGCAATGTGCGCCAGCTGGAAAACCTGTGCAACTGGATCACCGTGATGGCGCCCGGCCAGACGGTCGAGATCAAGGACCTGCCGCGCGACCTGACCCAGGGCCAGGCCGGCGCACAGGCCAGTCCGGTGCCGCTGGCCGATGGCGTGGTGGGGGCGGGCGCAGGCGGACCGGCGCTGGGCGGCATCGGCGCGGGTGGGTATGTGATGCAGGTCGCGGCGCAGGCGCCGCAATCGCCCGACGGCTGGATCGACCTGCTCGAACTGCAGGCCGCCGGGATGCTCAGCGCGGGGCAGATGGACGTGATGGACATCCTTGGCCGCCAGTTCGAATCGGCCCTGATCAGGACGGCCCTCAAGCATACGCACGGACGCAAGAACGACGCGGCGATGCGGCTCGGGATCGGGCGCAACACCATCACGCGCAAGATCGTGGAACTGGGGATCGACGGCGCGCGCGAAGAATAGCGTCGCAGTGAAGTCTGATGGTGAAAAGTGCGGCGGGTGGTGTAAGCTCCTGCATCGCCCGCTCTACCTTTTCACCCCATGCTGATCAACTGCGTCGCCTACCAGGAAGGCAAGAAACTCTCCGATATCCCGGTCGAGGATATCAGCGAATACCTGAAACAGGACGACACCTTCGTCTGGGTCGCCCTGCGCGACCCGGCCCCCGCCGACATCTCCGTGATGCAGGAAGAATTCGGCCTGCACGAACTGGCGGTGGAAGACGCGCTGCGCGGCCACCAGCGGCCCAAGCTCGAGGAGTACGGCGACTCGCTGTTCGTCGTGGTCCAGATCGTGGAGCTGGCCGGGGACGAACTGAACGTCGGCCAGCTGGCCGTGTTCGCCGGCGAGAACTACGTGCTGTCGGTGCGGCGCGACGCCAACCAGGGTTTCCTGGGCGTGCGCGCGCGCGCCGAGCGCGAGCCGCATCAACTCAAAAAGGGCGCCGGCTTCGTGCTGTACGCCCTGGTCGACGCCGTGGTGGACCGCTACTTCCCGGTGGTCGACATGCTCGAATCCGAGCTTGAATCGATCGAGGACCACATCTTCGGCATGCAGGGCAAGCAGCGCGCCAACGTCGAGCGCCTGTATGAACTCAAGCGCAAGGCGCAGCTACTCCGCCACGCCGTGGTGCCGCTGATGGACGCCGTCGGCCGCCTGTACGGCGGTCGGGTGCCGGGCGTGGTGCTCGAGACCCAGGATTACTTCCGCGACGTGCACGACCACCTGTACCGCATCGCCGGCCGCCTGGACGCGGTGCGCGACACGATCAACACCGCGATCCAGGTGACCCTGTCGATGGTGGCGATCGAGGAGAACGAAGTCAGCAAGAAGCTGGCCTCGTACGCCGCGATCTTCGCGGTGTTCACGGCGTTTGCCGGGGTGTGGGGCATGAACTTCGAGTTCATGCCGGAGCTGAAGTGGAAGTGGGGTTATCCGCTGGCGCTTCTCACCATGGTGGGCGTGTGCGCCTACCTGTACCGCCGGTTCAGGAAGGCCGGCTGGTTGTGATCAGCGCCGGCCGGCGGTCGCCGCGGCGCCGGCGCAGGCCAGCGTCACCAGGGCGATCGCCAGCCATTGCAAGGTCGTGAGCCGTTCGCCCAGCAGCAGGAAGCCCGCCAGCGCCGCCACCGCGGGACCGGCGCTGACCAGGATCCCGAACACGCGCCGCGGCAGACGCTTGAGGGCCTTCATCTCGAGCGTGTAGGGCAGGGCCGACGACAGCAGCGCCACCGCCAGGCCGCCGCCCAGCACCGCGGGCGAGAGCAGGTCGCCGCCGGCATGGGTCACGCCGAACGGCACCACGAACACGCAGGCCGCCAGCAGTCCCCAGGACACGGCCTGGCCGCCGTCCAGGGTCGACACCCGCTTGCCGAACACGATGTACATCCCCCAGCAGAACGCCGCCGCCAGCGCATAGGCCACGCCGGCCGGGTCGAGCGCGGCCGCAGTCGTGGCGGATGCGTCAGGCACCGGCAGCAGCAACCACAATCCCGCGCCGGCGAGGATCACCCACAGGAAGTCGCGCGCATGGCGCGAGGACAGGATCACCACCGCCAGCGGCCCGGTGACTTCGATCGCGACCGCGATCCCGAGCGGGATGCGTTCGAACGCGCGGTAGATGAACAGGTTCATCGCCCCCAGCATCACGCCGTAGATGACGAGATTGGGCAGGTCGGCGCGGCGCAGCGGAAAGCGCCATGGCCGCACAATGGCCAGCAGGATCAGGGCCGACAGTCCGACCCGCAGCGCCACCACGCCGGCGCTGCCGACCGCCGGGAACAGGCCCTTGGCCCATGCGGCGCCGGCATTGACCGACACCAGCGAACCCAGGATGGCCAGCGCGGGCGCGGCGACGCCCTGGGCGCCGGTGGCGGCGTGGCCGCGCATCTGTCCACTCACCTGGCCGCCATCGCTGTGGCCACCGCCTCGGCCACGCGGATGCCGTCCACCGCGGCCGACATGATGCCGCCGGCGTAGCCGGCGCCTTCGCCGGCCGGGAACAGGCCGCGCGTGTTCAGGCTTTGCAGGTCGTCGTTATTGCGCTTGATGCGGATCGGCGACGAGGTGCGGGTCTCGACGCCGGTGAGCACCGCGTCTTCCTTGTAGTAGCCCTTGATCTGCTTGTCGAAGGCGACGAAGGCTTCGCGCATCGCCACGATCGCATAATCAGGCAGCGAGGTCGCCAGATCGGTCAGGTGGACGGCCGGACGGAACGAGGGGACCACCGAACCGAATTCGGTCGACGGCCTGCCTTTGACGAAGTCGCCCATCAGCTGGCCTGGCGCGTCGTAGGTGCCGCCGCCCAGCACGAAGGCGCGCGATTCGAGCTCGCGCTGGAAGTCGATCCCGGCCAGCGGGTGGCCGGGATAGTCGTCGGGCGTGATGCCGACCACGATCGCGCTGTTGGCGTTGCGCTCGGCGCGCGAATACTGGCTCATGCCGTTGGTGACGACGCGGCCTTCCTCGCTCGATGCGGCAACCACGGTGCCGCCCGGGCACATGCAGAAGCTGTAGACCGAGCGCCCATTGGATGCGTGGTGCACGATCTTGTAGTCGGCCGCGCCGAGCAGCTTGTTGCCGGCGTTGGGGCCGAAGCGGCAGACGTCGATCAGCGACTGCGGGTGCTCGACCCGGAAGCCGATCGAGAACGGCTTGGCTTCGATGTACACGCCGCGGTCGTACAGCATCTGGAAGGTGTCGCGCGCGCTGTGGCCGATCGCCATCGTCAGGTGGCGGGTAGGGATCTCTTCGCCGCTGGCGAGGCGCACGCCGACCACCTGGCGCACGCCGCCGCTTTCCTCGATCAGCACGTCGTCGACGCGCGTCTCGAAACGGATCTCGCCGCCGAGGCGGATGATCTCGGCCCGCATCTGCTCGACCATCTTGACCAGGCGGAAGGTGCCGATGTGCGGCTTGCTGACGTACATGATCTCTTCCGGTGCGCCGAAGCGCACGAACTCGGTCAGCACCTTGCGGCCGTGGTGCAGCGGATCCTTGATCTGGCTGTACAGCTTGCCGTCCGAGAAGGTGCCGGCGCCGCCTTCGCCGAACTGCACGTTCGACTCGGTATTGAGCTTGCGCTTGCGCCAGAAGCCGAAGGTGTCGACGGTGCGCTCGCGCACGATCTTGCCGCGCTCGAGGATGATCGGGTTCAGGCCCATCTGCGCCAGGACCAGCGCCACGAACAGGCCGCAGGGGCCGGTGCCGACCACGACCGGACGCGGGGTGCCAGGGGCCGGCTTGCCCACCTGAACGAACTTGTAGTCGACGTCGGGCGAGGGCATCACGTGCTGGTCGTTCTTGAGGCGCGCCAGCACCGCCGCCTCGTTGCGCACCTCGGCATCGATCGAATAGATCAGCACGATGGCGGCCTTTTTGCGCGCATCGTAGCTGCGCTTGTAGACGCTGAAGTCGACCAGGTCGGCGCCAGATACGCCCAGGCGGGCCAGGATGGCCTCGCGCAGGGCGGGTTCAGGGTGGTTCAGGGGGAGTTTGAGTTCGTTAATACGCAGCATGGAGGGGTGGTTGCTGGTGAGGCAACAAAAAGGAAGCGGACAAAGCGCTATTTTACTTGGCGTCACCGGGGCCGTGTGCGGAAAGCGCCTGGCGCCGGCCGGACTGGTTGCGCACTGCCTGTGACCCATTGATTTGCCAAGACTGTCGGTGATCTTTTCATGTAAGCGCTGGTTTTCTTCTCTATGCTTTATTCGTAGAACAAATATCCTTAAGCTCCAAACGGCAGTGCTCATGCAAGTGAAATTAGGGAAATGTGACATTTCACCAAATGTTATTTGCACAAGAAGTAAGCAAGCATCATGTAAATACGACACTTGTCTGGCAAAGCATGATTTTTGACAGAAAATTGCGTATAGCCTCATGTGTGGTGCATGGAAGTCCAAAATTGTGCAGTGCCGCACCAAACTGGACGAATTTTATTTGTGCGCCGCTGTGGCCCATGGGAGAGTGTTGTTTATATGCATACTGCCGAAGTGTTACATTGACACGAGAACTTGGCCCATGTTCTGATGAATCCAGACAACGAAACGGCGTCATCAGCTAAATGAATATGCCGTCAGCTGTCGCGGGGAGAGAAAAGTCATCTACGCGTGACTTGTACCCACAACTAAAAACCAGAACCGGCCACTTCATGAGAGCGGCCGACAAGAGGACAGGAAATCGCATGTTGAAAAAAACCGTATTGGTCCACGCACTGAGCATCGCCTTCGGCGGCGCCGCGCTGGGCCTGGCTGTGATGTCGCCGGCAATGGCGCAGTCGAATGCTTCCGGTAGCGTGTTCGGCACCGTCACCCCTGGCAGCAATGTCCAGATCCTGATCGAAAACCCGGACATCGGCATCCGCCGTACCCTGACCCCGGACGCGCAGGGCCGCTTCGTGGCCAGCTCGCTGCCGAGCGGCGTGTACCGCGTGACGCAGGTGCGCGACGGCGCCAATGTGGCGACGGTCGACGTCGAAACCGGCATCGGCCGCAACGGCGAGGCGATCTTCGCCGCTGCCCCGGCCGCTGGCGGCGGCGCCGTCGTGCAGGTGACCGGCCGCCGCGCCACCATCGACACCAGCAGCGCCGGCAGCAGCGCCACCTTCAACGCACGCGAACTGGCCTCGCTGCCGATCGGCCGCAACGTCGAATCGATCATCCAGCTGGCCCCGAACACCACCACGGCCGACACCCGCTTCGCCGGCGGCGCCTCGTTCGGCGGCGGCGCGGCCTCCGAGAACTCGTACTACATCAACGGCTTCCCTGTCACCAATCCGCTGACCGGCCTGGGCGCGGCCCAGCTGCCATTCGGCGCGATCGCCGAGGCGCAGGTGCTTACCGGCGGCTTCGGCGCCGAGTTCGGCCGCTCGATCGGCGGCGTGGTCAACATCGTCACCAAGAGCGGCACCAATACCTGGGAAGCGGGCGGCCTGGTGACCTGGGAACCGAAATCGCTGCGCGCGACGCCATACGACATCTACTATGGCCGCACCGGCACCCCGAACAACGCCGCGACCGACGGCACGCTGCGCCTGGCGCGCGCCGAAAACACCGTCGACCGCAAGGTGTACGGCGCCTACGTCGGCGGCCCGATCATCAAGGACAAGCTGTTCTTCTTCGCCGCGGCTGAAAAGCACGATACCGAAGAAGGCCTGGTCAATGGCTTCCGCGTCGCCACCAATAACGGCGCCGTCGGCTGGCGCGACCGCGACACCAAGGTCGAGCGCTACATGGCCAAGCTCGACTGGAATATCACCGACAACCACCGCATCGAATTCACCACGATGGGCGACACGCCCGAGGTGACCCGGGCCGACAGCGGCTTCGACTACGCGACCCGCACCCGCACCGGCGTCGTCTCCTCGACCCAGCGCCTGGTCAACGTCGACAACAACGGCGCCAAGCTCAACACCCTGCGCTATGTCGGCAACCTGACCGACGACCTGACCGTCACCGCGCTGTATGGCCGTGCGAAGTCGTCGCACGAGAACTACTTCACCGGCTACAACCCGGACCTGTTCCAGATCTCGTCGACGGTCGACGCGCGCGCGCCGGGCCTGAGCTATGCGAATCCGCAAAACATCAGCGGCAACATCCTGGCCCCGGGTTCGGAAGACATCGTCGACTCGGGTCGCTTCGACGTCGAATGGCGCCTCGGCCAGCACACGCTGCGCGGCGGCTTCGACCAGACCAAGGTCGAGTCGGTCGCGGCGGGCGACTTCCTTGCCGGCGGCGGCCGCTGGACCTATTACCGCGCGACCAATCCGACCGCGCCGATCGAAGGCCCGAGCGGCGTGCTGATCCCGTCGCCGGCCAGCACTGGCGGCGCGCTGGCCAGCCAGGGTTACTATGTGACCCGCGACCAGTTCTCGACCGTCACCAATTCGTTCGGCGAACAAAGCGCCTGGTACCTCGAGGACCGCTTCCAGGCGACCCCGAACCTGCTGCTGACCCTGGGCGTGCGCAGCGAGTCGTTCAAGAATCAGAACGACTCCAAGACCACTTTCCTGGAGATGAAGAACCAGATCCAGCCGCGCCTGGCCGCGGTGTGGGACGTCAACGGCGACGCCAGCCTGAAGGTGTACGGCACCCTGGGCCGCTACTCGGTCCCGATCCCGACCCACATCTCGGTGCGCGGCGCCGGCCGTTCGACCTTCACCAACCAGTATTTCACCTATACAGGCACCGACGCCAACGGCGCGCCGACCGGCCTGGTGCAGCTGAGCGAGCCGCTGTCGAACAACAACGAGTATGGCCAGGACAAGGTCGTCGAGACCCTGGCCGCGCGCGACATGGATCCGCAATACCAGGACGAGCTCACCCTCGGCTTCGAGAAGGCCTTCTCGCCGTCGCTGAACTTCGGCGCCAAGGGTATCTACCGCAAGATGCGCTCGACCATCGACGACTTCTGCGACGTGCGTCCGTTCGAGCGCTTCGCCGAGGCCAACGGCATCGCGATCACCAACCCGCTGTGGGGAAACACCTGCCAGACCTTCAACCCGGGTGAAGACAACGAGTTCCTGGTCGACTTCTCGGGCGACTCGTCGCGCCTGACCCCAGTGAACCTGACCGCGGCCGACCAGGGCTTCGACAAGCCGAAGCGTACCTACAAGTCGATCGAGACCTTCCTCGAGCATCCGTTCCGCAACGGCTGGTACGCCAAGGCCAGCTATACCTGGTCGAGCAACAAGGGCAATACCGAAGGCCAGGTGCGTTCGGACAACGGCCAGGCCGACGTCGCCGTCACCTCGTCGTGGGACTATCCGGAGCTGATGGAAGGCGCGTACGGCTACCTGCCGAACCACCGCAAGCACCAGCTCAAGGCATTCGGTTTCTATGAAGTCACCCCGGAAGTCGTCGTCGGCGCCAACGTGCTGATCGCATCGGGCCGTCCGCGCAGCTGCATCGGCAGCGCCGCCAATCCGGGCGACTCGCCGAACTACGCGAACCAGACCTTCTACTGCGGCGGCCTGACCCGTTCGCAGAACGTGCTGACCCCGCGCGGCACGGTGGGCAACCTGCCGTGGGAACACCGCTACGACCTGAACGTGGCCTACAAGCCCAACTTCGTCAAGGGCCTGCAGTTCCGCGTCGACGTGTTCAACGTGTTCAACAGCCAGGTCGTGCGCAACGTGACCGAGGCCTACAACAATGGCGCCAACGTCAGCGGCCTGTACCAGACCCCGCTGTCGCTGACCTCGCCACGTTATGCACGCTTCTCGCTGATGTACGATCGCAAGTTCTGATCCTGAGCGGCGGCCGCAAGGCCGTTGCCAATCAGCAGGCCGCTCCCCGGAGCGGCCTTTTTCATGCGCGCCGCCACGATGCGCACTCTCGGCATCCCCGATCTCTGTGGCGCTGTATTCGTGAGATGTGGATGAGCATTGAACTGCTGTGCTGACCCGCGGTCCAATCCCGGTCGTCGACCGGGAGGGCACAATGGGCAAGTGGCTCGATTATCTCGGCACGATGCTCGATTCCCGCACGGTCCGTGCTGCGGCCAAGCGCGTCGGCGTACATCCCAGCACCACGTTTCGCTGGCGCCATCGTTTTCTTGACCGGGTCAAGCACGACCGGCCCGGACGCCTGGCCGGCATCGTCGAGGCCGACGAGATGTTCCTGCTCGAGTCGCAAAAGGGTTCACGCAAGCTCGATCGCCCGCCGCGCAAGCGCGGCGGCAAGGCCGCCCTGCGCGGTATCTCGCATCACCTCGACTGCATCCTGGTGGCGCGCGACCGCAGCGGACACACCATCGACGCCGTCACCGGCCGCGGCGCCTTGAAGGTGGCCCAGCTGGTCAGGCACCTGCTGCCGAAACTCGATCCCCAGGCGCTGCTGGTCACCGACGCCAACACCGCCTATTCCGCCTTCGCACTTGCCCATGGCATTGCGCACCAGGCCGTCAACCTCGGTGCCGGGGAACGGGTCCGCGACGGCATCGAAGGCGCCATCCATGTTCACAACGTGAACGCATATCACCGGCGTTTCAAGGAGTGGCTGGTGCGCTTCCATGGCGTGGCCTCGCGCCGTCTCCCCAATTACCTGGGCTGGCATTGGGCACTCGATGGCGGGAGAGTCAATTCCGTCGAGCAATTGCTGCGTATTGGATTCGGGTCATCAACAGCTAATGGGTACAGCGCCATCTCTGTAGCCCTGCCTAGCGCTGGATTAACACGCCACGCGCTTGTTCTTGCACTTGCAAACCATCCGGCGCTGACGGAAGGCGCCTGCCGAACCGCATCGTGCGGCGCGGCGGCGTTGGCGACCCGCGTTCGGGCAGGCGGATGGCAAAGCTGTCGGCGACGCTGCCGCGCAAGGCGCCGATCTCGCTGTCCTGCTATCGCAAGTGCTGATCGAAGGGAGCGAAACCGCCGGCATTCTCCGGCGCCTGTCCGATGGCTCCACTTTGGCTGCCGGGGTATTTTCTTTGACGGAGGAAATTACTTTTATCCAAATGTTTTATATTTCGTCGAAATTAATCAGGTCATTCATTCCCGTCGTCTCTTTTGTACAACTGCCCGATGAGTCAGCTACATTTTTCATACATCTGCACGCCATGCATACAGCGCGCATAACAGTATTGGATGATCGGCTGTATATGCATATCAATTCAATTAGCTCACCATGGAATGAAACTGTCGTAAATACAATGACTTAGCCCTGTCGCAGGCCGGATTTTCCCGGATTTCTGGGGATAGTCGAAGCTGGGTCGCAGCGCAAGGGCGCGGTCAGGGCCGTGCGCCAGGCCATTCCGTTTCACGATTTAACAATCTGCATATTTCTTTTGCTTGTTGACGATTTTTGTTTCGATATGGTTTTATGGAATGAATCATAGATCGTTTGATTCACGGATCGGCGTCTAATGAGAGTGATCGTCCCGACGACATATCTGCATATGGAACTTGGTGAAAAGCGTCCTTATGCAGATGGCCATGTTTCAGGGATGCTTTTCGAGCACGGAGCCGGCCGCTGCGCTCGCATAAAACTATCTAAAAGAACAGCAAGGAGAAACACAATGTTGAAATTGAAGTCGATGCCGTGCGCCATTGCTTGCGTGATCGCCAGCGGCGCCCTGGCTGGCGCCGCCCCGGCGCTCGCCCAGGACCCGGCCGCCGCACCGCAACGCGTCGTCGTGACCGGTTCGCTGATCAGCCGCACCAATACCGAGACCCCGACGCCGATCCAGGTGCTGACCGCGGCCGACATCCAGAAGAGCGGCAAGACTTCGGTTGCCGAACTGCTGACCGACCTGGCGGCCAACGGCGCCGGCACCCTGGGCACCGGCTTCGCCGGCGCCTTCGCCAACGGCGCCTCGGGCATTTCGCTGCGCGGCCTGACCGTCGGCGCCACCCTGGTGCTGATCGACGGCCACCGCATGGCCCCGTATCCGCTGTCGGACGACGCCCAGCGCTCGTTCGTCGACGTGTCGGCGATCCCGTTCGACGCCATCGAAAGCATCGAGGTGCTCAAGAGCGGCGCCTCCTCGCTGTATGGCTCCGATGCTATCGCGGGCGTGATCAACATCAAGCTCAAGAAGAACCTGAACGGCACCCGCCTGTCGGCCGAAGTGGGCGACACCCAGCACGGCGGCGGCAAGACCAAGCGCGCCTCGGTCAGCACCGGCATCGGCGACCTCGGCGCCGACGGCTACAACGCCTTCATCACTGCCGAATACCGCAAGCAGGACCCGATCTATGTGGCCGACCGCGAGCAGTTCGGCTACGCGAACCGCGACTGGCGCGCACGCGGCGGCAACAACCTGACCCTGGGTGTGCCGACCAATATCAACAGCTTCCTGACGGCTTCCAGCAGCCCCTTCCTGTACAACCCGAGCAATCCCAACAATCCGGCCGGCGTGACCAATGTCAACAATCCGGCCAACTACGTGTTTTTGGATCCGAACTGTAACTTCACCAAATACCGCGCCGGCGGCTGCTCGGTGCGCGACACGAGTTCGTTCATCCAGCCGGAAACCGAGAACGTCAATCTGCTGGTCGGCATGACCAAAAAGCTGAGCGAAGACTGGGAAGTGCAGTTCAAGGGTTCGCTGTTCCGTCGCGAAAGCACCAACAACCGCGCCGCCACCCCGCAGGCCTTCAATCCGACCGTCTTCAACGGTACCACCACCCTGGTCAATGGAGTGCTGACCCCGCGCGTGGGCGCAGTGCCGAACACCACCTTCGCACCCGGCGCGCAAGTCGGCGCCAACGTCATCAACCCGTTCGGCCAGAACGCGCGCCTGTACGGCTTCATCCCGGACGTCGGCCCCAACCTGACCACCAATAACGAGTCGACCGCAACCCGCTTCTCGGCCGACCTGATCGGTACCGCCTACGGCTGGGACGTGAACGCCTCGATCGGCGCGACCAGGGTCAAGAATGACCTCAACTACAGCGGCTACGTCAACCGCAGCGCCCTGTACACCGCGCTGCGCAACGGCACCTTCAATGTGCTTGGTGGTAATTCGCCGGACGTGATGAACGTCATTTCGCCGAAGTTCAGCAACAAGATCGAATCGACCCTGAACTACGCCGATGTGGTCGCCTCGCGTGAACTGCTGTCGAACTTCGGCGCCGGTCCATTGGCGTTTGCCGCCGGCCTGCACTGGCACAAGCGCGAGCAGGACGCGCCGCCGTCGAGCCTGACGGCCAATGGTTCGGTCGCCAATACCTCGGCCTTCACCATCGGCGAAGAAACCAACAAGGCGGCCTTCGCCGAGTTGCAGGCAACCCCGATCAAGAACGTCGAAGTCGGCGTCGCCGGCCGCTACGACCACTACGACACCTACGGCCGCTCGTTCACGCCGTCGGCCAACTTCAAGTGGACGCCGAGCCAGCAGATCGGCCTGCGCGGCACCTTCGCGCGCGGCTTCCGCGCCCCGGCCCCGGCCGAGGTGGGCAATGCGGGTTCGTTCTTCACCTTCAATGCCATCAGCGATCCGATCCTCTGCGCCAACGGCAGCCAGACCACGGCCGGCAACGTGCCGTCGGCCTGCTCGTTCAGCCCGCCATACGTCCAGACCACCAATCCCGACCTGCAGCCCGAGAAGTCGAAGTCGTACACCTTCGGCGTCATCCTCGAGCCGATGCGCGGCCTGAACATGACCCTGGATTACTACAAGATCCAGATCAAGAACCTGATCGTGACCCAGGCCGGCAACGACCCGAGCTTCACCCCGACCTGGGTGCGCGGCCCGGCGGCGCCGATCGACATCGCTACCGGCGTGGGCACTGGCGTGGCGGTGGGCACGCCAGCCGCCGGCCCGATCCTGTACGGCCTGTCGCCGTACATCAATGCCGGCAGCACCGAGACCCACGGCATCGAGGCGGACATCCGCTACCGCTGGCGCCTGGGCGACATGGGCTCCATCACGGCCAACCTGAGCGCGGCCCATACCTTCGGTTACGAGACCGAAGTGGCAGGCGAGCGTTACCAGCTGGCCGGCACCCAGGGCCCATCGTCGGTCGGCGGCGCCACCGGCAACCCGAAAGACCGCGCCCAGTTCACCCTCGGCTATGCCCGCGGCCCGCTGGACGTGACCGCCACCGTGAACTACACGAGCGGCTTCTCGACCTTCGACCCGGCCCTGGGCGAGACCGATTGCGCTTCGACCGGCACCAACGTCGGCGGCCGTGCTTACTTCCAGGGCCTGGTCCAGCCTGCGTGGTACTGCGATGTGTCTTCGTTCACCTCGACCAACCTGAACGTGAGCTACAAGGTGACCGAGAACCTGACCATCCGCGGTTCGATCCTGAACCTGTTCGACAAGGAAGCGCCGTATGACGTCGCCACCTACGGCAACGCGGGCGTGCAGACTTCGTACAACGCCTCGCTGCACCAGCCTGGCGCGGTCGGTCGCTTCTTCAGCCTGGGCGCGAACTACACCTTCTAAGCTGTTTGACGTTCAGTAAAAAGCCCGCTGGCAGCGATGCCAGCGGGCTTTTTTCGTTCCACGCGGTGCCTTGTATATAAAGCGAGCTAAATCCCGCCCCAGGCCCCGGCCAGCACCGCCAGCGCGGCCAGCCCGGCGGTCTCGGTGCGCAGCACGCGCGGCCCCATCGACAGCGACAGGGCGCCGGCGGCGACGGCTGCGGCTTCTTCCTGCGGGGTGAGGCCGCCCTCGGGGCCGATCAGGAAGGTGACGGCCTGCGGCGCATTGGCGCGCGCCCAGCCGGCCAGCGACTCGGTCGCGCGCGGACTGAGCAGGATGCGCACACCCTCGGACGGCGTCGCCAGCCACGGTTGTACGTCGGCCAGCGGAAGGAGCCGCGCCAGCCGGTTGCGGCCGCACTGCTCGGAGGCGGCCACGATCACCCCCTGCCAATGGGCTTGCCGTTTCTCGGCCCGTTCGCCGGACAGGCGCACCACGCTGCGCTGCGCCGCCAGCGGCTGGATCGCCGTCACGCCCAGCTCGACCGCCTTTTCCACGATCCAGTCCATCTTCGAGCCTTCCGGCAGGCCCTGGGCCAGGGTCACGGGGTAGGGCGCCTCGGCGTCGGCGTCCTCGAAGGCGTCGACCGTCGCCGTGGCGCGGCGCTTGCCGGTTTCCAGCAGGGTGGCGCGGTACTGTCCGCCTTCGCCGTTGAACAGGGTGAGCGCCGCGCCCGGCTGCAGGCGCACCACGTGCAGGTGGTGGGCGACCGCTTCCGGCAGGTCGATGGTGAGGCCGGCGGCGAGCGGCTGGGGCAGTAAAAACGGGGCATTCGGTGGAGGCGCAGCGCGCTCTTGCGTTAAGGGAATAAACCTGCATTTTAAATCGGCAGCACCCCGGTCTGGTAGAATAACGGGCTACGGCCTCGCGGGCCATCGCTTTCCAATCCCTGATCCACGATCTCCATGAAATCTACGCAAACCACCACCCTGATGGCCAACGCGATCCGCGCGCTGGCGATGGACGCCGTCCAGAAAGCCAACTCGGGCCACCCGGGCATGCCGATGGGCATGGCCGAGATTGCCGTCGCGCTGTGGGACAAGCACTACCGCCACAATCCGGCCAATCCGGGCTGGAGTAACCGCGACCGCTTCCTGCTTTCGAACGGCCACGGCTCGATGCTGCACTATGCGCTGCTGCACCTGGCGGGCTACGACCTGACGATGGATGACCTGCGCGACTTCCGCCAGATGCACTCGAAGACCCCGGGCCACCCGGAAGTCGGCATCACCCCGGGCGTGGAGACCACCACCGGTCCGCTGGGCCAGGGTATCGCCAACTCGGTCGGCATGGCGCTGGCCGAATGGCTGCTGGGTAACGAATTCAACCGTCCAGGCTACGACGTGGTGGATCACTACACCTATGCCTTCCTGGGCGACGGCTGCCTGATGGAAGGCATCTCGCACGAAGTGGCGTCGCTGGCCGGCACCCTGCGCCTGAACAAGCTGATCTGGCTGTACGACGACAACGGCATCTCGATCGACGGCCGTGTGGAAGGCTGGTTCACGGATGACACCCAAGAACGGTTCAAAGCCTATGGCTGGAACGTGATCCCGAAGGTCGACGGCCACAGCGTCGCCGACATCGATGCGGCCATCGAGAAGGCCAAGCAATCGGATCGTCCGACCCTGATCTGCTGCAAGACCATCATCGGCAAGGGCGCCCCGAACCTGGAAGGCGGCGACAAGGTCCACGGCGCGCCGCTGGGCGACGCCGAGATCGCGGCCGTGCGCAAGCACCTGATCTGGGATCCGGTCCCGTTCGACATCCCGTCCGAACTGTATGAAGCGTGGGACGCCAGGGAGCGCGGCGCGCAGGCCGAGGGTGAATGGAACACCATGTTCGCGGCCTACCGCGGCGCCCATCCTGAGCTGGCCGCCGAATTCGAGCGCCGCATGAAGGGCGAGCTGCCGGGCAACTTCCAGCAGACGCTGGACGCGGCGATCGCCGCCTGCGTGGACAAGGCTGAGACCATCGCCACCCGCAAGGCCTCGCAGAACGCGATCCAGGCCCTGGCCCCGGTGCTGCCTGAATTCCTGGGCGGCTCGGCCGACCTGACCGGCTCGAATCTGACCAACTGGAAGGAATCGGTGCCTGTGCGTTCGGGCATCGCCGGCAACCACATCAACTACGGCGTGCGCGAATTCGGCATGTCGGCGATCCAGAACGGCGTGGCCCTGCACGGCGGCTTCATCCCGTTCGGCGCGACCTTCCTGACCTTCTCGGACTACAGCCGCAATGCCCTGCGCATGGCGTCGCTGATGAAGATCCGTTCGATCTCGGTGTTCACCCACGATTCGATCGGCCTGGGCGAAGACGGCCCGACCCACCAGTCGATCGAGCATGTCTCGTCGCTGCGCCTGATCCCGGGCCTGGACAACTGGCGTCCATGCGACACCGTCGAGTCGGCGGTGGCATGGGGCGCGGCGGTGCAGCGCAAGGATGGCCCGTCGACCCTGATCTTCTCGCGCCAGAACCTGCCGTTCATGGCGCGTGAAGCGGCGCAAGTGAGCGACATCGCCAAGGGCGGTTACGTGCTGCGCGACAGCGCCGACGCCAAAGTGATTCTCATCGCCACCGGTTCCGAAGTCGAGCTGGCAGTGAAAGCGTTCGACGCGCTGGCGGGTGAGGGCATCGCCGCGCGCGTGGTCTCGATGCCGTCGACCGACGTGTTCGACCGCCAGGAGGCGAGCTACAAGGCGAGTGTCCTTACCAAAGGCATTCCTCGTGTCGCCATCGAAGCCGGCGTGACCGCGTTCTGGTACAAGTACGTGGGCCTGGAAGGCGCCGTGGTCGGCATCGACACCTTCGGCGAATCGGCGCCGGCGCCGGTGCTGTTCAAGCACTTCGGCTTCACCGTCGAGAACGTCGTCGCGAAAGCGAAAGAAGTTATCGCAGCATAAGGTTTTGCTGCATGCGGGCCGTCCGGGCGGGCGGCCCGTTTTACTATGTTCGTTACGAAAAAAGTTTTTTTCTAATCAGGAGCACAGCATGACGATCAAAGTTGCAATCAATGGTTATGGCCGCATCGGCCGCAACGTCCTGCGCGCCTTCTATGAAGGCGGCAAGAAACAAGACATCCAGATCGTGGCGATCAACGACCTCGGCAACGCCGAATCGAACGCCCACCTGACCCGCTACGACACCGCCCACGGCAAGTTCCCGGGCACCGTCACGGTCGAAGGCGACAACATGATCGTCAACGGCGACAAGATACGCGTGTTCGCGCAGCGCAATCCAGCCGAGATCCCATGGGGCGAGCTGGGCGTGGACGTCGTCCTCGAGTGCACCGGCTTCTTCACCACCAAAGAGAAGGCCTCGGCCCACCTGAAGGGCGGCGCCAAGAAGGTCATCATCTCGGCCCCGGGCGGCAAGGACGTCGACGCGACCGTCGTGTTCGGCGTGAACCAGGACGTGCTGAAGTCGACCGACACCGTGATTTCGAACGCTTCGTGCACCACCAACTGCCTGGCCCCGCTGGTCAAGCCGCTGCATGACGCCATTGGCCTGGAAACCGGCCTGATGACCACCGTGCACGCCTACACCAACGACCAGGTGCTGACCGACGTGATGCACGAAGACCTGCGCCGCGCCCGTTCGGCCACTCAGTCGATGATCCCGACCAAGACCGGCGCCGCCGCCGCGGTCGGCCTGGTGCTGCCGGAACTGAACGGCAAGCTGGACGGCTTCGCGATCCGCGTGCCGACCATCAACGTGTCGATCGTCGACCTGTCGTTCATCGCCAAGCGCGACACCACGGTCGAAGAGATCAACGAGATCATGAAGAAGGCCGCGGCCGAAGGCCCGCTGAAGGATATCCTGACCTACAACACCGATCCGCTGGTCTCGGTCGACTTCAACCACAACCCGGCATCGTCGAACTTCGACGCCACGCTCACCAAGGTCTCGGGCCGCCTGGTGAAAGTGACCTCGTGGTACGACAACGAGTGGGGCTTCTCGAACCGCATGCTCGACACCACCGTCGCATTGATGAACGCCAAGTAATCCGTTCCACCTCCGAGCCCTGGACGCCGTACTGGCCTCCAGGGCTTTTTTACGTCGGTATGACGTGAAAATCCGTGGACAAGCCGGCTGATGCCGGTTTTTTGTTTCGTGGAAATAATGGCTTTCCATGCAATATGGACGCGCTTCTGCCGAACAAACATTATTTTGGTTGCGATTCCACAACGAAATGTTTCGTAAATGTCATACGTATTGCAAATAAAATGCTGCACTGCATCTATTCGTTTTGCCGCCAGATTGCGCGAAGTTGGTAGGAAATTGCGCGAAGTAAATACAAAAATCTCTCCAAAGGCATAGCAATGCAAAGTTACATTTCGATTAAATTGCGTTACATAAACTTAGCTCACTTGCATAATCAAGACGCGTCGTGGCGCCGGGCAGGGGAGACACATCCTGGGTGTTGCGAGCGCGTCTTATCACCGTAAATAGTAGAAAGATGCCAATGATGTTGAAAGAAAAGATGGGTGCCCGCGCAGTGCGGCTCGCCTTCGGCCTCGTAGCCGGCCTCGCAGTTACCCAAGCAGTTGCCCAGGACGCGCCGATCCAGCGCGTCGAAGTGACCGGTTCCGCGATCAAGCGGATCAACGTCGAAGGCGCGCTGCCGATCCAGACCCTGAGCCAGGAAGCGATCGCCAAGACCGGCGCCACGAGCGTTGCGGAACTGATCCAGACCCTGCCAGCGATGCAGGGCTTCACCATCGGCGCCATCGCCGCCGGCACCAACTCGGGCGGCCGCGTGTCGGCCTCGATCCACGACATCGGCGAATCCTATACCCTGGTGCTGCTGAACGGCCGCCGCCTGGCGCCGCAAGGTTCGGGCAGCTCGGTCAACCTGCAGGCGATCCCGATGAGCGCCGTCGAGCGCGTCGAGATCCTGACCGACGGCGCCTCGGCGCTGTACGGCTCGGACGCCATCGCCGGCGTCGTCAACTTCGTGTTGAAGAAGAACCAGCAGGGCGGCGACATCGAAGCCAACTACAGTCAGCCGACCGCCGGCAAGGACGGCGGTTCGCGCTACGTGGCGGCCACCTACGGTTTCGGCGATCTGGACACCGACGGCTGGAACGTGCTGGTCAGCTACCGCCGCGACGAGCAGGACCAGATCCTGTCGACCAAGCGCGACTTCGCCAACACCGCCTTCCGCACCTTCTCGCGCGACGGCACCAACTACGTCTACGACAACACCAGCACCGCCTCGGCGCCGGCCAACGTCACCGTGGCGTTCCGCAATCCGGCCGGCGTGCCCGCGCTGCCATCGGTCGGCTTCTCGCCCTACCTGCTGGCCAACGGTAATTGCCCGACCCTGAACGTGGTCAGCATCAACAACAACGGCACCACCGCCCGCAACTGCACCTTCGACTACATCCAGACCGTCGAGATGGTCCCGGAAAACAAGCGTGACAGCTTCTTCGTCAAGGGCACCAAGAAGCTCGGCGACAACTGGGAAGCGTTCACCGACATCGCCTACTCGCGCTTCGACCTGACCGCGCGCATCGCGCCGAACACCGCGCCGTTCTCGATCGCCGCCGGCTCGCCGCAGTTCAACCAGTACGTCGCGCCTTACCTGAACGCCACCCAACTCGGTCGCGTCAACACCGTCTCGGGCAACTACCGCGCCTATGACTGGGGCACCCGCGACAGCCAGACCATCACCGAATCGAAGCACGCGGTGGTCGGCGTCGACGGCGAAGTCGGCGGCTGGACCGTGAACAGCGCGCTGACCTGGTCGGAGAACTCGATCGACGAGCGCTACGTCGGCGGCTACATGAAGAACGCCGAATTCCGTTCGATGCTGGCCAACAACGCCTTCAACCCGTTCGCCCCGATCGGCGAGCAGAGCGATGCTACCCGCCAGCTGATCGCCAACTCGATCTTCCATGGTTCGATCCGTGAAGCGTCGACCACCCTGAAGGCCTTCGACGTGCGCGGTTCGCACGAACTGTTCGCGCTCCCGGGCGGCGTGTCGCAGCTCGCGATCGGCGCCGACTACCGCGAGTACAGCTACGAGCAGACGCCGTCGGCCGACGCCGTCAACGGCGTGATCTACAACTTCAACGCCCCGGCCGCGTACGACATGAAGCGCGACAACGTCGGCGCATTCGCCGAAGTGCTGGCGCCAGTCACCAAGGAGCTGGAACTGACCGCCGCCCTGCGCTACGACAGCATCTCGGCGATCGACGATTCGCTGCAGAAGCGCAAGTTCGGGGAAGACCAGTCGAAGACCACGTACAAGGTCTCGTTCCGCTACCAGCCGATGCAGCAGCTGCTGTTCCGCGGCTCGTACGGTACCGGTTTCAAGGCCCCGGCGATGACCGACATCGCGTCGCCGACCGTCAACGCCGGCTTCACCGCGTCGTCGTGGGGCTGCCCGATCCAGGATCCGACCCTGTGCCGCCCGGGCACCACCCAGTACAACGTGCTGTCGGCCGGTAACGAAAACCTGCGTCCGGAAACCTCGAAGCAGTTCACGGTCGGCATGCGTTTCGAACCGTCGTCGCGCTTCTCGGCAGGTCTGGACCTGTGGGACGTGAAGATCAAGGATGCGGTGAGCTCGGTCAGCGAGCAGCAGGCCTGGGCCGACCCGGCCACCTTCCGCGAACTGTTCAAGACCTATACCGAACCATCGACCGGCAACACCTACTGGGCCTTCCTGCGCTCGTCGGTGAACATCGGCCAGACCCACAATCGCGGTATCGACTGGGACATGACCACCCGCCAGCGCCTCGGCTTCGGCACCTGGACCACGACCCTGAACGGCACCTACATGCTGAAGTCGGACTATACCCGTCCGGGCACCAGCGACCAGTGGACCAACAGCATGAACTACTTCGGCATCAACAATGCCGTCACGTTCCGCCACATCGTCCGCCTGTCGACCTCGCTCGACACCGGCAAACTGTCGAACTCGCTGATCGTCAACTACCGCAACGGCTACACCGACGCGGCGGCGACCGTGCGTAACCTGGACACCGGCGTCAACGTGACCGGCTTCCGCCTCGAAGTGCCGTCGTTCACCACCTTCGACTGGCAAGGCCGCTATGCGTTCACCGATGCCTTCACGCTGCGCGCCGGCATGAAGAACATCTTCGATCGCAAGCCGCCACTGTCGCTGCGTGCATCGTCGGGCCACCAGGTCGGCTTCGACCCGCGCTACGCCGATCCACTGGGCCGTCAGCTGTACGTCACCGGCAACTACAAGTTCTAAGTTGCCAGGATTCCTGCCCACGGTGCGCCGTGGGCAGGACAAAAAAAAGCCGGGTTCCGCGAGGAACCCGGTTTTTTCACTTACTGGGTCGGATCAGGCGTCCGGCCACGGCGTCAGGATTTCGAAGCCGTTCTTCGTCACCACGATCATGTGTTCCCACTGGGCCGACAGCGAACCGTCGCGCGTCATCACGGTCCATCCGTCGTCGAGCTGGATCACGTCCTCTTCTCCCATATTGATCATGGGCTCGACCGTGAAGGTCATGCCTTCCTTCAGCAACAGGCCGGTGTTCGGGCGGCCGTAGTGCAGCACCTGCGGCTCTTCGTGGTAGACGCGGCCGATGCCGTGGCCGCAGTAGTCGCGCACCACCGAATAGCCGGCGCCTTCGGCCAGCTTCTGGATCGCGTGGCCGACGTCGCCCAGGCGCGCGCCCGGACGCACGGCGCGGATCCCGGCCATCATCGCCTCGTACGTCGTGTCGACCAGCTTCTTCGCGTCGGGACGCGGGGTGCCGGCGAAGTACATGCGGCTGGTGTCGCCGTGCCAGCCGTCCTTGATCACGGTGACGTCGATGTTCACGATGTCGCCGTCCTTCAGCACGTCCTTCTCGCTCGGAATGCCGTGGCAGACCACGCCGTTGATCGAGGTGCACAGGGTCTTGGGAAAGCCGTGGTAGCCGACATTGGCCGGGGTAGCCTTCTGCACCTTGCGGATGTAGTCGTGGCAGCGGCGGTCGAGTTCCTCGGTGGAGACGCCGGGCACGACGTATTCCTTGATCATTTCCAGCACTTCGGCGGCCAGGCGGCCGGCGACGCGCATCTTGGCGATGTCTTTATCGTTCTTGAGTTTGATGGTCATACAGTGGGGGATGGGGCGGCGCGTGGCGCGGGCAAACCGCCATGATACCGCGTCGGCGGCGGCAGGGCGGGGCGCCCAAGAAAAAATGCCCGGCCGGCAAGGCCGGACGGGCATTCGCTGAACCGCTCAGGACAGGGTCTTGCGACCCCGTTCCATTAGAAGTTCTGGGTGTAGCGGACGTAGAAGAAGCGGTCCAGCGACAGGTCGGCATCGACCTTCGATGCGTCAGCCGCCGATTCGTACACGACGCGAGGCTTCTTGTCGAAGACGTTGTTCACGCCGACCAGGAAGCGGCCGTCCCACGAGGTCTTGTAGCCAACGCTCAGGTCATGGATGGTGACCGAGCCCAGCTTGTTCGCGCCGGTGCCGTAGGAGTAGCTCTTGTAGTCAGGCATGTTGCACTCGATGCCCTCGTCGACGTCCCAGCAGCTGTCCTTGACCGGGCTGTAGTAACGGAAGCCCCAGGTGGCGCTCCAGTCGCCCAGCGACCAGTCGATCGAGGTGTTCGACTTCACGCGGTTGTAGAAGTACAGGCCAGCGTAGTTGTTCCACTCGCTGCCGGCGCCGTCACGGGTGCGGAACTTGTCGACGTACGAGGTTTCGTTACGGAAGCCGAACTGGCCGTAGGCGGTGCGTGGCAGGCGGTACGAGATCGCCAGGTCCAGGCCTTCGGTTTCCATTTCGCCCAGGTTGGCGTTGCCGCGCGACAGACGGTTGATCTGGCCGGTCACTGCATCACGACCGATCACGCCGCAGTAGTTCGCATTGCCACGGATGTAGCATTCTTCGGCGACGTAGTCGGCGCCGATGGCGGTGATGCGGTTCTCGATCGAGATGTTGTACCAGTCCAGGCCAACGCTCAGGCCAGGCACGAACGATGGGCTGTAGACGAAGCCGACGGTCTTGGTGGTTGCGGTTTCAGGCTGCAGGAATTCGTTGCCCGCGCCCGAGTTGAACGCCACCAGCGACTGGGTGCCGCCCGAGCTCGTGATCGGGGTGCCTGCCTGCATCAGCTGACGGTAGGTCGGGCTGGTGCCGGCGGCGACGCAACGTGCCTGGACAGCAGGATCGCGCGCTGCTTCGCCGAAGCGGGTGTCGCATGGATCCAGGAAGGTATCGAACGACTGCGAACCGCCGCCCGAGATGTCGTCCAGGGTCGGAGCGCGGAAGCCCTCAGCCCAGGTACCGCGGACCAGCACGTCTTTGACCGGCTTGTACATGAAGCTGAACTTGCTGTTGTTGGTCACGCCGAAGTTGCTGTAATCCGAGTGACGGGTCGCCACGTTGAAGCTCAGCAGTTCTGCGAACGGCTGGTTCTTCAGCACTGGCACGTTCAGCTCGGCGTACGCTTCGCGCACGGTGTAGCGGCCGTAGGTCGGCTGGCCCGACAGGTTGGTCGAATAGCCCGACTGCGAGAACTGGTCAGGAACGTCCGAGCCCTTGACTTCGCGGTGCTCCACGCCGACCGCCAGGCCGACGGCGCCGGCTGGCAGCTGGAACAGTTCGCCGGCCAGGTCGGCGGTGGCGCTGTTGATGGTCGAACCGTAGGTCTTGGTGCCGTTGGTGTTGACGTAGGCCAGGGCTTCCGGGGTCGAGGCCGATGGGCCGCCCAGGATGTCCCATGGGGTGCAGCTGCCCAGGGCGATCGGATTGGCCGGGGTGCCGCACTGCACGACGCCGGAGGCGTTCATGAACGATGGGCCCAGGGCGTTCTTCAGGTTCAGCAGGTTGATGTTGCCGCTGTCGGTTGCGGTGCCCGAGACCTTGTTGTGGTTGTAGCCGACGCTCCAGTTCCACGCCAGGTCCTTGACGGTGAATTCACCTTCGAGGGTCGCGTCGATGTGCAGGGTACGGTTTTCGTTCTCGGTCAGGCGCGGCAGCTCGATGGTGCGGCGCTGGAAGAACAGGTCCTGGCCCATGCCGGCGCCGGCGACTTGATTGCCGTACGGATTGTAGTAGCTGTCCTTGTCGATGTAGACCGGATAGTTGGCCTGCGAGGTCGACTGCAGCGGATAGCCGGCGATCTGGCGCAGCGCTTCACGTTGCGAGTACATCGCGGTGGTCTTCAGGCGCATGTCCTTCGGCAGGGCGACTTCGCCCTTGACGAACAGCGTGTCGAGCTTGTTCGGCGACAGCAGGTGCATGTCCTGGCTCGAGTTGTACTTGTCCTCGTTCAGGCCGGTGTACGCGTGGTAGTTGTTCGGGTCGCGCGAGTTGGCGCCGACGCCGTTGCCGGTCCAGTCGCCGGTGTGGTTCAGGTATTTGTTGAAGCCACCAGCTGCGGCGCTGGTCAGCGAGCCGCCATTGGCCGGATTCACCGGGGTGATGCGGCCCCATGGGCCGGCGCCGAAGCCGTCATATGGGTGCGCAGGACCGTAGGAGGTCGAGGTCTGTGCGCGGGTGCCCGGCCACACGACGCCTTGTTCGGTGTGCGACAGGCCGAACATCAGCGATGCCTTGTCGTCGCCCGCGCCGTAGGTCAGCGAGAAGTCCTTGGCCTTGCCGTCGTTCTTTTCGTTCTGGCCGGTGTACAGGGACAGCTGGCCGCCCTGCATGTTCTTCTTCAGGATGATGTTGATCACGCCTGCGATCGCGTCCGAACCGTAGATCGACGAAGCGCCATCCTTCAGGATTTCCATGCGCTCGATCATGGCCGACGGGATGGTCGACAGGTCGGTGTAGCCGGCAACGGTCTGGGTCCAGCGCTTGCCGTCCACCAGGACCAGCAGGCGGTTCGCGCCCAGGTTGCGCAGGCTGACGTACTGGCCGCCAGCTTCGGTGTTCGAGGTCAGCGAGCCCGAACGGCTGAAGTCAGGAGCACCAGCAGACGACAGGTTGTTCAGGACGTCGCCAACGGTGACCAGACCGGATTTGGCGATCTGTTCCGCGTTCATGATCTGGATTGGCTGTGCGGTTTCCAGATCGACTTGGCGGATACGCGAACCGGTCACTTCGACGCGTTGCAGAGGCGCCGAAGCTTCCTGTGCGATCGCTGCGGTCATGCCGAGGGTCATGCCGCCGAGGCAGATCGCACGCACCGAGCGGGACAAGAGTGTTTCCATCATGTTGCAAAACTCCTAGGGGTGAAGACGCGGCGGCACCATGGGGAAGGGCACTGCCACCGAAAAATGTCGCGAAGCGACTCGCTGAAAATCGCCAATGGATTGGTGAATCGACTTTTCAAGGCAGCAATAAAAACATTCGCAGTGCATGACTGTCAACGCTAAAACGTCTGCATGACGAATGTGTTGCAGAAATGTGTATTTATGGATGATGAATTTGACAAGTAATTGACTGCGAGGTCAATAAATGATCTAAATTTGGAAACGCGAAAAAAAACCCGCCCGGCTTGCGCCGGGCGGGTTTTTTGAGCAATTAAATTGCTTAGAAGGCTTGGTTGTAGCGGACGTAGAAGAAGCGGTCGATTGGCAGTTCCGGGCTCACCGCCGACGACGACGAGTTGCCGCCGGTCGACGACGCAGCGCTGTAGTTGATCTCAGGCTTTTTGTCGAACAGATTGTTCGCGCCGACCAGGATCTTCGCGTTCCACGGCAGGGCATAGCCCACCGACAGGTCGGCGTACCACATTTCGCCGTGACGGTTGTAGCCTGTACCCCAGCTGGTCTTGGCGGTCGGATCCGAGCAGTAGACTGCCGGGTTGGCGGTCCAGCAGCGGTTCTTCTGGCTGCTGTAGAAGCGGCCGGTGAAGGTCGCGTTCCAGTTGCCCAGGCTCCAGTCGATCGAGGTGTTCGACTTTACGCGGAAGATGTCGTACTCGCCGGCGTATTCCACCCATTCCGAATCCAGCGTCGACTGTTCCTTGAACGAATCGGTGTAGGTGGTCTCGCTGCGAATGCCGAACTGGCCCCAGGCGGTGCGTGGCAGGCGATAGTTAATCGCCACGTCGACACCCTCGGTCTCGGTCTTGCCGCGGTTGGTGTTACCAATCTGCAGGTCAACCACTTGGCCGGTCGCGTCACGCTTGATCAGCGAGCAGAAGTTCTGCACGTTGTTCACGTAGCACTCTTCCAGGGTGTCGGTGGCCGACACGCCCGAGATGCGGTTCTCGATGCGGATATTGAACCAGTCCACCGAGACCGACAGGCCTGGCACGCTCGATGGGCTGATGACCAGGCCCAAGGTGCGGGTCTTGGCCGATTCCGGTTGCAGGAAGGCATTGCCGGCGCCGGTGGTGAACGGGAATGGCGTTTGGGCGCCGGTTGCGCTCACGTTGCCGCCGGTCTGGTTCTTCTGGCGGAAGCCGGCTGGTACGCCGGCGGCTGCGCAGCGCGCTGCGACGGTTGGATTGTTGGCCGCCTCGCCGAACGCGCTGTCGCACACGTCCAGGTAGCTGGCGAAGGTCTGCGAGCCGCCACCGAACGTGTCGCCCAGGGTTGGGGCGCGGAAGCCTTCGGCATAGGTGCCGCGCGCCAGCACGTCGCGCACCGGTTTCCACATGAAGCTGGCCTTGCTGTTGGTGGTCGAGCCGAAGTTCGAGTAGTCCGAATAGCGGGTCGCCAGATTCAGACTCAGCAGTTCGGCGGCGGGCAGGCCTTTCAGCAGCGGGATGTTGGCTTCGAGATAGGCTTCGCGCACGGTATAGCGACCGTAGGTGGCGTTACCCGCCAGGCTCGAGGAGTAGCCTGATTGCTCGAACTGGCCCGGGATGTCGTCGCCGCGCACTTCGCGGTGTTCGATACCGGCCGCGACGCCGACGGCGCCGGCCGGCAGGGTGAACAGTTCGCCGGTGATGTCGGCGGTGGCGCTATTGACGACCGAGCTGTAGGTTGCCTGCGAGGTCGACATCACGTAGTCCAGCGCATCCTGGGTCGAGGCCGATGGGCCGCCGAGAATGTTAAACGGCGTGCATTCAGCCAGGCCGATCGGCGCGTTCGGGGTGCCGCACTGGACCACGCCGGAGGCGTTCATGAACGACGGGCCGAGGGCGCGCTTCAGGTTGACCAGGTTCAGGTCACCGTATCCCTGGACCAGGCCCTCGACCTTGCTGTGGTTGTAGCCGACGCTCCAGTTCCATGGCAGGCTGCGCAGTTCGAATTCGCCTTCCAATGTGGCGTCGATGTGCAGGGTGCGGCTGCTGTTGTCGGTCACGCGTGGCACGTCGATGGTGCGGCGGTAGAAGAACAGGTCCTGGCCATTGCCAGCGCCGGCGACCTGGTTGCCGTACGGGTTGTAGTAGCTGTTCTTGTCGACGTAGACCGGGAATTTCGCCTGCGAGGTCGAGCTCAGGGGATAGCCGGCGACCGTGCGCGACGACTTGCGGTCGGCATACATTGCGGTAGTCTTGAAGTTCATGTCCCATGGCAGCGCGACTTCGCCCTTGACGAACAGCGAGGTCAGCTTGCTCGGGGTCAGGAAGTGCATCTGGCTGGTCGAGTTGAACAGGTCGTCAGGTGCGTTGGTGAACGTGTGATAGTTGTTCGGGTTGCGCGAATCGGCGCCGACGCCATCGCCCAGCGGGCCGCCAGTGTGGTTCAGGACGCGGTCGAAGCCGGTCGGGCCGCCGGCCGCATTCACCTGGCGGATGCGGCCCCACGGGCCGGTGCCCAGCGCCGAGTTCGGGCGATCGGGACCGTTCGAGGTCGCGGTAATGTCGCGCGTCTTGGCCCAGACTTCGCCTTGTTCGGTATAGGTCACGCCGAACAGCAGGGAGGCCTTGTCATCGCCGGCGCCATAGGCCAGCGAGTAATCCTTGGTCTTGCCGTCGTTCTTTTCGTTCTGGCCATGGTAGATGCTGGCCTGGCCGCCCTGCATGGTTTTCTTCAGGATGATGTTCACCACGCCCGAGACCGCGTCCGAACCGTAAATCGACGAGGCACCATCCTTGAGGATCTCGACGCGCTCGATCAGCGCCGAAGGGACGGTCGACATGTCGGTGTAGCCGTTGACGGACTGGCTCCAGCGCTTGCCGTCGACCAGCACCAGCAGGCGCTGGGCGCCGAGGTTGCGCATGTCGAGGAACTGGCCACCCTGGTCGCGGCCTGCGCCCAGGGCCGTGCCCTTGCTGAATGCCGGTACGCCGGCCGAGGACAGGCTGTTGATGATGTCACCGACGGTGACCAGGCCGCTCTTCTGAATCTGTTCCTGGTTCATCACCTGGACCGGCTGCGCGGTTTCCAGGTCGACCTGGCGAATGCGGGAACCGGTCACTTCGACGCGCTGCAGTGCTTCCTGCGCGATGGCGCTCATTGCCGGCAGCGCGAGCGCGACGGCCAATGCGATCTTGGTACGTTGTTGCATGTGCTCTCCATCCTGCGTTCCACCCGGGGGGGAACAGTCTTTATGATTAATAAGTGCAACCCGTGCGCATGCGGAAACCCGTGGGTAACGGGCTGTTCCGTAGTGCATACACATCTGTATGGAACCATTCCGTATTGATCAATGTCAACGCGCCATCAGGCATTTTTAGTGGCAAAAACAACAGTTATCAAAAAGAAAGTAAATGACCAAAAAGTCAGGAATTTCAATGACTTAGTCATGGTGCATATGGGGTGTATGGCTGAGTAGTTTTGGTGCGATGAGCGCGCATGCGCACCGGGGTGGTGCGCACACGAGCAATGGGAGGAAGAGGAAGGAGAGAGGTGATTCAGGCGCCGAAACAGGCGTGCCACAGGCGCTGCACGCTGTCCGGATGATGGCCGACCAGGCCGGGGTCGACCCGGGTCTTGTCCTGGCCCTGCAGCCGCACGCTGTGCTGGAGCTTCCTCATGGCGCGATAGGCGCCGGCGACCTCGGCCGCCAGGCCGGCATCGATCAGGCCCAGCTCGCCGCAGATGCGCAGCAGGGCGATATTGCCGGCGTTGGCGGTCAGCTGCGGGTAGCGCGCGGCGTGGCGCAGCACCAGGTATTGCACGATGAACTCGATGTCGATCATGCCGCCCGCATCGTGCTTGAGGTCGAACAGTTCGCTGCGGTTGACGTTGGCGTCGCGCATGCGCTGGCGCATCTTGACCACGTCTTCCTTGAGCCGGTCCTCTTGCGCGGCGCGGTCCTTGCGCAGCACCTGCTCGCGGATCGCCTCGAAGCGCGCGCCGATGGCGGGTTCGCCCGCGCAGAAGCGGGCGCGCGTCAATGCCTGGTGTTCCCACAGCCAGGCGGAATCGTTCTGGTAGCGCTCGAAGGCGGCCACCGACGAGACCAGCATGCCGCTGGCGCCGTCCGGCCGCAGCGCGATGTCGACGTCGAACAGGATGCCGGCCGCGGTATGGGCCGTCATCCAGGTGATGAAGCGCTGTGCCAGGCGCGCATACAGGGGCGGTGCGTCCTGGTCCTCGTCGTCGTACAGGAAGATCACGTCGAGATCCGACACATAGCCCAGCTCCTTGCCGCCCAGCTTGCCGTAGGCGATGACGGCGAAGCGGGGTTCTTCGCGATGGCGGCCGTTGACCGTGCGCCAGGCGTGCTTGACCACGGCGCCGACGATCATGTCCGCCAGCGCCGACAGGTGGTCGGCCAGGCGCTCGACCGACAGCTCGCCGGCCAGGTCCAGGGCGAGCAGGCGGAACAGCTGCGCATGGTGGGCTTCGCGCAGGATGTCGAGCTGGCGCTCGGTATCGCCCGCCGCCTCCAGCAGATGCTCGTCGAGCAGCGCCGCCAGCTGCCCGAGGTCGCCGGCGCCGGCATTGCGGTCGTCCAGCAGTTCGTCGAGCAGGATCGGGTGCTGGGTGAGGAAGGTGGCGGCCCAGCCGCTGGCGTTGATCATCCGGATCACGCGCTCGAGCGTGTGCGGGTATTCGGTCAGCAGCGACAGGTAGGCCGAGCGGCGCGCGATCGCCTCGAACAGGTCGAGCAGGCGGCCCAGGGTGGCGGCGTGGCTGCCGATCCCGGCCTCATCCACCACGGTGGCCACCAGCGGCAGGGAGGCTTCCACCAGCGCTTGAAGCCTTGTTCGGCTGGCGTCGGGCATGTTCGACAGGCGCGGACCCTGCAGCGTGGCGGCCAGGCGGCTGGCGGCGGTGCGGGCGTCGTCGAAGCCGAGCGCGGCCAGGCGGGCGGCGAGCGCCTCCACATTGTCCAGTTCGTCGGCCAGGGCGGGGGCGTCCGGCTTGTCGTCGGGTTTTTCCTTGTCGGCGAAGATGGCGTCGAACTGCTGGGCCACATAGCGGCGCTGCGCGTCGAGCCGGTCCAGCAGGGTGGCTTCGTCTTCAAAACCCATCATGCGCGCCACCGCCAGCCGGTCGTCCGGGTTGGCCGGCAGGGTGTGGGTCTGGGCGTCTTCCAGGTATTGCACGCGGTGCTCGAGATTGCGCAGGAACACATAGGCCTGCAGCAAGCGTTGGACCGTCTCTTGCGGCAGCAGCTCGCGCTCGGCCAGCAGGAGCAGGGTCTTGCGGGTGGAGCGTTCGCGCAAGGCCGGATCGCGCCCGCCCCGGATCAGCTGGAACACCTGGGCCAGGAACTCGATCTCGCGGATGCCGCCGCGCCCCAGCTTGACGTTGTGGCTGCGCTCGGGATGCAGGCGCTCCTGGCGCTTCACCTCGGCGCGGATCTGGGCGTGCATATTGCGGATCGCGTCGATCACGCCGAAGTCGAGGTAGCGCCGGAACACGAAGGGACGCACGATGGCGTCGAGCGCGGCGATGTCCTCGGACGCGCCGGTGACGGCGCGCGCCTTGACCCAGGCATAGCGCTCCCATTCGCGGCCCTGGACGATCAGGTATTCCTCGACCATGCCCAGGCTGGCCGCCAGCGGACCGGACTTGCCGTTGGGACGCAGCGCCATGTCGACCCGGAACGTGAAGCCGTCCTCGATCACCTCGGACAGGGCCGCGTTCAGGCGCCGCCCGAGGCGCACGAAGAACTCATGGTTCGACAACTGCCGTTGGCCGGGGCCGGCCGCGGTCTCGCCTTCTTCCGGATAGACGAAGATCAGGTCGATGTCCGACGAGACGTTGAGTTCGCCGCCGCCCTGCTTGCCCATGGCCAGCACCATCAGGTGCTGGGGGCGCCCGGATTCCTCGCCCATCGGCATGCCGTGGCTGGCCACCAGCTCGTCGGTGAGGGCGGCGACATGGGTCTGGATCGCGAAGTCGGCGAAGGCCGTCATGGCCGTGACCACCTCGTCGAGGTCGGCCTGGCCGCCCAGGTCGCGCGCCACGATGGTGGAGACCAGCAGGTTGCGCACGCGGCGCATGGCCCGTTCCAGTGGCAACTTGTTACCCAGCTCGCGTTCCAATAGCGCGCGGAAATCGGCGCCGCCCAGCGATAATGATGACAGTTCGGCCAATTGGGCGGCGCGTTCGGGAGCGGCGTCGAGCCAACGCTGGACGAAGCGGGAAGCGCAGGCGGGGGAAGCTGGGGTCATCGTCAATCCTGGTAAATGCCGCGGGTCGGTGTCGCCCGGCAGGGGGGCGTTTTTAAGGTCCGGCTCATGTGCGATGCGGTAGAATGGCCCGCTCATCGGACACAATACGCTGCCTGGGTCAGCACCGATGGTAAGGTAGACGCCGCAACTGTTGCAAGCGACCTGTTTTATTCAAGAGTTAACTTTACGGCGAGCCTTTGTTATTAGCACCTTGATGCACAACCCGGATCCGCAGGCGCCCGCTGCGGCATCGCCGCTCGCCGTGCGCTGGCGGCGGCTGCGTTCGGCCTACCGCATGGCCAACCTGGCGTCGCACCACGTGCTTGGCTTTACCATCAAGCTCGTGCTGCTGGTGTATTTCGCGCTCGCCGTGCTGTTCCTGGTGCTGCGCTACGCCATCCTCCCAAACATCGACCTGTACAAGAGCGACATCGAGCGCATGGCCGGCAATGCCCTCGGCAGCCGGGTCACGATTGCGCGCCTGGCCGCTTCGTGGCACGGCCTGCGGCCGGCGCTTTCGCTGGCCGAGGTGCGCCTGCACGACCGCGACGGGCGCCAGGTGCTGGCGCTGCCGCAGGTCGATGCGACCCTGGGCTGGTGGAGCGTGGCCGCTTTCGAGCCGCGCTTCGCCTCGCTCGAGATCAAGGGGCCGCAGCTGGCGGTGCGGCGCGGCCTGGATGGCGTGATCGACGTCGCCGGCATCCGGCTCGACCCCAACAAGACCGGCGGCGGTGGCGCCGACTGGCTGCTGCGCCAGCGCGAGATCGTGATTCGCGACGGCCGGGTCGACTGGACCGATGAATTGCGCGGCACGCCGCCGCTGGCGCTGGAAGGCGTGACCCTGGCCTTGCTCAATCGCTGGGGCACCCACCACTTCGCGCTGCAGGCCACGCCGCCGCGCGCGCTGGGCAGCCCGATCGACGTGCGCGCCCAGTTCCGCCACCGCTTCGGCGAACGGCCGTCGGACGTGCTGCGCTGGAAGGGCGAGCTGTACGCAGACCTGCGCGACGTCGACCTCGGCGCCTGGAGGCGCTTCGTCGATTATCCGATCCAGCTCGAGCGGGGGCGCGGTTCGCTGCGCGCCTGGCTCGGCTTCGACCAGGCGCGCCTGGCCGGCTTCACCGCCGACCTGGCCCTGGCCGGGGTCAATGCGCGCCTCGGCAAGGACATCGCGCCGCTGCGGTTGGCGCGCGTCAGCGGCCGCCTGTCGGCGCGCGAGGAATTGCTGCCGAACGGGGCCGACGGCAAGCCGACCTTCGGCGCCCACGGCCACACGATCCGCCTCGATCATTTCGCGGTGGTGGTGGAGGGCGGCCGCGCGCTGCCGCCGGCCACGCTCGAACAAACCTGGCGTCCCGCGAAGAACGGCCAACCCGAACGTGGCGCGCTGCGCGCGCGCGGGCTCGACATCGGCGCGCTGGCGGCGCTGGCCCAGTACCTGCCGGTCACGCCGGTGCAGCGCCAGCTGCTGGCCGACTATGCGCCGCGCGGCATGCTGCAGGACGTCAGCGCCGAATGGGATGGGCGCTACCCGAACGTGAGCGGCTGGCGCATCCGCGGCGACGTCGCCGACCTGGCCCTGAATGCGGTCGCCGCGCGCCCGGCCCGGGCCGCCCAGGGCGGCGTCCCGGCGCTGCCGGCGCGGCCCGCCACGCCCGGCTTCGAGCACCTGAGCGGCCACATCGACGCGAACGAACGTGGCGGCAGCGTGGCGCTGGACTCGCAGGGACTGGCGCTGTTCATGCCGGCCTGGTTCGCCGAGCCGCGCATGCCGTTCGACCGGCTGGCGCTTAAGGCCAGCTGGGAGTTCGATCCGGGGCAGCAATTGGAAGTCGAAGTCGACGACCTGACGTTCCGCCAGGGCGGGTTCAGCGGCGAGATCTCGGGGCGCCACGTGCTGCCGCTGGCGCCCGGCCACGGTCCTGGAACCGCCGACTTCAGCGGCAGCCTGGACGGCTTCGCGATCGACCAGATCGGACGCTTCCTGCCGCTCGCCACCCCGCACAGCCTGCACGACTGGCTGGTCGGCGCCCTGCAGGGCGGGCGCCTGCGCGACGCCAGCCTGCGCCTGCGCGGTGACCTGGCGCACTTCCCGTTCAAGGCCGCCAACGCCGCCGAGCGCGCGCGCGGCGAATTCAATGTGAGCGGCCGGCTGGAAGGGGCGCGCCTCGAATACGCTCCCGGCCACCGCCATCCGGACGGCACGCCGCTGTGGCCGCTGGCCGAGGCGATCGACGGCAGCATCGCATTCGACCGGGCGCGCATGGAGATCCATGGCAAGACCCTGCGCACCCTGGGCGTGGCGCTGTCCAACGTCAAGGCGGTGATCCCCGATCTCGGCGCCCACGAGAACATGATGCTCGAGATCGACGGCCAGGGCGCCGGGCCGCTGCAGGAATTCCTGCGCTATGTGTCGGTGACGCCGGTGCTGGACTGGATCGACCACTTCACCGAAGACACGCGCGGCAGCGGCAATGCGAAGCTGGGCCTGAAATTGCGCATGCCGCTGTCGCACCTGCATGACACCAAGGTCCAGGGCAGCCTGCAACTGCAGAACAACGACGTCAGCCTGTTCCCCGAACTGCCGACCTTGCAAAGCGCCCAGGGCCGGATCGATTTCCACGATCACGGCTTCGGCCTGGAGGCGATCCGCGCGAACTTCCTGGGCGAGCCGGTCTCGGTGGCCGGCGGCACCCAGCGCGACGGCAGCACCCGGGTGCTGCTCGACGGCGTGCTGTCGGCCGAGGGCATGCGCCGCACGGCGCCGGCGCCGGCGCTGGGACGCCTGGCCGAGCGCCTGTCGGGCAGCACCCATTACACCGGCACGATCGTGGTGCGCGAAGGCCGGCGCACGATCGCCATCGACTCCAGCCTGTCGGGCCTGGGCGTCGAATTGCCGCACCCGCTGAACAAGGCCGCGGACGCCAGCCTGCCGCTCAGCTTCGTGCTGGAAGGTGCGCCCACCATGGCCGGCCTGGGGCGCGACGAGATCCGCGTCGGCGTCGGCCCGAACCTGGCGGCGCGCTACCTGCGCGAGAAGCAGGGCAAGGGCCCCTGGCGGGTGACCCAGGGCGGCATCGGCGTCAACGTGCCGGCGCCGCTGCCGGACGAAGGCATGATGGTCCACGTCGACTCGCAAGCGCTCAATATCGACCACTGGCTGGCGGCCGGGCGCGCCATCGCCGGCGCCGGGGCGGATGCGGATGCCGGCGCCGCCTTGCCGGCGCCGGGCGCGATGGCGGGACCGGCGCCGGCTGCCGGAGGCGGCGCCGACTTCACCCAGTACATCCTGCCGACCGTGCTGGCCGGACGCATCAGCGAACTGACCATCGGCGAGCGGCGCGTGGCCGACGTGGTGGTCGGCGCCACCCACACGCGCGATACCTGGCAGGCGAACCTGCATTCGCGCCAGGCCAGCGGCTACCTCACCTGGACCGAGACGCGTAGCGGCCTGGGCAAGGTCACGGCGCGCCTGGCCTCGCTCACGATTCCCGAATCGGCCGAGGCCGAGGTCAAGGACTTGCTGGAGTCGAACCGGGGCGCCAGCGCCACCATCCCCTCGCTCGACATCGTGGCCGACCAGTTCGAGCTGTTCGACAAGCGCCTCGGCCGGCTGGAACTGCGCGCCAGCAATGTACGCGCGCTGGCGGGCCGCGAGTGGCGCATCGACCGCGTCCTGCTCGCCAATCCGGATGGCCAGTTGAAAGCGAACGGACGCTGGCTGACCAAGGATGGCAAGAGCAATACCAGCCTGAATTTCGCGCTCCACCTGGACGACGCCGGCAAGCTGCTCGACCGCCTGGGCTTTCCCGGCACGATCGGGCGCGGCAACGGCACCCTGAGCGGCGATATCTCCTGGGCCGGCCTGCCGTATGCGATGGACATCCCGAGCCTGTCGGGCCAGATCGAGATGAACGTGGAATCGGGCCAGTTCCTCAAGCAGGATCCGGGCGCCGCCAAGCTGCTGGGCGTGCTCAGCCTGCAAGCGCTGCCGCGCCTGCTCAAGCTCGATTTCCACGACGTGTTCTCGGAAGGCCTGGCGTTCGACGGCATCAGCGCCAATGCCATGATCCAGCGCGGGGTGGTGCGCACCGACAATCTTAAAATGCATGGGGTGGCGGCCACCGTCCTGATGGACGGCAGCGCCGACATCGCCAACGAATCGACCAACCTGCGCGTGGTGGTGATCCCTGAATTCAACCTGGGCACCGGACCGCTGGTGTATGGCCTGGCGGTCAACCCGGTGATCGGCCTGGGGGCTATCTGGCCCAGCTGTTCCTGCGCGCGCCGGTGATGAAGGCGCTGACCTATGAAATGCAGGTGACGGGGCCGTGGAAGGCGCCGGTCATCACGAAGATCGATAACCCGGCGGCGGCCGCCACTGCACCAGCCACTGAGCCAGCCAAGAAGGAGTGATATGACGACCGTAGCCGCGATCCAGATGGTTTCCACCCCCGAGGTCGGCGAAAACCTGGCCACCGTGCGCCGCCTGGTGGCCGAGGCCGCCGGCCGGGGCGCCACCCTGGTGGCCTTGCCGGAATACTGGCCGATCATGGGCATGGGCGATGCCGACAAGGTCGCGCATGCGGAACGGCCGGGCAGCGGCCCGATCCAGGAATGCATGGCCGAACTGGCGCGCGAACACGGGATCTGGCTGGTCGGCGGCACCTTGCCGATGGTCTCGCCAGAAGCCGGCAAGGTGCTCAACACCACGCTGGTGTACGACCCGCAGGGCCGGTCGATGAGCCGCTACGACAAGATCCACCTGTTCGGCTTCAACAAGGGGACCGAGTCGTATGACGAAGCGCGCACCATCGTGCCGGGCGAGACGGTGGGCGTGTTCGATGCGCCGTTCGGCCGGGTCGGCCTGTCGGTGTGCTACGACCTGCGGTTCCCCGAGTTGTACCGCGCGATGGGCGACTGTGTCCTGAATATCGTGCCGGCCGCCTTCACTCACACCACCGGCCGCGCGCACTGGGAAGTGCTGCTGCGCGCCCGCGCGATCGAGAACCAGTGCTATGTGCTGGCCGCGGCCCAGGGCGGGACGCACGTCAACGGCCGCCGCACCTATGGACACAGCATGCTGGTCGACCCCTGGGGCGAAGTCAAGGCGGTGCTGCCGGAGGGCGAGGGCGTGATCAGCGGCGAGCTCGATCCGGCCTACCTGGCCGGGGTGCGCGAGAGCTTGCCGGCATTGCGTCACCGCAAGATGTAAGGACTGCATGGACGCGTCCAGCATGCGTCCAGTGTGAAAGAACTGGATATGGCACAATGACCTATCCCAGAAAATACCGAACGCAACCATGACTCCATTCGAACCGAACCTTTCCTCCATCGCCGTCGCCCGCGACGTGCTGTTGACGCCATTCGGCCTCGACGAGGGCAAGCTGCTGCGCGCGCTGGGGACGATGTTTACGCACAAGGTCGACTACGCCGACCTGTACTTCCAGTTCACCAAGAGCGAAGGCTGGAGCCTGGAAGAAGGCATCGTCAAGACCGGCAGCTTCTCGATCGACCAGGGCGTCGGCGTGCGTGCCATCTCGGGCGACAAGACGGCGTTTTCGTATTCCGACGAGATTTCCGAGCGCGCCTTGCTGGACGCCGCCACCGCCACGCGCACCATCGCGCGCGCCGGCGCCGGCCGCATCAAGGTGGCCGGCAGCGCGCTGCCGACCGGCGGCCGTTCACTGTACCTGCCCAACGATCCGCTGGCTTCGCTCGACGCGACCGCGAAAGTGAAGCTGCTCGAGCGCGTGGAAAAAATGGCGCGCGCAAAAGATCCGCGCGTGGTGCAGGTGATGGCGGGCCTGGCCGGCGAATACGACGTGGTGCTGGTGGTGCGCAGCGACGGCGTGCTGGCGGCCGACATCCGTCCGCTGGTGCGCGTGTCGGTGACCGTGATCGCCGAGCAGAACGGCCGGCGCGAAGTCGGCTCCTCGGGCGGCGGCGGCCGTTTCGACTATGGATACTTCGACGATGAGGTGCTCGACCGCTACGCCACCGAGGCGGTCAAGTCGGCCTGCGTCAACCTGGAGGCGCGTCCGGCCCCCGCCGGTCCGATGACCATCGTGCTGGGACCGGGCTGGCCCGGCGTGCTGCTGCACGAGGCGGTCGGCCACGGCCTGGAAGGCGACTTCAACCGCAAGGGCTCGTCCTCGTATGCCGGCATGATCGGCCAGCGCGTGGCGGCCAAGGGCGTGACCGTGGTCGACGACGGCACCCTGCAGGACCGCCGCGGTTCGCTGAACATCGACGACGAAGGCAACCCGACCCAGTGCACCACGCTGATCGAGGACGGCATCCTGAAGGGCTATATCCAGGACACGATGAATGCGCGCCTGATGAAGATGCCGGTCACCGGCAATGCGCGCCGCGAATCGTTCGCCCACCTGCCGATGCCGCGCATGACCAATACCTATATGCGCGCTGGCGACAAGGACCCGCAAGAAATCCTGGCTTCCGTCAAGAACGGCCTGTACGCGGTGAACTTCGGCGGCGGCCAGGTCGACATCACCAACGGCAAGTTCGTGTTCTCGGCCAGCGAGGCCTATATGATCGAGGACGGCAAGATCACCTATCCGGTGAAGGGCGCGACCCTGATCGGCAATGGTCCGGACGTGATGAACCGCATCTCGATGATCGGCAACGACATGCGCCTGGATTCGGGCGTCGGCGTGTGCGGCAAGGAAGGCCAGAGCGTGCCGGTGGGCGTCGGCCAGCCGACCCTGCGCATCGATGGGGTGACGGTGGGCGGTACGGCCTGATCCGCTTTTCCTGTCGTAGACACGAACGCCCGGCCTTGCGCCGGGCGTTTTTATTGGCGCGGCCAGCGCCAAACATTATTCTCATAAAGTTGCTCAAAATAATTCGTTTGTACTGACTGGCCGGCTTGTTAGAGTTCGTTCCCCAATAAAAACAAGCCCATGATGAAACAAACTTATCTACTGGCCGCCGCCATTGGCGCGCCGCTGCTCGCCCACGCCCAGGCGGCGTCGACCTCCGCCGACACGCCAGTCGCCGCTGCCAGCACCAGTGCCGCGCCCGCGTCGGTTCTCGTCACCGGCTCGCGCATCGCCCGGGCGCAGCTGGATGGTCCGTCGGCCGTCACCGTCATCACCGGCGACGACATCACGCGCCAGGGTTACAAGAACGTGTTCGACGCCCTGAACAACCAGGTGCAGAACAGCGGCTTCGTGCAGGGCGCCGACTTCGGCAATACCTTCACGCCGTCCGCCAACACCATCAGCCTGCGCGGCCTGGGGCCGAATCACACGCTGGTGCTCCTCAACGGCCGGCGACTGGCCGATTTCCCGATCGCCTACGAGGGCACGGTCAACTTCACCAACCTTGCCAATATCCCTTCGTCCATCGTCGAGCGCATCGAGATCCTGTCGGGCGGCGCCTCGGCCATCTACGGCTCCGACGCGATCGCCGGCGTGGTGAACATCATCCTCAAGAAGAAGGCCGAAGGCTTCGACGTCAACGTCAAGCTGGGCGGCACCAGCCGCGGCGGCGGCGCCGAGCGGCGCGTGCAGTTCACCGGCGGCAGGCAGTTCGATCGCCTGAGCACCGTGTTCGCACTCGAGTTCTCGGAACGCAATCCGATCGGCGCCTACCAGCGCGACTTCATGTCCGAACGCTCGGGCCTGCCTACCAATATGCTGTCGCGCCGCGACGCCACCGTGGGCCGCTACATCGATCCGGGCGCGACCTGCGGGCAATTAGGCGACCTGTTCGGCGGCAGCGTCGTCAACTACGCATCGCGTACCGGCAACTATTGCGCCAGCAACAAGGTCAGCCCGACCTACTGGTCGGTGCAGACCCGGAACCAGAGCAAGAATGCGTTCGGCAGCGCCACCTATGAACTCGACGACAGCACGACGCTGTTCGCCGACGTCCTGCTAGGCCACAACGACACCGTCAACAATACGCGCGGCCCATCGTGGACCTCGAATTCGCTGAACAACGGCTACTTCCTGAACCGGAACACGGGCCATTACGAAGCCTGGACCCGTTATATGTCCCCGGAAGAGATGGGCGGCCTGTCGCGCTACAACCGCTTCTGGGAAGACGGCGCCGTTGCCGCCTCGCTGGGCGCACGCGGCATCGTGCCCGGGACCAGCTGGAAGTGGGAAGCCGGCTACAGCGCATCCTGGTATGAGAGCAAGGGCAAGACCCCGCGCGCACTGTCGAACATCGACAGCTTCTTCCTCGGGCCGCGATTGGGAACGGACGCGAGCGGCGTCGCCATCTATGCGCCGGACCAGGCGCGGCTGGCGACCCGCGTGAACCCGGACGAATTCGGGACCATCACCGGCTATGCCGAAAGCGACGACGAATCCTGGACCCATACGGTATCGGCCAGCGCCAATGGCGAATTGCTGCAGCTGCCGGCCGGCCCGCTGCAACTGGCGGTGGTGGCCGAGGCCGGCCGCCAGGGCTTTACCAATGCGCCCGACGAGCGCATCAACGCGGGCTACTTCAACCTGGCGCCGAACACCGCGGTCACGGCCGGCACCCGCAACCGCTATGCGCTCGGCACCGAGGTCAGCATCCCCTTGCACAAAATCCTTACCGCGACCCTGGCCGGCCGTTACGACCGTTATGAATTCGCCGAGCGCGACAGCGGCAAGTTCACCTACGCCGGCGGCCTGGAATTGCGGCCGACGCGCGCATTGCTGGTGCGCGCCAACTACGCCACCAGCTTCCGCGCGCCGGACATGAATTACATCTACAAGGCGCGCGGCACCGGCTATTACTCGTCGACCACCGACCACTACCGCTGCGGCGTGACCGGCCAGCCGCTGGCGAACTGCGAATTCGCCAGCTACTCGCCCGGCGCCGACTACGTGCAGTACGGCAGCGCCGACCTCAAGCCGGAGCAGGGCAAGTCGTATGGCGCCGGCATCGTCTGGTCGCCGAGCACGAGCTTCGATGCCTCCATCGACTACTGGGACATCAAGATCGACGACCTGGTGACCAATCTGTCGGCCGACCAACTGCTGCGCGACGAAGCGGCCTGCCGCCTGGGCTCGCTGGACATCGGTTCTTCGCTGTGCGTGGACACGATCTCGCGCATCACGCGCTACGCAACCGATTCGCCGGTGCGTCCGGGCGAGATCCGCGAGATCCGCGTCAACCCGATCAATGCGGCGCAGGAATCGAGCAGCGGCATCGACGTCAGCGCCCGCTATGCGCTGCGCACCGCGGCCTGGGGCACGTTCACCTTGCGCGGCAATTACTCGAAGACCTTGACCCGCCGCTCGAAACAGTTTGCCGGCGACACGGTGCGCGACGAACTCAATTCGCTCACCAGCTCGGATTGGCCGGACAAGCTGGCGGCCAGCCTGAACTGGAACGGCGGCGCCTGGTCGTCGACCGTGTTCGCGACCCGCTACGGCAAGATCCCGAACTCGGCCCAGACCGACTACCTGACGCCGACCACGCTGGTCAATGCGAGCGTCGTGTATCGCGTGAACGACCGCCTGACCCTGTCGGCCATCGTCAACAACGTGTTCGATCGCATCAAGCACGACACGACCGGCGGCTGGCCCAATTATGCGGTGGGCAGCTACAGCCCGGCGGGGCGGACCGGGTGGGTCGAGTTGAATTATCACTTCGGCGGTTGAGGGCTGTTCCGTCGATATGGGGTGGACTGGTCGATTGACGTGGGTTGGACGCGTGGACGGGAAACCCGGCCACCCTACGTGATATGCGCATAGGGTGGTGGCCTCCACCGTCCACGCGTTCGACCGCCGCCAGCTCAGAACGCGTATCGCGCCCCCAGCGTGAAGAAGCGGCCGATCGCGCCGTAGTAGTCGAGCGGGTTGTACGATACCGCGCCATAGGTCAGCGGATCGAGCGGCGCCTGCTTGTCGAACACGTTCTGGATCGAGCCGTAGATTTCCCAGCGCGGCTGCGGCTTCCAGCGCAGTACCAGGTCGACCGTGGTGAACGAGGCCAGTTCGCAGTCGCTCGGCGCGTCGTCGCCGTTGGCGAACCGGCTGGCGCAGCCTTCCGGATCGTCCTTGAAGAAGGTGTTGTCGATCGGCCCCCGGTAGTTGAGGTTGGCTGACACGCGCCAGTTGGCGCGCTCCCAGGTCGCGCGCAGGTTGGCCTTGTGGTCCGGTGTGCCCATGCAGTTGCTGACGTCGCAGTTACCATGGGTGCCAGCGTAGTCGCGCGTGGTGCCGTCCCTCTCGGTGCGCTCCCATTTGTCCAGGTAGGTGTACTTGGCGTCGAAGGTCAGTGTGCCCCAGTTGTTGGGCAGCCCGAAGCCCTGGCGCGCGTCCAGGTCGATGCCGCGCACCTCGGTCTCGGCCGAGTTCACGTAGCGCGCCAGCACCGCCGTGATCGCGCCGGGGTCGCCCGGGATCGTCGGCACCGCCGTGCTCGGGTCGCGCGCCACGTCGCCGGCGGCGATCGCGGCGTCGATCTGTTGCTGGTTGATCTCGTTCTTGCGCTTGATGTTCCAGAAGTCGAGCGAGAAACTGGTGCGCGGCAGCGGGTCCCAGATCGCGCCGATATTCCAGCTCTTCGAGCGCTCCGGGCTCAGGTCCTGGTTGGGCGAAGTGATGACCGACACCGATGCGGGGCTGCAGGCGGTCTGCACGCCCAGCGCGCAGCGGGCAGGATCGGTGGCGTTGGCGAAGGCCGCCAGGCCGCCAACGCCGTTTTCGGCCGGGCTGGGCGCGCGGAAGCCCTTGGCCCAGGTGGCGCGCAGCGCCAGCTCGCGCCGCGGGTTCCACTTGACGCCGACCTTCGGGGTCCAGGCATCCCCTACGTCGGTGAAGTGGTCGTAGCGCATGGCGCCGGTAAGTTCGAGCCCCGGCAGCACCGGCGCCAGCACTTCGCCATAAATGCCGAGCACGTTGCGTTGACCGTCATAGGCCGAATAGCCCAGGCCGATGATGTTGCCGCGCTCGGTGCCGGCGGTCGGATCCAGCCGCGCCGATTCGTGGCGGAACTCGGCGCCCAGCGCCACGCCCACGGCGCCGCCGGCCAGCTTGCCGATCTCGCGCGTGGCCTTGAAGTCGACCTGGGCGATCTCGGTCTCGGCGTCGTTCGCGATGGTCGGCGACAGGGCGGCGTAGACGGCCGGAGAATTGAGGCCCGCGCTTTCGGCGATGCGCCAGTAGGTGCCGGCCGGCAGGGCGCGGTAGCCGGGATTGGCTTGGGCCGCGGCCACGTTCTCCGGCGTCGGATCGAGCAGGGCGAAGGTGGCGTCGCGCAGCAGGTAGCCGCGGCGCTCGTTGTCGACCTTGCTGCGCGAATAGAGCAGCGAGGTATCCCAGTCCCAGGCGCCGCTGGTGCCGCGCGCGCCGAACAGCGCGCGGATGAAGGTCGAGGAGATGTCGGATTGGCGCGGGCCGACGTCGAAGGGCAGGTAGCGCAGCCGCGCGGCGCGGCCGAAATAGGGGTTGTCGGGGTGCTCGGCGCCGAGCTGGATGCCGGCGTTGCTGACCGGGCCGCCGGGATAGCCGACGCTGGCCGCGATCGGGTTCGGCGTGCTGCTCGACTGGGCCAGGCTGTTGTACAGATTGAGTTCGGCGTAGGCCTCGGTGTTGCCCTGCAGCTTGAGTGTGCCGCGGCTGTACAGCGACAGGTATTCGCTGTCGGGCTGGATCTGGTTGTACAGGAAGGCCGAGTCGACCAGGCAGCCGCCGCCCGGATCGCCTTGCGGATGGCTGGTGAAATTGCCGCAGGCGGCGCCCGGGAAGGTGCGCGTGAAGCCGGGCCCGGCCAGGTTGCCGCGGTTGTAGTATTCCAGCGTGTCGGGATTGCGCACATTGCCGTTGATGGCGTTGCCCGACTGGTTGTTGCCGGTGATGGCGCCGGTGCCGCCGAAGCCTTCCTGGGCCGAATAGCCATAGGGCCGCAGGTCGATCTTGCCGATGTAGTCGCGGTTGCCGCGGTCGCGGTACCAGATCTCTTGCGTGTTCTTGTACTCGACGTTGAACAGCACGTTGTAGCGGTCGGTGTCGAGGTTGCCGAAGCCCCAGGCCAGGGCCAGGTTGTGCTGCTGGCCGTCGCCGGCCTCGCCGCTGCCGTACAGTGCGCGCGCGCTGGTGCCCTGGAAGTTGCGGCGCAGGATGATGTTGACCACGCCGGCGATCGCGTCCGAGCCATAGATGGCCGAGGCGCCATCCTTGAGGATCTCGATGCGCTCGACGGCGTCGGTCGGGATCACGTTGAGGTCGGCGAAGACCTTCTGGCCGTCGTCGGCCAGGCCGTAGGGCGCCATGCGGCGGCCGTTGAGCAGCACCAGGGTCGAGGCCGTCCCCAGGCCGCGCAGCGAGATACCGGAGGCGCCGGCCGCGAAGCCGCTGCCAAAGCTCATCGGCACCGAGCCCTGGTTGTCGACCGCCAGGGTCTGCAGCAGCTCGGCCACCGTGGTCTTGCCCGAGCGCTCGATGTCGTTGCGGTTGACGGTGAGCACGCTGGACGCGGTCTCGGCCTGGGCGCGGCGGATGTTCGAGCCGGTGATCTCGACCCGGGCCACGGGAGCGGCCTCCTGGGCGACGGCAGGGTGGGGAAGGGCCAGCAGCACGGGGCCGGCGAGCGCCAGGCCGGCGGCGCCGCCGCCCGCGAACAGGCGGCGCACGGAACGGGAAAGCAGGGTTTCAGTCATGGTCCGACACTCCAGTGGATGGGAAGATTCGGATGCCGCGCGGGTGGAGGGCTTGATCCTTATCGCAGATCAATTCCCCTGGCACTTGGTCGTGTCTACAATCAACACGCGCGGCAGCCGGGCTTGAATCGACTGTTGCATCGGTAGCCATGTCTGGAATGAGATAGCGCAAGATGCGCGTAAGGTGGCGCCCACGCGCACCCAGGGATGTCAGATTGCTGCAACCGATTGTTGTCTGTACAAGCGTGTAACGCGCGACAAAAGGCTTGCCAACTTTCATGCCTTGTTGTTATAGTCAATTCGACCAAACCCGGACGACACCATGCGCCACGCTTTCTTTACCCGCTTTTTTTACTTTAGCCATTCCAGCCCCTGGCGGTGGAATAGCGGCGGGTACGCGCAGTAAAACGTCCCGGCAGCATCCAGACAAACCGCCAGCGATGGCGGTTTTTTTATTTCCAGTCCTGAACAAGACCAGCACAGAACAGCACGAAAGGGAGTCCCAGCATGCCCCGCACCGACGATTTACGCATCCGTGAGATGAAGGAACTGACGCCGCCCTCGCACCTGATCCGCGAGTTCCCGGTGACCCCGCAGGCCGAGCAGACAGCAAGCGGCGCGCGGGTCGACCTGCACCGCATCCTGCACGGCCAGGACGACCGCCTGATGGTGGTGATCGGACCATGCTCGATCCACGACCCGAAGGCGGCGCTCGAGTACGCGCGCAGACTGGTCGTCGAGCGCGAGCGCTTCAAGGGCGAACTCGAGATCGTGATGCGGGTCTATTTTGAGAAGCCGCGCACCACGGTCGGCTGGAAGGGCCTGATCAACGACCCCTACATGGACAACAGCTTCCGCATCAACGACGGCCTGCGCATGGCGCGCGAGCTGCTGCGCGACATCAACGAGATGGGCCTGCCGGCCGGCACCGAATTCCTCGACGTGATCAGCCCGCAATACATCGCCGACCTGGTCAGCTGGGGCGCGATCGGCGCCCGTACCACCGAGTCGCAGGTGCACCGCGAGCTGGCTTCCGGCCTGTCCTGTCCCGTCGGTTTCAAGAACGGCACCGACGGCAATATCAAGATCGCGACCGAGGCGATCAAGGCGGCGTCGCAGCCGCACCACTTCCTGTCGGTGACCAAGGGCGGCCATTCGGCCATCGTGTCGACCTCGGGCAACGAGGATTGCCACATCATCCTGCGCGGCGGCAAGATGCCGAACTATGATGCCGCCAGCGTCGAGGAGGCCTGCAAGCAGATTGCCGCGCTGGGCCTGGCCAGCCGCCTGATGATCGACGCCTCGCATGCCAACAGTTCCAAGAAGCCCGAGAACCAGGTGCCGGTGTGCGCCGACATCGCGGCCCAGATCGCGGGCGGCGACGACCGCATCGTCGGCGTGATGATCGAATCGCACCTGGTGGCCGGACGGCAGGACCTGGTGCCGGGCAAGGAACTGACCTATGGCCAGTCGGTGACCGATGGCTGCATCGACTGGGAGACCAGCGTCGGCGTGCTGGAAGGACTGGCGGCGGCGGTGCGCCAGCGCCGCCTGCGACAAGACTAAGAACTTTGGGAAAATAAAAAACGGCGCACCGAGGTGCGCCGTTTTTGTTCCAGCTCAGCCGATCAGAACTTGGCGGTCAGGTTCAGGAACACGTGACGGCCCATCGAATCGTACACCTGTGGGTAGGTGTTGCCGTTACCGAAGACTTCAGCCACCACGCCCGACACTGGAGGATCCTTGTCCAGCGCGTTGTTCATGCCGCCGCGCAGCGAGAACATCTGGTTGATCTGCCAACCGGCGGTCAGGTCCAGGTAGTTGCGGTCGCCCAGGCGTGCGTCGGCTGCCTGGAAGCTGCCGCTCAGCAGAGGCTGGTCGCTGCTCGAGTCGAGGTCGGTGCCCTTGACGTAGCGCCAGGTCGCGCCCAGCTCCACGCCGCGCCATGGGGTGCCCCACACCGCACGCACCTTGTGACGCCATTTCGGCAGCGGCACGCCGCAGGTGGTGCCGTGCAGGCCGGCGCAGTCGTACTCGCCCGAACCCGGGAAGTCTTCCTGCTTGAACTCCTTCAGGTAGGTGCCCATCAGCGACAGGTTCAGGCTGCCCCATGCGCCGAGCTTGGTGTTCCAGTTGGCGCCCAGGTCGACGCCCTTGGTCGAGCTCATGCCCAGGTTCTGGTTGGTGGCGACGATGTTGGCGCTTTCCAGGGCCCACAGGCTGCCCAGGCGGTCACGCGTGATCAGGCTGCAGAACTGCGGGTCGCCGGTCTCCAGGCACTGGGTCAGGGTGGTCGAGGCCGGCAGGCCGCCGATCGTGCCCTTGACCTTCATGTCGAAGGCGTCGATGGTCAGCGAGGTGTTGCGGGTCGGGGTCAGGACCAGGCCCAGGGTGTACGAATCCGACTCTTCCGGTTCCAGGTTGGTGTTGCCACCGATGATCTGGTTGTACTGCTGGGCCGGAGAATTGAGGATGTTGCCGTACTGGGCAGCGGTCACGCCGGTGCGTGCGCACTGTGCCAGGGTCGCGGATGGCGTGGCGCCGGCGCAAGGATCGACGTCCATGCCGAACAGGGCCAGGCCGGCCGGGGTGTACAGCTCGACCACGTTGGCGGCGCGGGCCGCGCGCTGGTAGCTGAAGCGGAACTTGGCTTCCTTCACCGGCGCCCACTCGAGGCCGAAACCGTAGGAGTCGGTGTCCTGGCCGGTCGAGTAATCCGATTTGCGGTAGCTGCCGGTCAGCGTCAGCTGGTCGGCGAACGGCACGTTCTGCAGGATCGGGATGCGGGTCTCGGCGAAGTAGTCGCGCACGCTGAACTGGCCGCTCACGTTCTTGGTCGGACCGCCCTGGCCGGCCAGGTCGCCGGATTCGAACGCCACGTCCGAGTTCAGTTCGAGCTTCTCGGTACGGTGTTCCCAGCCGAACGCCACGCCCACGCCTTCGCTGCTGGTCGGCAGCTTGATGCCGTACTCGCCCAGGTCGGACGACAGGTTGATGCCCTGCACGGTCTGCGAGGTATGGCCCTTCTGGAAGCCCGGGGTCTGCAGGTAGGTCAGGGCTTCCGGAGTGACGCCGCCCAGTTTCCAGATATTGTACGGGACGCAGTTCGGGTCGACGCCGTTGAGGGTGCTGGCGCAGACCGGCTGGCCGTTGGCGCCCGGGACCACGTTCAGTGCGCGCGCGCTGCGCGAGACCGAGAAGTCGTTGAAATAGGTTTCCGAGTACAGCACCTTGCCGACCTGGGCGAAGGCGTCGTACTGCCAGTTGCCGATGTCGCCCTTGACGCCGACCACGCCGCGGTAGGAGGTGTGGCGCAGGTCGTCGCGGCGGCCGCCGCCTTCGACGTTACGGCGCAGGATGACGACGTCGGCGGTGTCGCCGGGACCGGTCATGCCCAGCGCGCTGCGCCAGGCGTCGGACAGCAGCGGGTTTTCCCAACGGATCGCGTTGGCGCCGGAAGCGTCCAGGCCGAACAGGCCCGACGGCGCGATCTGGGCCACGGTGCTGTCGTCGTGGAAGCTGGCCTCGGCGTACAGGCGCGCCTTGTCGTTGATGTCGTAGTGGGTGAACGAGCTGAAGGTATAGCGTTCCGACGGACGGCGGAAGTAGTTCAGCGGGCCGAAGTTGTAGGCATCCTGGGCGGCCACGTAGTTGCGCACATTGCCGTTGGCGTCGGCCACGGTTTTCAGGCCGGTGGCGGTGATGAACTGGCCCGGGAAGCTGGTGCCGGAGCCGCCGCAATTGAACACGTCGCCACGGCTGGCGCCGCCCAGCGAGCAGGCGGTGAAGTCGCGCTCGGACTGCAGCAGCGCGTCTTCCTTCTTGTAGCCGAAGAACACCACGGCGTTGCCCTTGCCGTCGGCGAAGTTGCCGCCCATGGTCAGGCTGATGTCCTTGACCTTGCCGTCGGCGCCCTTGTCGCCCGGCAGCGCGAAGTTGCGGCGGCGGGCGGCGTCGGCCACCGGGCCGCCGTTCTGGTCGTGGTTGTAGAACTGGTAGTTGGCGTCGATCTGGACGCCCTGGAAGCGGTCGTCCATGATGAAGTTGACCACGCCGGCCACGGCGTCCGAGCCGTAGATGGCGCCGGCACCACCGGTCAGCACTTCGACGCGTTTGATCAGGCCCACCGGGATCTGGTTCAGGTCGGCCGCGGTGTTGCGCGGGCTGCCGGCCGGCAGGCGACGGCCGTTGACCAGCACCAGGGTGCGGTCGGCGCCGAAGTTACGCAGGTTGACGGTCGCGGTGCCGGACGAGCCGTTCGAGACCGAACCGCCCTGGTCGGCGAAGACCTGGGGCAGGTTGTTCAGCAGGTTCTCGACCGAACGGACACCTTCCATCTTGATGTCCTTGGCGTTGACCACGGTCACCGGGCTGACGCTTTCCAGGTTCGCGGTCGCGATGCGCGAGCCGGTCACTTCCACCCGTTGCAGCGATTCGGCGGCAGGCGCCGTTTCCTGGGCGTGGGCCGCGGTGCAGGCGACGGCAAGGCCGCCGGCGCAGATCAGCCGCACCGATCGAGATAACACAGTTTCAACCATCATAGTCAGTCTTCCCCGTAAGACCTGGCAGCGGGTTGCGCCGGCCAGTAAAGTCAGTGAATCGCCGTGTGATATGGACACGACATGTTTTTACTACTTAGCAATAAAAACATTGACCAATAGATACTGTCAATTGGTAAGGTATGCACGGAGAAAAATACAACTACGCGATAACTTGTCTTTACAATTTGAATTATTGATGCTAGTCACGCAAAAGTCACAAAACTCGAAACGCGATAGATAGTGCGAGAAATATAGTTTGAAATGGAATTTGATTCGTTCAAACTATATTTAAATGGCATGAAATTGCTGAAAACGCGAAGGTCCGCTTCGGCGCTGAGGGCAAGGTTCTTATACGAATTATTGATACCATTGTCATTACGTTGCAATAACCTGCGACTATCGGAGCATAAGATTGCGCGTCTGTCGGCGCGTGCGGATATGCGCTATCGTGTCATTTTTTGCCACCGTGAATTTGGCTCGGTGGCGAACCTGAGGGCGGCTCATTCGCCCAATCCGCAAAATCGGGAGAACGATGTTCGCTTATGTCCTGCGCCGGCTGTGGCAGATGCTGCCGACGATGGGTGGTGTGGTGCTGCTGGTATTTTTCTTGTTTAACTGGGTCGGCGGCGATCCGGCCTATCTCCTGGCCGGCAAGATGGCCGACGCCGGCGCGATCGAGAACATCCGGCGCCAGCTCGGCACCGACCAGCCGTATTCCGTGCAGCTGTGGATCTTCGTCAAGCAGATCCTGACCTTCGACTTCGGCAATGCCTGGAGCACGGGCGAGCCGGTGTCCCACATCATCGCCAGCCGCCTGGGGCCGTCGCTCACGGTCCTGATTCCGCTCACGGTGCTGGAAACCGTGTTCGGCATCGCGCTGGCGCTGGCGATCGCCTTCGTGCGCGGCTCGCTGACCGACCGCGCCGTCATGGTCGCCTGCACGGTCGGGATGTCGATCTCGATCCTGGTCTACATCATCGTGTTCCAGTACGTGTTTGCCTACCAGCTGGGGCTGTTTCCTGTCCAGGGCTGGGGCAATAGCCTGGGCGAGAACCTGCTGCGCTATGCGCTGCTGCCGATCATCATCGGCCTGGCGGTGTCGATCGCGCCGACCCTGCGCCTGTACCGCAGCTTCGTGCTCGACGAGGCAGGGCAGGACTATGTGCGCACCGCGCGCGCCAAGGGCTTGTCGGAGCGCCGCATCGTCTGGGTCCACGTGCTGCGCAATGCCGCGATCCCGATCATCACCCACGTGATGGCCAACCTTCCGGCGCTGCTGATCGGCGCCTTCCTGCTCGAACGCTTCTTCGGCATTCCCGGCATCGGCCGCGAAGTGATCCTGGCCGTCGAACGCAGCGACTTCCCGGTGATCAAGGCGATCACGGTCTACGTGGCCGCCGCGACCATGGTGTTCAACCTGCTGGCCGACCTGCTGTACCAGGCGGTCGATCCCCGCGTGCAGCTCAAGTAATCATGACGACCCTGCTCACGAACACGAATATGCATGCGCGTTCGCCCGGCTTGTGGGCGCTCGCATGGCGGCGCCTGCGCGCCGACCGCGTCGGGATGGCGGCGCTGGCCGTCGTTGCCGGCTTCCTGCTGCTGGTGCTGTTGTCCGCCACGGGCATGCTGGCCAGCGATTGGGAAGACGAGGTGGCGGTCAACTATGCGCCGCCCACCTTCGTCGGGGCCGACGCCACGGCGCGCGCGCTGGCGCAGGCCCAGCTGCCGCGCGCAACGCCGCCGAACGCCTTCGATCCGCTGGCAGCCGAGCTGGCCGAGCTCGAGGCGCAGGTGGCGCAGACCCATCCGCCAGTGGAAAAGCGCACTACCTTGCCGTTCGGCGCCGACAAATGGGGCCATGACATCGTCAAGAAAACCATCAAGGGCGGCGAGACCTCGATCGTGGTGGGCCTGGTGGCGGCCCTGCTGGCGGTGACGCTCGGCACCCTGTTCGGCGCCGTCTCGGGCTTCTATGGCGGCTGGGTCGACGACCTGTTCAACTGGTTCTACAGCATCTTCACGGCGATCCCGGCGATCCTCATGATCCTGACCGTGGCCGCCGTGCTCCAGCAAAAAGGCGTCGCCACCATCGTGCTGATCCTCGGCCTGACCGGCTGGACCGGGCCCTATCGGCTGATGCGCGCCGAATACATCAAGCATGGCGCGCGCGAATACGTGATGGCGGCGGATGCCATCGGCGCTTCGGCCTGGCAGCGCATGTTCGGCCACATCCTGCCCAACGTCTCGCACGTGGCGCTTGTGCAGATGTCGATCCTGGTGGTGGGTTTCATCAAGGCCGAGGTGATCCTGTCGTTCCTGGGCTTTGGCGTGCCGGTCGGCACCGTTTCCTGGGGTAGCATGCTCAACGAGGCGCAGAATGAACTGATCCTCGGCAAGTGGTGGCAGCTGGCGGCCGCCGCCGGCGCGATGGCGCTGCTGGTGACGAGCTTCTCGCTGTTCGCAGATGCCCTGCGCGACGCGCTGGACCCCAAGATCAAATGACCCTCACTATGACCCAGGAACCGTTGCTGCAAGTGCGAGACCTGCGCATTGCCTTTCGCACCGACAGGAACAACACCTTCGAGGCGCTCAAGGGCATCTCGTTCGACGTGCCGGCGACCGGCACGGTGGCGCTGGTGGGCGAGTCCGGCAGCGGCAAGTCGGTCAGCTCGCTGGCCGTGATGGGCCTGCTGCCGGCGCAGACCACCATCATCGATCCCGGTTCCAGCATCCGCTTCGCCGGCCGCGAACTGCTCGGCCTGCCCTTGCGCGAACAGCGCACGCTGTGCGGCAAGGACATCGCGATGATCTTCCAGGAGCCGATGTCCTCGCTCAACCCGGTGTTCACGGTCGGTTTCCAGATCGGCGAAGTCCTGCGCCTGCACATGGGCATGACCAAGCGCGCGGCGCGCGCGCGCACCCTGGAATTGCTGCACGAAGTCGGCATCCCCGATCCGCAGCAGAAGATCGACGCCTATCCGAGCCAGATGTCGGGCGGCCAGCAGCAGCGGGTGATGATCGCGATGGCGATCGCCTGCGAGCCGCGCCTCCTGATCGCCGACGAGCCGACCACGGCGCTGGACGTGACGATCCAGAAGCAGATCATGGACCTGATCGCGCGCCTGCAGCGCGAGCGCCGCATGGCGGTGCTGTTCATCACCCACGACCTGGGCCTGGTGGGCGAGATCGCCGACCGCGTGATCGTGATGCGCCACGGCGAGGTGCGCGAGGAGGGCGCGGCCAGCCAGGTGTTCGGGGCGCCGGCCGACGCGTATACGAAGGCCTTGCTGCATTGCCGGCCGTCGCTCGACGCAAGGCCGCTGCGCCTGCCGGTGATCGACGATGTCCTGAGCGGTCGCATCGAGCCCGGCCAGGCGCCGGCGCAGCGCGTGCGCGGCACGGCGCCGGACGACGAGCCGGTGCTGGTGGTCAATAACCTGGCCAAGAGCTTCTGGCTGCGCGACGGCCTGTTCGGCAAGCGCGAATTCAAGGCGGTCAAGGACGTCTCCTTCACCCTGGGCCGCGGCAAGACCCTGGGCGTGGTGGGCGAGTCGGGGTCGGGCAAGACCACGGTGGGCCTGACCCTGCTGCGCCTGCACCGCGCGAGCGGTGGCTCGGCGCTGTTCGAGGGGCGCGACCTGCTGGCCATGTCCGACCGCGAATACCAGGCCTATAAACGCCGGATCCAGATCATCTTCCAGAATCCGTATGCCTCGCTCAATCCGCGTTTCACGGTGGGCCAGATCTTGCTGGAACCGATGCGCATCCACGGCATCGGCGCCAACGAGATGGAGCGCGCGGCGCTGGCGCGCCAGTTGCTGGGGCGGGTGGGCCTGCCGGACGCCGCCTATGGCCGCTATCCGCACGAGTTCTCGGGCGGCCAGCGCCAGCGCATCGCGATCGCGCGCTGCCTGACCATGCGGCCCGAGATCCTGGTGTGCGACGAATCGGTGTCGGCGCTCGACGTCTCGGTGCAGGCCCAGGTGCTGAACCTGCTGCAAGACCTGCAGGATGAATATGGCATGAGCTATATCTTCATCTCGCACGACCTGTCGGTGGTCAAGTACATCTCGGACCAGGTGATGGTGATGCACCACGGCAGCGTGGTCGAGATGGCGGATTCCGACGCGTTGTATCGCGACCCCCAGCATCCCTATACCCGCTCGCTGCTGGCGGCGATTCCACGAGGTGTCTTGTAAAAATGACGCATCCATCCCTGGCGTTGCGCTTACGCCAAAGGGAATAGGGGGTGTTCCTGTATCAACCACACAATTGCGCTAATATACAAAGATGCCCCAGCTAGCCGAACTCCTCCAAGTCTATGGCGTGCTGATCGTGTTCGGCATCGTCCTCGTCGAACAGTTCGGCCTGCCCATACCCGCCTATCCGGTCCTGATCGTGGCCGGCGCGCTCTCGGTTACCGCCGACGTGAGCTGGCACCTGGTATGGATGGCGGCCATCGTGGCCTGCCTGATCTGCGACGCCTTCTGGTTCCGCGCCGGCCGCTTTTACGGCAAGCGCATCCTGCGGCTGCTGTGCAAGATATCCCTGTCGCCCGATTCCTGCGTCAACCAGACCGAGGACCGCTTCCGCAAGTTCGGCGTCAAGTCGCTGCTGGTGTCCAAGTTCATCCCCGGATTCAATACCATCGCGGCGCCGCTGTCGGGCGCGATGGGCGTCAACCCGCGCCTGTTCCTGCTGTACGCGATGAGCGGCGCGGCGCTCTGGAGCGGCACCGGCATCCTGCTCGGCGTCTGGTTCCACGACAGCGTCGACGGCGTGCTCGACACGCTCTCGACCATGGGCAGCACGGCGCTGACCATCGTGGCCGGCCTGCTGGCCCTGTTCATCGCCTTCAAGTATGCCGAGCGGCGCCGCCACCGCTCGCGCAGCGCGATCGAACGCATCGACATCGACGAGGTGCTGGCCCTGATCGACGCCGGCCACGATCCGGTGATCGTCGATGCGCGCAGCCTGAGCGCGCAACAGATGGAAGCCGCGATTCCGGGCGCCGTGATCTTCAAGGCCTGCCAGCCCGAACACCTGATGGCATCGCTCGACCGCGACCGCCACATCGTCGTCTATTGCAGCTGTCCGGACGACGTCACCGCCGCCGAAGTGGCGCGCCAGTTCATGGCCAACGGTTTCCACCGCGCCCGGCCGCTCAAGGGCGGGCTCGACGCCTGGAACGCCCAGCGCGGCAACGATCCCGGGCTCGATCCGGCGACCTGCTGAGCGGCATGCCGGCCGGCCGGCGGCACGATTCTCTCTACCTCGTTAAAAGTAGTTCTACTACGCCTGCATGGATGGGTGATGAGATGCATGCATCCGTTTTGTTGTGGGGTGTGTACCTAAACTACAGAAAACACTTGTCGTCAGGGCAAAGAATTTAGTAAGCTTGGGCGTCTCTTCTATGTGTACCACCATGACTGCCTCCCCGTTCAGCCCGTCCACCGACCACCTCCACCGCGGCGGCGCCCGCCTGCTTGCCGACATCGGCGGCACCAACTGCCGTTTCGTGCTGGAGCTGGGGCCGGGCCGGCTCGAGGCGGTCGAGGTGCTGCCTTGCGCCGACCATGCCACCCTCGGCGAGGCCATGCGCGCCTACCTGGGCAGCCCTGCGGTCAAGGCCTTCTGCGCGGCGCCGATCCGCCACGCCGCGATCGCCATCGCCAACCCGGTGAACGGTGACTATGTGCGCATGACCAATCATCACTGGGAATTTTCCACTGAAGCCTTGCGGCAGGAATGCGGTTTCGAGATCCTGCTGGTGGTCAACGATTTCTCGGCATTGGCGCGTTCTCTGCCGCACCTGGGCGAGCAAAAACGCCAGGTGGGCGGTGGCGCGCCGCAGCCGGATGCGGCGTTGGGCCTGCTGGGCGCCGGCACCGGCCTCGGCGTGTCCGGCCTGGTGCCTTGCGGCGACAGCTGGACCGCGCTGCGCAGCGAGGGCGGCCACGTCAGCTTCGCCCCCGTCAATGAGCAGGAAATCGCGATCCTGCAGTATGCCTGGCGTGAATTCGAACACGTCTCGTTCGAGCGCTTCCTGTCCGGCGCCGGCGTCGAGCTCATCTACCGTGCGCTGGCCGACCGCGCCGGCCGCCCCGGCGAGCGCCTCGGCGCGGCCGAGATCTCGCGCCGCGCGCTCGCCGGCGAATGCGCGCTGTGCGACGACGTCCTGGAAGCCTTCTGCGGCATGCTCGGCACCGTGGCCGGCAACCTGGCCGTCACCCTCGGCGCCCAGGGCGGCGTGTACATCGGCGGCGGCATCGTGCCGCGCCTCGGCGAGCGCTTCGACCGCTCCTCGTTCCGCCGCCGCTTCGAGCAGAAGGGGCGTTTCGCCGGCTACCTGGCCGACGTGCCGACCTATGTGATCACTGCCGACTACCCCGCATTCCTTGGCGTGTCGGCGATTTTGTCGGAAAAACTGTCCGACTGACGCAAATTGGCGCGCATCGCAGTGCCGCCCCCTTGTCCGCTGCGGGGTTTTATCGGTTACAATGGCCGCCAGTTGGAAGAAACGACGTCGTCCACTCGCGTGCCGCACAGGCCGCTCCCCGGCGACGCCCCGATCGCGGGCGTGCCTAAGAGATAGAGTTCCGCCGAGTTCCACGTTTCGCAATGAAGATCAACCAGCGGCCCGTCGCGCAGGCGGGTTGCCCCTGGCGGGTTCCTTGCCCGCCATGTAATAGCTCCGGCACTGAGCGCGCCGGGCCCACGGATTCCGGTTTCAGGCAGCAGAGCGCAGGCAGGCCCGGCGCATGGCACGCAGGCATGCGCGCCGCTCGCATCGGTGCTGTCCCGACCCCGATTGGCCGAATTGTTTGATTGACGACATCGCGATATGAATACTGACGAGGCCAAGAGAGTCCTCGAAACCGCCTTGCTATGCGCCCGCGAGCCGATGTCGATCCACGGCATGAAGAAGCTCTTCGCCGAGGTCGACGCGCAAGGACGGCAGGTTGGCGCCGGCGTCGGCGCCGATACGATCAAGATCTTGCTGGAAGAACTGCGCCAGGACTGGGATGGGCGCGGCATCGAGATCGTCAGCCTGGCGTCGGGCTGGCGGTTCCAGAGCCGTCCCGAGATGAAGCCCTACCTCGACCGCCTGTCGCCCGAAAAGCCGCCCAAGTACTCGCGAGCGACGCTGGAAACGCTGGCGATCATCGCCTACCGCCAGCCGGTCACGCGCGGCGACATCGAAGAGATCCGTGGCGTCGCGGTCAATTCGCAGACCATCAAGATGCTGGAAGACCGCGGCTGGATCGACGTCGTCGGCCACCGCGAAGTGGTGGGGCGGCCGGCGCTGCTGGGCACCACACGCCAGTTCCTGGATGACCTGGGCCTAGCGGCGCTGTCCCAGTTGCCGCCGCTGCAGCCGCTGGCCGAAGGCCCGGACAGCCGCAGCCTGGAAGCCCTCGAGGCGGCATTGAATGACAATTTTGACAAGGTGGATGCTTCCGCATCTGCCGACGAACCAGATTTAGCTACTTCACCCGTTGAAGTTCCGATCCGCGACACGCTTGATGACGGGATTGCCGAGGCGGGTCAGCACAATAAAGACACGAACGATGAACCCAACTGAACAAAACGAGACCAAGCCTGTGGACGCAGGCGAGCCAGCAGCAGCCAAGCCGAAGCGTACGCGCAAGGCGGCTGCCGTTGCCGACACCGCGCCGGTCGAGGCCGTCGTGGCCGACGCGCCGGCCAAGCCGAAGCGCACCCGCAAGGCGGCCGTCGCCGCCGAGCCGGTGGCCGCCGAGCCGGCCGCGCCTGCGCCAGCCCTTGACGCGCCTGCGCCCAAGGCCCGCAAGCCGCGCGCCACCAAGGCCGCGAAAGAAGAGTCGGCCGCAGCGCCGGCCGCCGAGGCGCCGGCCGCGGTCGAAGCCGCTCCAGCCCAGGAGGCGCGCAAGCCGCGCGGCCCGCGCCAGATGCGCGAAAAGCGCGCCGAACGCGAAGCCTTGCAGCAGGCCGCCGCGCCGGCTGTCGCCGAGCAAGCCGCTCCGGCGCCCGAGGTCGCGCCGGAAGGCGCCCAGGAGGGCAAGCAAGAGGGCAAGCAAGAGGGCAAGCAAGAAGCGCGCGGCCGCGGCCAGCACAAGCAGGGCAAGCGCGGCCAGCAGAGCGGCCGTCCGACCGAAGGCGGGCGTCCGACCGAAGGCGGACGTCCGGCCAAGCAGATCGGCCGCGGCGGCAAGCAGCAGCCGCAGGGCAGGGGCGGCAAGCAGCAGCCGGGCAACGAAGCCGACAATGTGTTCTCCTTCGTGACGTCGAGCGACTTCGACGCCAACGACGGCGCGCGCGGCAACGCGTCGGCGAAACCGGTGCGCCGCGACCTGACCGCCGACGACGATGCGCCGAAGCTGCACAAGGTGCTGGCCGAGGCCGGCCTGGGTTCGCGCCGCGACATGGAAGAGCTGATCGTCGCCGGCCGCGTCTCGGTCAATGGCGAGCCGGCCCATATCGGCCAGCGCATCCTGCCGACCGACGCGGTCCGCATCAATGGCAAGCTGATCCAGCGCCGCGTGAGCAGCAAGCCGCCGCGCGTGCTGGTCTATCACAAGCCGGCCGGCGAGATCGTCAGCCATGACGATCCGGAAGGCCGTCCATCGGTGTTCGACCGCCTGCCGACGATGAAGGCCGGCAAGTGGCTGGCTGTGGGCCGTCTCGACTTCAATACCGAAGGCCTGCTGCTGTTTACGACCTCGGGTGACCTGGCCAACCGGCTGATGCACCCGCGTTACAACATCGACCGCGAATACGCGGTGCGCACCCTGGGTGAGCTCGAAGAAGGCATGCGCCAGAAGCTGCTGTCCGGCGTGGAGCTGGACGACGGCAAGGCCGCGTTCTCGAAGATCCAGAACGGCGGCGGCGAAGGCATCAACCGCTGGTACCGCGTGGTGATCGGCGAGGGCCGCAACCGCGAGGTGCGCCGCATGTTCGAGGCGGTCGGCCTGACCGTTTCGCGCCTGATCCGTACCCGCTACGGCGCCATGACCCTGCCGACCGGCCTCAAGCGCGGCCGCTGGGAGGAGCTGGAAGAAAACGACGTGCGCGCCCTGATGACGGCCTTCGGCGTCGAGAAGAAGGGCGCTGCCCCCGAAAAGCACGTTAAGGGCGGCCACAAGGGCAAGGGCCCGCGTCCCGAGGGCATGCGTGCCGACGGTAACCGTGGCGCCGAGCGCAACAACGATCGCAGCGACGGCAATCGCATCGACCGCGCCGACGCCAACCGCAATGTCGATCCCTTCGGTCCGCCGGTGGCGCGGGTTGGCAGCACCCGTGGCCAGGGCATCCTCAACGGTCCAGTGCCGAGCGGCAAGCCGGTCGGCGGTCGCCAGGGCGGCTTCGGTGGCCAGGGCGGCGGCAAGGGCCGTGGCGCCAGTGCGGGCGGCGGCAAAGGCGCTGGCAACAGCAGCCGTCCGCGCCAGCCGGATCCGCTGCAGACCACCTTCGGCTTCGCCGGCACCGGTGGTGGCGGGCGTCGCGGCGGGCAGGGGCCGCGCGGCTCGGAACACGGCCTGCCACGCCGCGGTCGTCGCGGCTGAGCATGATTTTCGACCGGTCTGGGCAAGCGCGCAGGCCGGACGTCCGCCCGCGGAAAGGCGTAAAATATCTCTTAGCCCATAGCAACCTGCCAACTGTTGTTTAAAATCTCATTTGTGGTATGGAGATTGCGAGAGAAGCGGAAAAGCAGTATAATTTGCAGCCTAATCGAAGTCCTTCCCGAACGTTGTATCCGCGAGCGGTAATGCGCGTGAAACTGGTGCAAGTGCTTTCATCTGGTTGGGTTGTAGGTACAAAAAGATGGGCAGATGCCCATTTTTTTTTTGGTAAATCGTTTTAAAGCCCTGGAGAAGTGCCGTGCAGCAGTTTGACTTAATCGCCACGACAGTCAGTGGACTCGGCTATGACCTCGTCGATGTGGAGCGGGGCGAGCGCGGGATCCTGCGTGTATACATCGATTTCCCGGCTGCCGACGCGGACGAAAAGGGCCCGATCACGGTCGAGGATTGCGCCAAGGTGAGCCACCAGCTGTCGCACGTGCTGACCGTGGAAAACGTCGATTACGAACGATTGGAAATTTCGTCGCCGGGCCTCGATCGCCCGGTGCGGACCCTCGCCGATTTCGCGCGCTTCGCCGGCCATGAGTGCACGGTCAAGCTGCGCGTCGCGGTGCCGGGCAGTGCAAACCGGAAAACTTATACCGGCATCCTGCGCGGCGTCGAGAACGACAAGGTCGGTTTGGAATTTGACAGTAAAGATGGCCCGGCGTTGATGGAGTTTACGCTGGCCGAATTGGACAAGGCCCGTTTGGTGCCACAGGTGGATTTTAGGAGTCGCAAAGCATGAGTCGCGAAATTTTATTGCTGGTGGATGCGCTTGCGCGCGAAAAGAACGTCGACAAGGAAGTCGTTTTCGGTGCGCTCGAGTTCGCGCTGGCACAGGCCACGAAGAAGCGCTATGAAGGCGAAGTCGACATTCGCGTGTCGATCGATCGCGACACCGGCGAATTCGAGACTTTCCGCCGCTGGCACGTGGTGCCGGATGAAGCGGGCCTGCAGCTGCCTGACCAGGAAATCCTGCATTTCGAAGCCAAGGAGCAGATCCCTGACATCGAAGTCGACGAGTACATCGAAGAGCCGATCGAATCGGTCGAGTTCGGCCGTCGTTTTGCCCAGGACACCAAGCAGGTCGTGCTGCAGCGCGTGCGCGATGCCGAGCGCGAGCAGATCCTGCAAGACTTCCTGGAGCGCGGCGATTCGCTGGTGACGGGCACCATCAAGCGCATGGAACGCGGCGATGCGATCGTCGAGTCGGGCAAGATCGAGGCGCGCCTGCCGCGCGACCAGATGATCCCGAAAGAAAACCTGCGCATCGGCGACCGCGTGCGCGCCTTCATCCTGCGCGTGGACCGCAATATGCGCGGCCCGCAGGTGATTCTGTCGCGCACTGCGCCAGACTTCATCATGAAGCTGTTCGAGCTGGAAGTGCCAGAGATCGAGCAGGGCCTGCTGCAGATCAAATCGGCGGCCCGTGACGCCGGCGTGCGCGCCAAGATCGCCGTGTTCACGGCCGACAAGCGCATCGACCCGATCGGCACCTGCGTCGGCATGCGCGGTTCGCGCGTGCAGGCCGTGACCGGCGAGCTGGGCGGCGAGCGCGTGGACATCGTGCTGTGGTCGGACGATCCGGCCCAGTTCGTGATCGGCGCCCTGGCTCCCGCGAACGTTTCGTCGATCATGGTTGACGAAGAAAAGCACGCGATGGACGTGGTGGTGGACGAAGAAAACCTGGCCATCGCGATCGGCCGTTCGGGCCAGAACGTGCGACTGGCGTCCGAGCTGACCGGCTGGAAGATCAACATCATGACCGCCGAGGAATCGGCGAACAAGGTGGCGCAAGAAACGGCCGCGATCCGCGCGCTGTTCATGGAAAAACTGGACGTCGACCAGGAAGTGGCCGATATCCTGGTTGAAGAAGGCTTCTCGAGCCTGGAAGAAATCGCATACGTGCCAATTTCCGAGATGCTGGAAATTGAATCGTTCGATGAGGACACCGTCAACGAACTGCGCACCCGCGCCCGTGACGCGCTGGTGACCGAGGCGATCGCTTCCGAGGAAGGTCTCGAAGGCATGGAAGAAGCTCTGGTCAATCTGGAAGGCATGGACCGTACCGTTGCCGGCAAGCTTGGCCTGGCTGGCATCAAGACGGTCGAAGCATTCGCGGCGTTGGCCTATGACGAATTCGGCGCCATCCTGGCGTTGTCGTCGGACCGCGCCCGCGACCTGATCAAGAGTGAATTTAATGATGTGACCGACGACGAGATGAAACTGGTCGACAGCAAGTACGACGACCGGGCGAAAGCACTGCAGGCGAAAGCCTGGAGCCTGGTAGAAACGGCCAAAGCTTGAGCATTTCTTTATCATCTGTCGCGACACGTAGAAAAGAGGACTGAATGGCGAGTAACAACGTAGCCCAATTTGCCACCGAGCTGAAGATGCCTGCAGACCTGCTGCTGACCCAGCTGCGTTCGGCCGGCGTCGAGAAAAGCTCGACGTCAGATCCCTTGTCGAAAGATGATAAGGACAAGCTGCTGAACCATCTGCGCCGTACCCACGGCGCCGCCGATACCGGCGAGAAGAAGAAGATCACGGTGACGCGCAAGGAAACCAGCGAAATCAAGCAAGCTGATTCGTCGGGCAAATCGCGCACCATCCAGGTCGAAGTCCGCAAGAAGCGCACCTTCGTGCAGCGCGACGACCTGGTCACGACCAAGGCGCCGGAAGAGCCGGTGATCGACGCCGCCGAACAGGCGCGCCGCGAGGAAGAATCGCGCCGCCAGTCCGAGCTGATCGCCCGTCAGGAGGCCGACCTGCGCGAGAAGCAGGAACGCCTGGCCAAGCTGGAAGCCGAAGAAAAGGCGCAAGCCAAGGCGGCTGAAGAGCAGGCCAAGCGCGAAGCCGAAGAACAGGCCAAGCGCGACGCCGCCGAGAAGGCCGCCGCCGCCGCTGCCGCCAAGGAAGCTGCCGCTGCCGGCAAGGATGCCGCCGGCGCCGACGAGGCCGCCAAGAAGGCCGCCGACGACGCCAAGGCCGCCAAGGAAGCCGCCGCCAGGGAAGCCGCCGAACGCGCTGCCGCCACCGAGCGCGCACGCAAGGCCGTGGCCGACGAAGTGGCGCAGATCAAGCTCATGATGAGCCAGCCACGCCGCGTGATCAAGGCGCCGGAACCGGCGCCGAAGCCAGCGGCGCCGGCCGCTGCCGCCGGTACGCTGCACAAGCCTGCGGACAAGAAGCCGGGCGAAGTCAAGAAGGACGACGCCAAGAAGCCGGGCGACAAGAAGTCGATCAAGTCGGCCAATGTGTCGTCGACCTGGTCGGACGACGCCAAGAAGCGTGGCGGCCAGGGTCTCAAGACCCGTGGCGCACCCGCAGGCGGCCGTGACGGCTGGCGCAGCGGTGGCCGTGGCGGCCGCCGCGGTCATGGCGACGATCGTGAATCGAACTTCCAGGCGCCGACCGAGGCGATCGTGCGCGAAGTGCACGTGCCGGAAACCATCACCGTGGCCGAACTGGCGCACAAGATGTCGGTCAAGGCGTCCGAGGTCATCAAGCAACTGATGAAGCTGGGCCAGATGTGCACGATCAACCAGGTGCTGGACCAGGAGACCGCGATGATCCTGGTGGAAGAGATGGGCCACAAGGCCTTCGCTGCCGCCGAGGACGATCCGGAAGCGATCCTGGCCGACCAGGGCGAGCACACCGAGTTCGAATCGAGCTCGCGCGCACCGGTGGTTACCGTCATGGGTCACGTCGACCATGGTAAAACCTCGCTGCTGGACTACATCCGTCGTGCCAAAGTCGCTTCGGGCGAAGCCGGCGGCATTACCCAGCATATCGGTGCTTACCACGTGGACACCCCGCGCGGCATGATCACCTTCCTGGATACCCCGGGTCACGAAGCGTTCACCGCGATGCGTGCCCGTGGCGCCAAGGCGACCGACATCGTCATCCTGGTGGTGGCTGCGGACGACGGCGTGATGCCGCAAACCAAAGAGGCAATTGCTCACGCAAAAGCCGCCGGCGTGCCGCTGGTCGTTGCGATCAACAAGATCGACAAGCAGGGCGCCAACGCCGACCGCGTGACGCAGGAGCTGGTTGCCGAAGGCGTGGTGCCGGAAGAATACGGTGGCGATTCGCCATTCGTGCCAGTGTCGGCCAAGGTCGGCACCGGTATCGACGATCTGCTGGAGCAGGTGCTGCTGCAGGCCGAAGTGCTGGAACTGAAGGCGCCGACCGAATCGCTGGCCCGTGGCCTGGTGGTCGAAGCCCGTCTGGACAAGGGCCGTGGCCCGGTCGCGACGATCCTGGTGCAGTCGGGTACCCTGAAGCGCGGCGACGTCGTGCTGGCGGGTTCCTCGTTCGGCCGCGTCCGCGCCATGCTGGACGAGAACGGCAAGACGATCGCCTCGGCTGGTCCGTCGATTCCCGTGGAGATCCAGGGCCTGACCGAAGTGCCGAGCGCCGGTGAAGAAGTGATGGTCATGGCTGACGAGCGCAAGGCGCGTGAAATCGCCCTGTTCCGTCAAGGCAAGTTCCGTGACGTGAAGCTGGCCAAGCAGCAAGCCGCGAAGCTGGAAAACATGTTCGAGCAGATGGCCGAGGGCGAGGTGAAAAACCTGCCGCTGATCGTCAAGACCGACGTGCAGGGTTCGCAGGAAGCGCTGGTCGGCTCGCTGCAGAAGCTGTCGACTTCGGAAGTGCGCGTGCAGGTCGTCCATGCGGCGGTCGGCGGCATCACCGAGTCGGACGTCAACCTGGCGACCGCGTCGAAGGCAGTCATCATCGGCTTCAACGCCCGTGCGGACGCCCAGGCGCGCAAGCTGGCCGAGGCGAACGGCGTCGACATCCGTTACTACAGCATCATTTACGATGCGATCGACGAGATCAAGACCGCACTGTCGGGCATGCTGGCGCCGGAGAAGCGCGAGACCGTCACCGGCCAGGTCGAGATTCGCCAGGTCATCCTGGTGTCGAAGGTCGGCGCGATCGCGGGCTGCCTGGTCACCGATGGCGTGGTCAAGCGTACCTCCTCGGTCCGCCTGCTGCGCAACAACATCGTGATCTGGACCGGCGAGATCGATTCGCTGAAACGCTTCAAGGACGACGCGAAGGAAGTGCGCGCCGGTCTCGAGTGCGGTCTGTCGCTGAAGGGCAACAATGAAATCCAGGTCGGCGACGTCCTGGAGGTGTTCGAAGTCACCGAAGTGGCGCGGTCGCTGTAAGCCACGCCGTTGGCGTACCATGGGGCCAGGACGCTTCGCGGCAATGCCGCGGAGGGCCTGGCCCTTTTTTCCATCAGGCCCCGACCCGAACCCGGAACAGAAGTTCACAAAAGAACAAGCAAGACATTATGGCTAAACACAGTAAAAGCATCCCACAGCGCGGCTTGCGCGTGGCCGACCAGATCCAGAAGGACCTGTCGGAACTCATCGCCTTCGAACTGAAGGACCCGCGCGTCGGCATGGTCACCATCAGCGAAGTCCAGCTGACGCCTGACTACGCCCACGCCAAAATCTATTTCACCCTGCTCAAAGACAGCGCGGAAGAAGTGCGCCAGACCCTGGAAGGCTTGAACAAGGCCTCCGGCTACCTGCGTAATATGCTGGGCAAGCGTCTGCACATCCATACGCTGCCGTCGCTGCACTTCCTCCACGACACCTCGACCGTGCGCGGCCTGGCGATGTCGGCCCTGATCGACCAGGCCAACGCCACGCGCGCCAAGGACGACCCGGAGTCGAATCCCGAGTCGAATCCCGGCATGCAGCCAGCCGATCCGGCGGAGAAAGAGTGAACGGACGTCCCGCGAAAAAACCGCGCGATCTGGTCGATGGCGTGCTGTTGCTCGACAAGCCGGTCGGCCTGTCGTCGAACGACGCCCTCATCAAGGCCAAGCGTGTCCTGAACGCGAAGAAAGCCGGCCACACCGGCACGCTCGACCCGTTCGCCACCGGCCTGCTGCCGCTGTGCTTCGGCGAAGCGACCAAATTCTCGCAAGACCTGCTCGAGGCCGACAAGACCTATGAGGCCACGGTTCACCTGGGCATCATGACGAATACGGGCGACACCGAGGGCGAGGCCATCGAGACCCTGCCGGTCGACGTCACCCTGGAGCAGATCGAGGCGGCGCTGGCGCGTTTCCGCGGTCCGATCCAGCAGGTGCCGCCGATGTATTCGGCGCTCAAGCGCGACGGCAAGGCCCTGTATGAATATGCGCGCGAGGGCATCACGCTCGAGCGCGAGGCGCGGCCGGTCACCATCCACGCGCTGTCGATGATCGACTACCAGGCGCCATTCCTGAAGATCCGCGTCACCTGCAGCAAGGGCACTTATGTGCGTGTGCTGGGCGAGGACATCGGCGCCGCGCTCGGCTGTGGGGCGCACCTGAACGCGCTGCGCCGGATCGAGGTCGGCGCGCTGGACGTCACGGGCATGATCACGCTGGACGCGATGCTGGCGCACCCGGATCCGCGCTCGCTGCTGCGGCCGGTCGATGCGCTGTTGTCGACCTTCCCGTCGATCGAACTGGACGCCGAACTGGCAAGGCGCTTCCTGCAAGGCCAGCGCCTGGCGCTCGGCAAGGAAGACGTCGCCGTACCGGAACGGCCGGGCAGGGTGCGCATCTACCACGACGGCCGCCTGCTCGGCACCGGCCAGCTGGGCGAGTACGCGATCCTGGCGCCGGAGCGCCTGATCTCGACCGCGCCGGCCGCCTGATCTTTTTCTGGCGAGCATGTCACGCGGCTGTCACGGACGGCGGCTAATCTTCCACCACGCTGCCGCCGTGACAAGCTGTTGAAATTCCGTTGAAAAATCCTGCCTTTCGGCGGCGAGATTCGGACGGGACGGCTTCCCATGCTATACTAGTCGGTTTCCGAAATCAGCAGTATCGGACTTGAAGTTCCAGTACACGCAGTTCCAGTACATTTCGTACACCACGCTACTTCTCAAAAATCATGTCAAACACCAAACGCGCGATTCGTAATATCGCAATCATTGCCCACGTTGACCACGGCAAGACCACGCTCGTCGACCAGCTGCTGCGCCAGTCCGGCACCTTCCGTGAAAACCAGGCCGTGGACACCCGCGTCATGGACTCGAATGATCTCGAGAAAGAGCGCGGCATTACCATTCTGTCGAAGAACTGCGCCGTCGAATACGAAGGCACGCACATCAACATCGTCGACACCCCGGGCCACGCCGACTTCGGCGGCGAAGTGGAACGCGTGCTGTCGATGGTCGACTCGGTGCTGCTGCTGGTCGATGCGCAGGAAGGCCCGATGCCACAGACCCGCTTCGTGACCCGCAAGGCGCTGGCGCTTGGTCTGAAGCCGATCGTCGTCGTCAACAAGATCGACCGTCCGGGCGCGCGCGCCGACTGGGCCATCAACCAGACCTTCGAACTGTTCGACAAGCTGGGCGCGACCGACGAGCAGCTGGACTTCCCGATCGTCTACGCCTCGGGCCTGAACGGCTACGCCGGCATGGACGAAAGCGTGCGCGGCGGCGACATGAAGCCGCTGTTCGACGCCATCCTGAAATACGTGCCAGTGCGTGACGACAACCCGGACGGCCCGCTGCAGATGCAGATCACCTCGCTGGACTACTCGTCCTACGTCGGCAAGATCGGCATCGGCCGCGTCAACCGCGGCACCGTCAAGACCGGCCAGGACGTGCTGATCCTGAACGGCCCTGATTCGACCCCGATCAAGGGCCGCATCAACCAGGTGCTGAACTTCAAGGGCCTGGAGCGCGTGCTGGTCGATTCGGCGGTTGCCGGCGATATCTGCCTGATCAACGGCATCGAAGAAATCGGCATCGGTTCGACCGTGTGCGCGGTCGACACCCCGGAAGCGCTGCCGATGCTGACCGTCGACGAGCCAACCCTGACCATGAACTTCATGGTCAACAACTCGCCGCTGGCCGGCCGCGAAGGCAAGTTCGTCACCAGCCGCCAACTGCGCGAGCGTCTCGAGCGCGAACTGAAGGCCAACGTGGCGCTGCGCGTGGCGCCGACCGACGACGACACCACGTTCGAAGTGTCGGGCCGCGGCGAGCTGCACCTGACCATCCTGCTGGAAAACATGCGCAGGGAAGGTTTTGAGCTCGCGGTTTCGCGTCCACGTGTTGTTTACAAGATGGTCGACGGCGTGCGCCAGGAGCCATACGAGAACCTGACCGTCGACGTCGAAGAAGCCAACCAGGGCGGCGTGATGGAAGAACTGGGCCGCCGCCGTGGCGACCTGCAGAACATGGAATCCGACGGTAAAGGTCGTGTGCGTCTGGAATACCTGATCCCGGCCCGTGGCCTGATCGGCTTCCAGGGCGAGTTCATGACCCTGACCCGCGGCACCGGCCTGATGAGCCACGTGTTCCACGAGTACGCAGCGGTCGACAATAGCAAGGGCGACCTGGCTGGCCGTCGCAACGGTGTGCTGATCTCGCAGGATGACGGCGCCGCCGTCGCCTACGCGATCTGGAAACTGCAGGACCGCGGCCGCATGTTCGTCGAGCACAACACCCCGGTGTACGAAGGCATGATCATCGGCATCCACTCGCGCGACAACGACCTGGTCGTCAACCCGATCAAGGGCAAGCAGTTGACCAACGTGCGTTCGTCGGGCACCGACGAAGCGGTGCGCCTGGTGCCGCCGATCCAGATGTCGCTGGAATACGCCGTCGAGTTCATCGAGGACGACGAGCTGGTCGAGATCACCCCGAAATCGATCCGTCTGCGCAAGCGCTTCCTGAAAGAGCACGAGCGCAAGAAGGCCAGCCGCGAAGGCGCGTAATACTGGTTTGCAAGGGCAGCTCCGCTGGCCCTTGATGTAGAAAGCCCGGTGATATTTCACCGGGCTTTTTTTTATTCCAATCGCGGCAGGCGGCTGATCGCGTTGTGACGTGTTCATGATGAATCATTTTGAATCTCACCAAAAATATCCATGATGTGACAACTGCCTTTGCGAATATTGCATTGTTAAGACAATATGTGATTATTCAAATTATTAATTACTCTAGCCTTGCGGCAATAATAGGGCGTCATTAAAATGCAAATACCTATTTCCTGAATCTGAATGGTTACCATGAAAAGCAATATTGCCACTGCCATTGTGTTGGGCCGATGAAAACGAAGACGCTTCAACACATCGTCGTCGCCGCGGCGGCACTCTCCGCCACCGGTTGCGCCACTGTCCCCAACCAGCAAGGCGGATTCCGGGGCGCTGTCCAGGACACATTCAACAACCCTGATCCCTGTTCCAATAATGCGCGGAATACCGGCATGCTCATCGGCGGCATTGCGGGCACGCTGCTTGGCGCCAAGCTCGGCAACAAGGATAAAGGCGCGATGCTGGCCGGGGCATTATTTGGCGGGGCCGTCGGGGGGCTGATCGGCGCCGATATCGATGACCGCCGTTGTGCAATGGCCAAGGTCGCGCAGGAATATCAGCTACAGATGCAATTCGCGGGCATTAAACACGATGGCGCGGTAATTTCGGATAGTGAATTGCTGCGTGCCAATAATGCTGGCGATATCAAGAGAAGCTTGATCGGCAATATCGTATCGATGCAAGACGAATCGGCCAACGGTGGCCATTTTCAGAGCAATTCGGCGCTCTTGACCGAGCGCGCCGAACGTTATTTTTCGGCCATCGCCGACATCTACAACCTCAACAAGGGTGCACAGGCGGCAGGCACCCCTGCGGAGAAGGAACGCCTGCGCCAGGCCGGCAACAACCGCAAGCTACTGCTGGTGGGGCATACCGACGACACCGGCTCCTCTGCGCTGAACGCCGCCTTGTCCGAGCAGCGCGCGCGCGCGGTCGCCGAATACCTCGAGCGGCGCGGCATCCCGCGCGAACAGATGTATTACCAGGGCGCTGGCGAAGTCTATCCAGTGGCGGACAACCGCGCCGAGGGCGGTCGCCTGCAGAACCGGCGTGTCGAGATCGTCGAACTGGCCGACGACGCCAGCATGGGCAAGTACCTCGACGCGCGCCGTCCGAACTACCAGTTCTATCGTACCGCGCCTGCCGCTGCGTCAGCCTCCGCAGTGGCCGCGCACACGCCAGCGCAGCGCTCGTCGGAGCAAGCACCGCGCGAGCGTGCGGCGAAGCGCGCACCGCAAACAGAAGCCAATCCAGGCGTGAAACCCGGCGCGGAACGTGCGGTGGCGGCTGCCCGCACCATGTCGAAAGACGCGCCGCGAGCCGCCCAGCGCGCGCTTGCGTCGACGGCGCCTGCGCTGACGCCAGAAGTGACGGCGCAAGCGCGGCGCGCGCCGTCCAGGTCCACGCCGGCGCCGAAGGCGACCACGGCGGAACTCGATTTTGGCGGCGTGCCTCTGACGCAGCGGGTGTCCGCGGCCCCTGCCGGTCTAGGCAAACTTGAGCGCGAGCGTTCACTTTTCTCGCTCATCAGCAGCGCCTACGCCGACGACGATATGGCGGTGTTGTCCGATTGCTCGCAAGACCGACCGCGCAGCGCCGGTGGCGTCAAGGCGCTCAAGGATGGTGCGACCTACCGGGCCAACGAACACGTGCCTGGTCTGTACGGCAAGACCTGGACCGAGCGCGTCAACGGCCACCAGATCGTGATCAACAAGGTCGCCGTCCTGGCCAGCGAGGCGACCCTGGCCCAGGTGCCCGAGTTCAAGGTGTACGCCAACTACGACCCGGCCAAGAATCGCAATCCGACACCCAGTGTAGCGATCCGTCCCGCGGTGAATACGTATCTCGGCGAAAAAGGCATCCTGTACCGCATCTTCGCCGAAGGTGCCGGCGGCGTGCAGTGCGTGGATATCGTGTACAGCCGCGGCGCCAACAAATCGGCGAGCGGCGGCAACATTGTCTACGCGCGCAATAGCCAGCTTTACGTTTCGCCGTTTAAACCTGTCATCGCCAACTGAGAACGACCATGCTTTCTGAATTTCTTCACACCTATCCCTTGCTCCTCTGGACCCTGCTATACACGGCGGCCGCCGCGATCGTCCTGTCGCTGATGTGGGACCGCCTGAAATGGTGGTGGCTCAATACCTGGTATGCCTTCCCGGTCATCGGCAAGCTGGCGCGCCTGTCGAAGGACCTGCACCAGTCCAACGACGGCAGCGGCTGGTTCAAGTCCGAGCGCACGCTGTGCCAGGACTACAAGGCCTTCATCCAGGTGCAGTCCGAATACGACTTCGAGCAGCGGATGACCTATCTGCAGAAGGCGGGGGACAATGGCCGCAGCACGACGCCGCTGGCGATCTGGGTCCTGGTTATCGGTTTCGTCTTCGTCGAAGCCCAGGGTTTCAGCTACGTCCTGGCCGGGTACACCGTGCCGGGCGCGAGCGAAACCACGCAGCAGTACGCATCCATCGGCATCGCCTTCATCATTTCAGCGCTGTGTGTGTTCGCGACCCACTTTGCCGGCCATGAACTGTACCGTTCGCTGAAGATCCGACGCGCCCGCAAGGACTGGATCGAAGAAGGCAAGACGCATGCGCTGCATTCCGGGTCGATGGCCTTGTCCAAGCCACAGCACGGCGATGATGGCCAGCCCGAATACACCCAGGTCTGCAACCGGGTCGGCAAGCACGCGAGCTTCGTCGTGAGCTGGGTCACGCTGGCCTTTGTCGTGGCCATCGCGGTGGGGGCGACCTATGTGCGGGTTCAGAGTGCCAACAAACTGATGGACGATTCGGTACGCATGCAAAAAAGCGAACTGATCGACCAGCGCAGCGCGACTGGAGGCGGCCTCGACATGGGGCAGCCGATGCTGATTCCCGAAGCCGACATGCAATCCGACCTGGCGGCCGACGGCAAGGCGGTCGATGAAGCCGCACAGTACGACCTGCATGGCTACTGGGTCACGTTCGCGATCCTGGCGGTGTTGTTCGTGGCCTTGCAGGCCCTCGGCGTACTGTTCGGTTACCGCTGGGGTTTCGCCGGCGAAAACAGCAAGGAAGCATTTAAATCGTTGGGCAAAGGCAAATTCCAGACCTATGGCGACGTGCGCACAGCCGCCCAGCAATTCATTGACAAGGCCCAGAACCAGCTCGAGAACCTCCAGCAGCGCATGATCCAGCGTCATGCCGAGGAAGGTAGCGGAAAGGCGATCAACCCGAACCGGAACTTCCTCGATTTCCTGGATGGCGCTGATCACCAGCAGTCCGAGTACCGCAATCGCCAACGCCGGGCCATGCAAGCGGAGCAGGAGCGCGTACGCGACGACGCAGAGCGCGCACAGCGAGCCAGTACGGCCCGGGCCGATGCCGCCGTGCCGGCGGCGCCGGCCTCGCCGGTGGCGTCGCCTGCACCGTTGGCTTCGTCGGCACTGGCGCAATCGCCTTCGGCGGATCAACTGCTGCGCGCACGTACGGCCGAGGTCGAGGCAGCGATCCGCGAACTCGACCGGCTGGTCGGCGATGCGGAACAGCGCGCTACGTACTTGACGTCGCTGCCCGATGCGCTTATCGAGGAAGTGACGGCTGCGCTCAGGGAGCGCAAGGAGTCGCAGCAGGCCGCCAGGAAGCAGCGCCTGTCCCAGATCGAGGACCTGCTGTGATCAAGAATGCCGCTCCACTGGCGCTCGCGCTCGCGCTGGCCGCACCATACTGCGTTGCCGTCGAAAACGTTGTCCCCACGTGTTACCAGGGCAAGCTGGGCGCCCGCCCGGCGCCTGCCGCCACCGAACTGTTCGTCCTGATCGACCAGACCACGGTGTTCGACGCCAATCTGCAGCAACAAGTGGCCAACAGCGTGCGCCCGTTCATGACGGCCGACAACGCGTTTTCGGTGACGATCTTCTCGGCGTTCTCTCAGGGCCGTTACGCCCGGGTGCTTACATCGGGCACCATCGAGCCGGCAATCGCGCACGGGCAGCGTGACGACATCTCCAAGCCGCTGCTGAACAGGTTCGACGCCTGCACGAAGCGCCAGCCCCAGCAGGCAACACAGGCCGTCGGCGCCGCCTTGCGCACCGCCTTCAACGACGCCAGCGCCGAGCTGGCCCGGTCCGACGTGCTGGCATCGTTCAAGGCTATCTCGACCCGGATCAAGAACTCGACCGCGCAACGCAAGGTCGTCGTGATCGCATCGGACATGCTGGAGAATTCTTCGGTGACCGCCTTCTACGGCAGTGGCGGCAATTCGGTCAGGCTGATCGATCCGGCGAAAGAACTCAAGACTGTCGACGACAATGGCTTGCTGGGAGATTTCGGCGGCGCCGAGATCTATGTCATCGGCGCCGGGCTGCTCAGTGGAGGGACGGCCAAGACCAGCAAGTACCGCGATCCCAAGACGATGCGCGCTTTGACCGGTTTCTGGGGCGACTATTTCGAGAAGTCGAACGCCAGGGTGGTCGAAATCGGCCAACCGGCCTTGCTCAATCCGGTTTCCGCGCGGCGTTGAGCGGGTATTGGCGCGCCCGCGGCGGCGGGCAACTATCGCTGGCCTTACCTGCGCCGTATCAGGCCATGTAATCGAACAGCGACATCGGCCGCCCCGCGCCGCCGCCGAACAGCAGCCCGTTGCCGCTGCCGGCCAGCTGGTATTGCTGGGCCATCAGCGTGGCCTGGCGCGTCACGGTGTCGATCACCTTGTCGCGCTGGTCGAGCAGGCGCTCGCGCTCGCGCATCACGCTGGCCGCCTCGACGCCCAGGCTGCCGCTCACGCCGATCTGCCTGTCGACCTGGGCGACCAGGCGGTCGGCCAGGCCACCCTTGTCGCTGAACACCTTGCTGGCGCGTGCCGGATCGGCGGCGACGGCCGCCTTGAGCTTGTCCTCGTCCAGCACCAGCGCGCCATCCTTTTGCGTGATGCCGAAACCGGCCAGGTCGCGCAGGCTGCTGCCGTTGACGATGTTGCCGATCTGGGCCTTCATGCGCAACAGCGTGGTGTCGGAACGGTCGTCGCCCGTTTCCAGCTTGCCCAGCTGGGTGTTCAGGTCATTGAAGGCCTTGACGAAATCCTTAACGTTGCCGGCGATCGCGGCGGGATTGCTGCTTACCTCGACCTCGCTCTTGCCGGTCTCCTTGAGGGTCAGGTTCAGGCCGGGGATGGCCTCGGTGACCGAGTTGGTGGTGGAGGTGACGGTCTTGCCGTCGACCACCAGACGCGCATCCCGGGCCTCGGCCACCTGCTGCATGCCGCCTTCCTTGCCCGGTTGATAGGCGAGCAGCCCTCCCAGTACCGGGTCGCCGGCGACGCTGATGCGCATGCCGTTGGCGGCGCCCGTCTCGCCGGTCAGGCTAAGCGAGTAGCCGTTGCCATCCTTGGCGACCCCGGCATCCAGGCCGGCTTCGCGCATGGCCCTGGCGATGCCTTCGAGGCTGGTGTCGCCCGCATCGATGCGCACCGTGGTCTTTTTGACATTGGCGCCGGATCCGGTTTCGATCGTGATCGTGCTGGCGCCGCCACTGCCCAGCGCCGCATCCTTGTCGGCCACCGCCTTCGTTTGCAGTTTCTGGCCCTGGGCCAGCTGCTGGACGTCCACCGCATACTTGCCGGGCGTGGCGGACGCGGCGCTCAGCCTGGCCGACAGGGCGCTGCCCGTGGCGCTGGCGAGCATGTCGAGCTTGCCGCCGGTGAGGCCGGCCGCGACCGAACGGAAGCCGTCCAGCGCCAGCGCCATCTTGCCGATGGATGACAGGCGGGCATCGTCGCGCTTGACCTGGGCGTCGAGGACTTTCAGCCCGGGGTTCTGGGCCAGCAGCGACTGCGTCAGGTTGGTGCGGATGTCGCCGTATTGCCGGGCGGCGCTCTGGGACGCGAGTCCGGTGGTGGAAGTTGTCAGCATGGCTCGATAATCCTGGTAGGGAATGCCGTGCAACCGGTGGTTGCCACCCTTGCTTTATCGCATGAAAGCGCGATCGTGAACAGTCATCGATTGTATCGGTGGCCGGAACGGTCAACGTCCGGCCACCGGGGCCGTCTCAGCGCAGGCCGAGCAGGGCGGTCACCCGTTCGCGGCTGACGCCGACCAGGGCCGAGGTGATGGCCAGCAGCGAATCGTAGTCGTGGCTGGCGGCGGTGGCGGTGAAGTCCTGGGCGATCATCGCCAGTTCGGTGCTCGGGATCGCCGGCTGGGCGTTGCGCGCCATGGCGGTGCTGAGCGCCACCGAGGCCGCATCCTGGGAGCGGCGCACCCGGGCCAGCGCCTGCACCACTTCGCGCAGGCTCTGGCGCAGGGCGTCGGGGTTGCCCAAGTCCCAGTTTTTCGGATCGAGGGCGGCGGGCAGCGGCATCGTGTCGACCCGGCCGCGACCGGTCACCGCGATCGCGTCCTTGATGCCGGTGAAGGTCGATTCGCGCGTGGTGAACACCAGCTCGCCTTCCTGGTCCAGCCCGGCGCGCACCTTGACCGGGGCCAGGGTGCGGTCGAGGCGCTGGGCGATTTCCTGGGGCGTCATGCCCGGCTCGATCGTGGCCGCCAACTGCGGGCCGCCGGCGCTGCCGACCGAGAAGCCCATGCTCTGGGCGCCGCCGCTGCGCAGCGTGGCGATGTCGAGGCCCTGGATGCGGAAACGCTGCTGGGCGCCGGCCACGGCGTCGAAGTCGAGCGCGGCGTCCAGGCCGTCGCCAGCCTGCTGGCGGCGGTTTTCGAGCGCCGCCGTGAGCTGGCGCACCCGCGCTTCGAGGTCGCGCGAGGCGGCCGCGCCCCGGCTCGACAGCCGCGTGCTCAGGTCGGCCTTGAGCGCCTCGAGCTGGCTGGCCATGCGGGCCAGGTAGTCGAGCGCCTGCTGGGCGCGCGCGACCTCGCTCTGCAGGTTCTGGTTCATGCCGACGCGGCGGCGCAGCGGGCTCGAGGTCGGCGGAGTGCGGGTGATGGCGCGGCTGTCGGCGTCGAGCGGTGGCACGGCGTGGGCCTTCCCGGTGGCCGGGGTGCTCTGGGCGCCGGTGTTGCCGCTGACGACCGCGCTGTTAGCGGTGGCGCTAGAAGCGGTCGGGCTGGCGGCGGCTGGTCTGGAGAGTGCTTCCATGGCCGTCAGATCGCATTGAACAGCGACAGGTTGCCGATCTTGGCGTAGGCCTTGTAGGTCGCCTGCAGCGCGGCCGAATAACCGTTGAGCTCAGTGGCGGCGACGCCGACGTCGAGCGCGCCGATGTCGGTGATCGCGATCTTGTTCGACAGGCTGATGTTGGTGTGGTTGTCGTTCAGGGTCTTGATGATGTTCTGGCGTCCGCCCAGGTCGGCGATCTTGCTCGAGATCAGGGCTTGCGCGGTGTCGAAACCGTCCAGATTGGCCGTCAGCACGGCGCGTATGGCCGGATCGTTGGGTGTGGCGCCCGGCTGCGACATGACGTCGATGGTGGCGTCGATCTGGTTCAGCAGTTTCTCGAGTTCAGCCAGGTTCTCGTTGGCGGGCTGGGTCAGGCCATTGCCGACCACGACGTTCTGCGTATTGGTATTGCCCGCGAAGCTGTAGCGCGAACCGATAGCCAGGGTGTCGTCGTAGACCATCGGCGCGGTCTTGGTCAGGGTGCCGGCGAACAGGTAGTTGCCTTCCTCGTCGATCGTGTTGGCGGTATGGAACAGGCTGTCGCGCAGCGATTTCAGCGGCGCGATCATGGCCTTCAGGTCGTCCGGGGTATTGGCGCCGTCGAGGGCCCAGACCAGCTGGTCGCGGCCCGGGATCATCTCGTTGACCATATTGCTCAGGTAGCCTTCCGACTTGGTCAGGCGCAGCTGGAGCGAGGCGATATTGCTGCGGTACTGGCCGACCGTAGATTCCTCGCGCGCCAGGCGCGACAGGCGCACGCTGTCGACCGGGTCGTCCGAGGGCAGCAGGATGCGCTTCTGGGTATCCAGCTGGCGCATGATGTAGCTGAGCCGGTCCTGGTTGTTCTGGAGCGACTGGTTCATCGTCGATTGGTACTGGGCGGTGGCGATACGCATCATGTTCTCCTTACTGCATCATGGCCAGGGTGGCGTCGAACAGCGAATTGGCGATCGAGATCACCTGCATATTGGCCTGGTACATGCGCTGGAATTCCACCAGCTTGACCGCTTCCTCGTCTTCGTTGACGCCGCTGGTCGACTGCCAGTCGTTGATCGACTGCACGCGCACCGTCTCGGCGGTCTTCAGGGCGGCCTTGTTGATCTTGCTGTCCACGGCCAGCTTGCCCAGCATCTGGGTGTCGGCATCGCTCAGCAGTACGCTGCCGATATTGGGCAGGTTGATCGACGCGGACTTGAGCGCGGCCAGCTTTTGCAGATTGCCGGTGTCGCCCGGCGTGCCATCGCTCGAGAACGCCAGGTCTTCGGCCTTGAAGCCGGCAACCGTCTTGATCATGTTCGAGCCATTGCCTGGGGTATAGACAAATAGCGGGACGCCGTTCGGCACCGCACCCGGCGCATTGTAGCCTGCTGTCAGCTGGTCGTTGACGCGGGTGACGACCTCTTGCGCCAGGGCGTCGACGTCCTCCTGCAGCGGCAGCAGGGTATTGATCTCGAATTGGGTCAGCCCGCCGAGCTGGCCGCCCATCTTGCTGGCGTCGAGCGTGAAGGTCGAGTTGGCGAAGGTGATCGAGAACGCCTGCGGCGAATCGGCCGTCGCGGCCGCCTTGAGGGTGCCGTGCATGCTGCCGATCACGAGCGCCTGGCCGCTCTTGAGCGAGACGTCGCGGCTGCCGTCGCCATTGTCCGACACTTCCAGCGCCATCTTGGACGACAGGTCGTCGATGGCCTGGTCGCGCGCGTCGATCAGGCTCGAGGCCGATACGCCGCCGGCCTGGGTCTCGATGATCTGCTGGTTCAGCCGGGCGATGGTGGCGATATCGACGTTGGCCGCGTCGACCAGGGCGCTGCGCTGCTGGCGCACCGAGGTCAGCTGGGTGCTGAAGACGTTGTTCAGGCCGTTGAACCGCTCGGCCATCAGGCCGGCCGCGGTCAGCACCTGCTGGCGCAGCGGCGTCGAGCCCGGGTCGCCCGCCACCGCGTTGATCGCCTTGAAGAAGTCGTCGATGCCGGCCGACAGGCTGGCCGAGGCGTCGCCCATCACGCTTTCGAGCTGGGTCAGGTAGTGCTGCGACTGCGAGTACGCGCCCTGGTCGGAATTGGCGCGCCACATGGCCTGGGTCTTGTAGTTGTCCGAGAAGCGCAGCAGCGAGGTCACCTGCACGCCATTGCCGGCCGAGCGGCCGCTGGCATCCGGACCGACCGCCATCAAGAGCGCCGACTGGCGGGTATAGCCCTTGGTCTGCAGGTTGGCGATGTTGTGGCTGCTGGCCGACAGGGCGATCTGGGCGGCGAGGGCGCCCGAGAGGGCATTATTGATGATCGTCATGGTGCGAATTTGTCCTCGAGACAGGTTAACCTGTAAAGGCGACCGATTATTGCTGTCTATTAAGCTTCTTGTATAAATCGGATCGCGCCCGGGATCCGATCCGTTTCCGGTATTGCTAACGCTTGCCGTTACCGGCGCCCGGTACCAGCTGGCGCAGGATGGCGTCGGCGATGCCGAAGGCGCGCTGGCCGGCCATGTTCCCGGCCACCAGGTCGTCGGCCATGTCCTGCATGTCCTGGTTGACGCGGTTGTTGAACACGCTGTCCTCGCTCGCCATTTCGCGGGTCGAGGCGCGCATCGTGCGCAGCATGTGGCTGATGAAGAAGCGTTCGAACTCGACCGCGGCCTGCGTCGCTTTCGCCACGTAGGCGGGGTCCGGCTGGTCGGCGGCGGGAGCGACCGGCGCCTCGTTGGCGGTCTTGAGCGCGTCGTTGCGCAGGTCGTCGATGCGCATCAGATCACCACCAGTTCGCCTTCGATCGCGCCGGCCTGGTCGAGGGCCTGCAGGATCGCCATGATGTCGTCGGGCGAGGCGCCCAGGCTGTTCACGGTATCGATGATGGTCTGCAGGCGCGCGCCCGGCGGCCAGCGGAACATCTGGCCCGAACCCTGGTCGACCGACAGCTTCGATTCCGGCGTCACCGCGGTCTGGCCGCGCGCGAACGGGCCCGGCTGGCTGACGTTCGAGCTTTCCGAAATGATCACCTTGAGCGAGCCGTGGGTCACGGCGGCCGCCTTCACGCGCAGGCCGTCGGCGATGACGACGGTGCCGGTGCGCGAGTTGAACACGACCTTCGGCACCTCGATGCCGGCTTCCACGCTGATGGCGTTCAGGCTGGCCACGAAGGCCACGCGCTCGGTCGGGTTCTCGGGGGCGATGACTTCGACGCTGGTGCCGTCCAGGGTGGTGGCGATCGGGCCGTAGCGCTTGTTGATCGCGTTGACCACGTTGGTGGCGGTCTCGAAATGCGGCTGGCGCAGGCGCAGCATCACTTGCGGGCGGGTCGCGAAATCGGTCGCGATCTCGCGCTCGATCATGGCGCCGTTCGGCACCCGGCCGGCGGTCGGGGTGTTGACGGTGACCGAGGAGCCGCTGCGGCCGGTGGCGCTCAGGCCGCCGACCACCACATTGCCCTGGGCCAGGGCGTAGATCTCGTTGTCGGCCGCGCGCAACTGCGTGAGCAGCAGGGTGCCGCCGCGCAGGCTCTTGGCGTCGCCCAGCGAGGAGACGGTGACGTCGATGCTCTGGCCGCGGCGGTAGCCGGGCGGGAAGGTGGCCGAGACCATGACGGCCGCCACGTTCTTGTTCTTGGCGTCCTCGCCTTCCGGCAGGCGCACGCCGAACTGCTTGAGCATGTTGATGACCGACTGGCTGGCGAACTTGACCTGGGTCGAGTCGCCCGAGCCGTTCAGGCCCACCACCAGGCCGTAGCCGACCAGCGGGTTTTCGCGCACGCCTTCGACGCTGACCAGGTTGCGCAAGGCTTGCGCCGCCGTGGCGGGCAGGGCGGCGCCGACCAGCAGGGCGGCGAAGAAGATGGGCGCAATCCGGCGCAGGTTCATGATGGAATCCTCAGAACGGCATCAATGGGCTGTTGAAGAAGCGCGTCAGCCAGCCAGGCTGGTTGGCGTCGGCCAGCGCGCCGCGCGCCGAGTAGGCGATGCGGGCATTGGCCACGCGCAGCGAGGACACGCGGTTGTCGGCGTCGACGTCGGCCGCGCGCACGAAGCCCTTCAGGCGCACGAATTCCTCGCCCTGGTTCAGCATCAGGTTCTTTTCGCCGGCCACGCGCAGCAGGCCGTTGGGCAGCACTTCCTGCACGATCACGGTCAGCGAGCCGGACAGCGCATTCTGCTGGGTACTGGTGGCGTCGCCCTGGAAATCGCGGTCGGCCGTGATGTCGACCGCCGCCTTGTCGTAGACCTTGCCGAGCGCGGCGAGCGGGGAAATGCCGATCGAAGAGCCCTTCGAGATGCTGGTGCCGGCGCGCTTGCTGGCCTGGGTCGTCTCTTGCAGGATCACGGTGACGGCGTCGCCCACGCGGTAGGCGCGGCTGTCCGAGGTCAGCGAGACGGTGTCGGCGGTGAATACGCCGCCCGAGACGCCGCCGCGCGCCATGCGCTGCAGCGGCATGTGGTCGTCATCGTCGTCGCGCATGGCGACCTGGGCCGGCGTGGCGCAGCCGGCCAGCAGGACGATGCCGAGTAGGGCGGCCAGCGCTTTCATCAGCGCGCCGCCTGCGACAGGTATTGCAGCATATTGTCGGCCGCCGACAGCACCTTGGTGTTCATCTCGTAGGTGCGCTGGGCCGCGATCATGTCGACCATCTCTTCGACCACCTGCACGTTCGAGCCTTCCAGCGCGCCCTGCTTCAGGGTGCCGAAGGCGGCGTCGCCCGGACGGCCTTCGTTCGGCGCGCCGCTGGCGGCGGTTTCCTGGAACAGGTTGTCGCCTAGGGCCAGGAGGCCGGTCGGGTTGATGAAGGCGGTCAGGTTGATCTGGCCGATTTCCTGCGGCGCCGGCTGGTTCGGGAAGGTCACCGAGACCACGCCGTTCTCGCCGATGGTGACGCCGCTGGCATTCTGCGGGATCGTGATCTGCGGCACGATGGCCAGGCCCTGGGCATTGGTCAGCGTGCCGTTCGGGTCGACCTTCAGCTGGCCGGCGCGGGTATAGGCCGGTTCGCCGCTAGGACGCAGCACCTGCAGGAAGCCCGCGCCCGAGATGGCGACGTCGAGCGGCTGGCTGGTGGTCTGCAGGCTGCCGTTGGTGAAGGCCTTCTGGGTGCCGACCACGCGCACGCCGTTGCCGAGCTGGACGCCGCCGTTGACGGTGTTGTCGGCGTTCTGGGCGCCCGGCTGGGCGTCGACCTGGTAGAACAGGTCTTCGAACACGACGCGGTCGCGCTTGAAGCCGACGGTGTTGACGTTGGCCAGATTGTTGGCGATGGCCTGCAGCTTGGCATCCTGTGCCTGCACGCCGGTCTTGCTGATCCACATTGCTGGATTCATGCTTGCTCCCTATTGAGTGTGCCGATGCTTACGCACCGAGGAGCCGGTTGCCCGACTCGTTCATGCTGTCGCTGGCCTTGAACATCTTCATCTGCAGCTCGAAGCTGCGGTTCAGGCTCATCACGGCAACCATTTCTTCCACCGCCGAGACATTGCTGCCCTCGAGAGCGCGGCCGCGCACGGTGACGTTCGCATCAAGCGCCAGTGGCTGGCCATCGCGTGTGACGATCAGGCCGGCCTCGTTCTTGGTCAGCTGGGCGCCGTCGGCGCTGACAAGGCGCAGGCGGTCGATGATCTGGGTCACGGTGCCGCCTTCCGGCATCACCGAGATGGTGCCGTCATTGGCGATGTCGACCGCGGTATGCGGCGGCAGCACGATGGCGCCGCCTTCGCCCAGCAGCGGCCGACCGTTGACCGACAGCGCGCCGTTGGCGTCGATGTCGATCGCGCCGGCGCGGGTGTAGGCCTCGGCTTCGCCGAACTCCACCGCCAGGTAGCCATTGCCGTTGACGGCGACGTCGAGCGAACGGCCGGTGTCGCGCACGGCGCCGCTGCGTACCGACACGGCGTCGGCCTGGTTGCGCGACAGGTGCACGTCGTCGAAGCCGTAGCCGCCCAGCGCCTGCACCGAGGCCAGCTCGATATTGGCGCGGAAGCCCGGGGTGTCGGCGTTGGCCAGGTTGTTGGCGCGCACCTGCTGCGCGCGCAGGGTGCGTTCGGCGCCGCTGACGGCAGTGAAGATGAACTTGTCCATGCTTTAACCGCTTACAGCGCCTGCATCAGCGACTGCATCATCTGGTTCTCGGCGGTGATCACCTTCGAGTTGGCCTGGTAGTTGCGCTGCGAGGTCATCAGGCCGACCAGTTCCGAGGTGATGTCCACGTTCGAGCCTTCCAGCGAACCCTTGGACAGCTTGCCGCCCAGGCCGACGCCCGGAGTGGTATACAGCGGCGCGCCCGAGTTGGCGTTGGCGACCCAGGTGGTGTCGCTGGTCGGGGCCAGGCTGCCTTCGTCCGGGAAGGTGGCGATCGCCACGGTGCCGACGATCTGCTGCTGCTCGTTGCTGTACTTGGCGACGATCGAGCCATTCTCGGACAGTTCCACGCCGACGAAGGTGCCCGAGGCGTAGCCGTTGGGACGGTTGCCGGTGGTGGTCGCTTCGCCGGCGAATTTGGTGGTGCCCGTGTAATCGAAGCTGAACGTCAGCGGATTTGCGCCCGGCGGCGTGAACGTCAGAGCCGGGGTCGGGCCCGTGCCCGAGGCCGCTTGCAGTTGGCCATTCGCCTCGAAATTCAGCGGGTGGGTCTGGGCAGCGGTCGGGGCTGCGCCATTGATGCTGTAGCGAACCGTGACGGTGTCGTCATCGGTCTTGAGGAAGTATTGCGATACGGTGTGCTGGGTGCCGAGCGAATCATAGACCACCGATTGCTTCACCATATTGTAGGTGCTTGCATTGGTCATGTCGAAGGCTGCGGCAGGCTTGACGTCCCAGTCGTTCGACATATTGCCGGTGTAGGTCGCCCGGGTGGTCGCCACTGCCGGAATCTGGCCGGTCGGGATCTCGATATCGCCCAAGGTGCCCAGCACGCCGTTCACCGTCGGGCCATAGCCCTGCACGCGCTTGCCGGTGGCGTCCACCAGGTAGCCGTCGGCGTTGGTGTTGAAGATGCCGACCCGCGAATACGAGACCACGCCCTGGGCGTCGCGGCTGGTGAAGAAACCGCGGCCGAGGATGGCGGCGTCGAGGCCGCGGCCGGTGGTCTGCAGGCTGCCGTTCTGGCCGATGTTCTGGGTCAGCGAACCCACCTGCACGCCGTTGGCCATGTCGCCCGCATACACCGACGCGAAGTTGGCGCGGCTGCTCTTGAAGCCGTAGGTGCCGGCGTTGGCGATATTGTTCGACAGGGTGTTCAGCTGCTCGTTGATGGCCTGGATGCCCGACAGGGCGATATTGAAGCTCATGGGGGAATCCTTTAGTTGGTGAACGCCAGGTCGGCGGAAGTGTTCTTGCCATTGAAACCCGTGATCCAGCCCGGCTCGACTTCACCGATGCCGGCCACCTGCATCAGGATGCCGCCGGTCGAATCGAGGCGCACGCTATTCAGCCGGCCGTTGATCTCGATCGCCGGCTTGGTGCCGTCCGACGATTCGGCGGCGATGCTGTACTTGCCTGCCGGGAGGCCGAGCTTGGACGGGTCGAGCGTGAATGCCTGGCCGCCGATGCCGTGCGGCGGCAGTTCGATCTTCGTCTGCTTGCCGGCCACGTCGGTCAGGATCACATGGGTGAGGGTGCTGGCGCCTTCCAGGCGCACGCTGCCGGTGATCGGACCGTCGCCCAGTTCGACGCGCGAGGTCTCGACCGAGACCTGGCTGCCGACCTGACCGCCCATCGCCAGCACTTGCAGGCTCTGCAGCATGGTGGCGCTGGCGGCGGTGGTTTGCGTCATGTTTTCCAGCGCCTCGGTCTGCGACAGCTGCGACAGCTGGTTGACGAAGGTGGCCGGGTCGGATGGCGCCAGCGGGTCCTGGTTGCGGATCTGCGCCACCAGCAGCTTGGTGAACATGTCCTTGTTCTCGCTCATCGGCACGCCGGCCGGGCTGGTGCTGGTGCTGCTGTAATTGCTGCTGAAGCCGAAATTATTGGTGGTGGTAACCATGATCAGCTTTCTCCCATCCGGATCAGGGACTGCTGCATCGACTTGATGCGGCCCATGACCTCGACATTGGTTTCGAAGGCGCGCGAGGCGGCCATCATGTCGGCCATCTCGGCCACTTCATTGACGTTGGCGTAGTACACCATGCCGTCGGCGTCGGCCAGCGGATTGTCCGGCTCGTGCATGCGGCGCAGCGGCTCGCTCGACTGCACCACGTCCAGCACCTTGACCTTGGCCACGCCTTCGCCGTCGAGCATCGCGGCGAACACCGGCTTGCGCGCGCGGTAGGCCTCGGCTTCGGTGGTGGCCGCGGCATTGGCGTTGGCCAGGTTACTGGCGATCGTGTTCAGGCGCACGGTCTGGGCCGCCATGGCCGAGCCGGCGATCAGGGAAATGTCTTTGAAACTCATTCAGCGCTCCTTATTGGCCGGTGATGGCTTTGTTGAGGCCGCGCAGCTTCATATTGATGAAGGTCAGGCTGGTCTGGAAATCGGAGGCGTTCTGCGAAAAGGCGGCCTGCTCGATGCCGATCTCGACGGTATTGCCGTCGGCGCTCGGGTGGTAGGGGACGCGGAACAAGGGGCCATCTTCCGACAAGGTCGGCGCGCCATCGTCGGCGTCCATCCGGGCCTGCATCACGGCGGCGAAATCGAGGTCGCGTGCCGTATAGCCAGGCGTGCTCTCGTTGGCGATGTTCGCTGCCAGCACGCGGGTGCGTTCGGCGCGCAACTGGAGCGCATCGGCGCTGACGCCGAGAGCTTCCTTGAAATTAATCGACATGGAGATTCTCCAGTGAACTGCTGTGAGTTTGGTTAGAATGGGCCTTTCCGCCTGACCCGTATTGTCCAATGATTGCTTTCCTTAAGGCAACTCTAAGTATTGTAACCTGTCTGTTGTGCACCACAGCAGGGGCGGCACAAACTCTTTCCGTAGAAATAGAACAAGCGGCGCGCGAGCAGCTCGAGAAGGGCGCCGACGCCATCGGGCTGGGCGATCCCCAGTTCGACCTGACGGTGTCGAGCAGCCGTCCGCCGCCGGCCTGCAAGGGGCCGGTCATGGTCGAGGCGATCGACACGCGCCAGCCGGCGCGCATGCGCTTCGTGGCGCGCTGCCCGGACGGCAAGGGCTGGCGCCACGATTTCGTGGTGCGGGCCCGCATCTCGGCCCTGGTGGCGGTGACAGCGGCGCCGGTGGCGGCCAACCGCGAACTCTCCGAGGCCGACGTCACGCTCGAGCGGCGCGACATCAGCCAGGTGCGCGATCCGATCGGCATGCTCGACGAAGCCGTCGGCCAGTCCAGCCGGCGCAGCCTGCGCGCGGGCGAGGTCCTGCGCGCCAGCCAGCTGGTGGCGCCGATCGTGGTGAAACGCGGCGAGACGGTGGTCATGACGGCGCGCCAGGACGGCATCGAGGTCAGCATGGCGGGCGAGGCGCTCGACGCCGGCGCGCGCGGCGCGGTGGTGCGGGTCAAGAACAGCGCCAGCGGCCAGGTGGTGCGCATGCGGGTACTGGGCGCCGGCGCCGTGCAGCCGATCGACATGCCGCTGGGCGAATGAGACTTCACTCCTTCGATCCCTGCAGAGCGCCCGCGATGCGGGCCAGCTTGGCGGCGTAGCCGGGGTCGGTGGCATAACCGCCGCGCGCCAGGCCCTGGGCGAAGGCCTGGGCATCGCTGCCGGTATTCAGGGCGCCGCGGTAGCGCGGATTGTCCATCAATACCCGGGTGTAATCCTGGAAGGCGCTGGCCGCGTTCGGGTAGGCGCGGAAGCGTTCGCGCGTCTTGAGCGCGGCGCCGTTCACATATTCCGTGGTGCTCGAGTCGCCGGTCGCGCCGTTCCAGCCGGCGCCGGCCTTGATCCCGAACAGGTTGTGGCTGCTGGCGCCGTCGGCGGTGCGCAGCGGCCGCTGGCCCCAGCCCGATTCCAGCGCGGCGTGGGCCTGCACCAGTTCCGGCGCCACGCCCAGGCGCTCGGCGGCCTGGCGCGCCCATGGCGCGATGCTGTCCAGGAAAGCCTGCTGCTCAGGCGTGTTGGCGGCCGCGCCGCCGCTGGCCGTGGCCGCGTCCACCCGGTCTTCTTCACCCATGATCAGGCCGCTGGCGCGGAGGCGCAGCAGGGCGCCTTCCGCGGAGAGGCTGCTGGCCGCGCCGCTGTCGGCGCCGGCATCGCCATGCTGGATGTAGGCGGTCACTTCGCCCTGCAGCTCGCTGAACAGCCGGCCGAAGCTGGCGTCGCCGCCGCCGAGGCCGGCGGTAGGGCGGGTGGCGCTGGTGGCCGCGGTCGGCGCCGTCGACGCGATCGACATATCAGCGTGGCGCATAGATCTCGTCCTCGCCATGCAGCACGCGCTGCATCACGGAATACTGCTCGGCCAGCAGGCGGCCGTTGCGCGTGGTCGCTTCCTTGCAGGCGACCACGATGGCTTCCAGCTCCGCCCAGGCGGCGTCGAAGCTCGCGCGCGCGCCGTCGGCCAGGCTGGCGCTGTATTGCGCCATCGAGGCGTCCGGGCCGAGCAGGGCGCGCACCAGCTGCACGCGCTGCTGGCGGCGCGCTTCCATTGCCTCGAGCAGCGGCGCCAGGTCGTCGGCCAGCGCGGTCAGTTCGGCGCTGCGGTGGCGTACCGCGGCCTCGAACTGCTGTTCCAGCAGCGTGTGGATGGCGGCCGCTTCGGCCAGGTCCTTCCGGACGCCTTCGAGCAGCAGCGTGTTGGCCTGCTGGCGGGTGAGGGTGGCCATCTTCAGCGCCCTCCGTGGAATTTCTGGATCAGGCCGGCCAGGCGGCCCGGATCGAAGGGCAGCTCGCCGCGCGCCAGCGCGTCGCGCAGCTCGGCCACGCGGGCGGCGTCGAAATCGGGCATCGCGCGCATCGCTTCGGCGGCCGGCTTCAGCACTTCGGATTGCAGGGCGGCGGCCGGCGCGGCCGGCGCCTCGGCCTGCACCGGCACCGACACGGTCTGGGCGCCGATGGTGACGGTGGATACGGACGAGCCGGTGATTTTCATGCGGTTACCTCGGGATTTCGGTTGGATCGTCATGGCGAAGTCGGCAGTTGGCCGCGCAGTTGTTCCAGGTCCGCGGCGCCCGGCATGGTGACCGACGCGCCGCTGCCCAGCGCCGTGCCGTGGCTGCCGGGCGCGCCGAACATGTTCGCCACCGCGCGCGACTGGGCGCTGGTCAGGATCAGGAGTTCGATGCGGCGGTTCATGCCGTCGAGCGGGGCTTCCGGGTGCAGCGGGCCGCGGTCGGCCATGCCGACCACCTGCAGCACGGTACTGCTGTGCATGCCGCCGGCGAGCAGCTGGGCGCGCGCGGACAGCGCGCGGTCGGTCGACAAGGCCCAGTTCGAGTAGCCGCCCTTGTCGCCGCCGGCGTAGCGGCTCGAATCGGTATGGCCGATGACCAGCATCTGGTTGCGCATCTGGGCGAACAGCGGCCCCATCTTCTGCAGCAGGCGCGCGAAGCGGCCGGTGGGCAGTGCGCTGCCGCGCATGAACATGCCCTGTTTATCGGTATCGTGCAGCATCACGCGCAGGCCGTAGGGCGTGACCACGGTGGAGAGGTTCGAGGCCAGGCCGGCGCTCTCCGACAGCTCGGTCAGGGCCTTCGACAGGGCGGCCAGGTCGGCCGGGGTCTCGTAGGCGGTGCGCGGCGCGCTCGGGCTGCCCGGGTTGCTGGTGCCGGCATTGCCGGTGCGCGGGACTTCGAAACGCTCGATCAGGCTGCCGCTCGGCTCGGTGGCGATGGCCGGTTTCTGGCCCTGGCCCTCGAGCATGCCGGAGTCCGTTGCGTCGCGCACGATCGCCTTTAGGTTCTGCTGCTCGCGCGCGGCGATCAGCCACAGCACCAGGAACAGCGCCATCAGGGCCAGGCAGAAGTCGGCGAACGCGACTTTCCAGGCCCCGCCGTGCTCGTCGTGCTGGTGCTTGCCGCCGCCGCGCTTGACGATGGTCGATTCGTGCTTGTCGTTCGGTTTCGACACGTCTTACCCCGTCATGCGGTCGCTGCCGCGGCGCCGCTTGTTCTGCGATTCGTCTTCGCCGCCCATGGCGTTGATCCACTGTTCGAGCTGGGCGAAGCTGGGCTTGGTGTTCAGCTGGATCAGGCGCCGGCCGGCGTCGATCGCCAGCAGCGCCGGCTTGCCGGCGACGTGGGTGCACAGCACCACCTTGACGGTCTCCATGGTCGAGGCGTCCGAATTGACGGTCTGCTTCATCAGGTTGGCCAGCGGCTCGAGCACGCCGTAGCAGAAGAAGATGCCGATGAAGGTGCCGACCATGGCCGCGCCGACCTTCTCGGCGATCTCGCCCGAATCGGCGCCGCCCGAGACCGAGAACATGGCCATCACGATGCCCAGCACCGCGGCCAGGATGCCGAAGCCCGGCATCGCCTCGGCGATTTTTTGCAGTGATTTGGAGGGCTGGGTCAGCTCTTCGTGGATGGCTTCCAGTTCCTGCTCCAGCACCCCCTCCAGCTCGTGGGCGTTGATCTTGCCCATGGCCATCAGGCGGAAATTGTCGACGATGAAGGCCAGCAGCTTCGGCTCGTCCAGGATCAGCGGATAGCGCTGGAACAGCGGGCTTTCGGCGGGCGCCTCGACGTGGGCGTCGAGGGCCTTCAGGCCGCCGGCGGCGGTCTGCAGCAGTTCGTACATCAGGAGCAGCAGCTGGCGCTGGAATTCGGAGTCGTGCTTCTTGCGCGCCGCGACCTTCTTGAGCTGGTGGCCCATCTCGGACAGCACGTGCCTGGGGTTGCCCAGCACCAGGGCGCCGAAGGCGGCGCCGCCGATGATCAGGATCTCGACCGGATGGAAGATCGCGGAGAAGGTGCCTCCCATGATCGTGAAACCGCCGAAGACGGCGCCGAGCACGATGGCGATACCGAGTAGTTGCTGCATGACGTAAGCCTTTCTGGCGTTTTCTGTTGTTCGGTTCAGTCGCGCTGGAGCGCGGCCTTCATCTTGGCCAGCGCACTTTTGTTGAGCTGGCAGACGCGGGCATCGGACAGGTCGAGGACGGCGGCGATTTCCTTGTAGCTCAGTTCGAACTCGTAGATCATCTGGATCACGCGCTGCTCCTTTTCGTTGAGGGTGGTCAGCACCTGTTCCAGGCTGCGCCGCACCATGAACTGTTCTTCCGGGCCGGGGGTGTGATGGGCTTCGGCGACCGCTTCCTGCAATACTTCATCGAAGCTCAGCATTTCCTCGGCGCTGTCGTCGAGCAGATACTGTTGATACTCTTCCGCGGACAGGCCCAGGGCCGCGGCCGCTTCCTTCTCGTTCGGCTCGCGCCCCAGGCTGCGGGTCAGCGCGCGCAGGGCATCGCGCTGGCGATGGCTTTCCTGGCGCACCGCGCGCGGACGCCAGTCCTGGCGCCGCAGCTCGTCGAGGATGGCGCCGCGCACGCGCAGCGCCGCATAGCTCGAAAAACCGGTGTCGGGCTGGCCGTAGCGGCGCAGCGCTTCGAGCAGGCCCATCAGGCCGATCTGTTCCATGTCCTCGCGCCCGAGCGCGCCCGAGACCTGGCTGCCGAGCTGGCGCGCGATGCGCTTGACCAGCGGCGCGTAGGCCAGCAGGTGGCGCCCTTCCTCCTGCGCGCTCATGCCGGCGCTGGTCGCCGCATCGCCGTAGTCGGCGGCGGCAACGTCGAGGTAGTCGCTCATATAGGCCACGTGGTCACCAGGCGGGTTCGCGTCACTCGATGATCAGCTTGCCGACCATGACTTCGGAAAACGGCTTCACGTGGTTTTCCTTTTCGTAGTTGGCGTCGAATACCTTGTTCAGCTCGGACGCGTACTGGTCGACCGACATGCTCGAGGCTTCGGCCAGGGTGCGCGCCGACAGCGCCGACACGGCGATGCTGCGCAGCAGCGGCAGTTGCTCCTTGGTTTCCTTTTCCTCGGCCGGGGTGGTGGCCAGCACCAGGTCGACCGACAGGTAGTGCGCGGCCTGCTCGTTCGGCGCGCGGCGCAGCATGACGATCACCTTGTCCAGGGTGACGTACTTGGTCAGCTTCTTCTCCGGGGCCGGCTTGGCGGCGACGGCGCCGGCGGCGGGGGCTGGATTCATGTACCACATGGCGCCGCCGGCGGCGGCCGCCGCCGCTACTGCGACGCCGGCGAATGCGATGATCAGTTTTGCTTTCATGGTCTAGTCGCGGTCATTCATCGAAAACAGGGAACCGGCGTCGCCGGCATCGTTCAGGGCCAGGCCGGGCGTGCGCTGGCGCTGTTGCTGCTCTTCCTGGCGGCCGCGGCCCCCGGCGTCGGCGCCCGGCTGGCTGGACGGCTGGTTGCCGGCCTGGGCGGTGCCTTGGGCGCGCGGGGTCTCGCTCACACTGACCGAGACGTTGCTGTACTGGCGTCCGGCCAGGTCGCTGCGCAGGTTGTCGCTGACCGTGTTCAGCTGGCGCAGCACTTCGGTATTGGTGGCGGCGATGTGCACCTCGAGGTTGCCGCCGCTGTGGCGCACCGAGATGTCGATCCGGCCCAGCATCGGCGGCTCGAGGCGGATCGTGGCTTGTTCGGCGCCACGGCCGAGCTGGACCTGGAGCCGCTCGCCCAGCGCTTCCTGCAGGGTCTGGCGCCAGGCGGTCGGCGGACCGGCCAGGACCACGCTGCCGGCGCCGCGCGCGGCGGCCGGCTGGCTCGGGGCGGTCACGCCGGCGGCGGCGGTGGTCGGGGTGCTGTCGGCGCCGTCGCGCGCTGTGTCGGCGGCCAGCGCGGCGGCCGGCGCGCTCGATGCGGCCGGGACCGCTGCCGGTGCCGGTGCCGGCGGCAAGGATTGGGCGGCGGCGTCGGTGCGTGGCGCGGCCGGCGCGGTTGCCGCCAGCGGCACGACCGGGGTTTCCGGCGCGGCGCGGGTCGCGACCGCGGGCTGGGCCTCGGATGCTGCGAGCGCGTCGGTGACGGCGGCCACGGCGGCAGCGGGGGCCGCCGTGACCGTTGCGGCGCCGTCGTTGGCGGCCGGCTTGGCGCCCGGCATCGCCATCATCATGGCCGGCAGCGCGGCCGGCGCGACTTGCGGCGTCATCGCGGCCAGCGCGGCGTCGATCGCCACGGCCTGCTCGGCGACGAGGACGTCGTCGTCCCGCTCGGACGCGCTGTCGTCGGGCGTGGCCTCGGGCGCGGCGGCGTCGCCTGGTGCGGTCGCGTCCAGCGCCGGCAGGGCGCCGTCGACCGCGATCCAGTGCTGGAACGGCAGCACCTGGGCGGCCGGCTGCGGCAGGGCCGCGGCGGCGCCCGGCGCCAGCGCGGTCAACGGCGCCGCCGCGTCTGCGGGCGCCGGGGCCGCGTCGAGCGGGGCGCCGTTGGCGGCGGCCCTGGCGGCGGTATTGCCGGCGGCGTTCATGGCATTCATCGCGCTATTCATGGAAAAATTCATTGTGTGATGCTGCCCGGTTCGAGTTCGCCCGCGAGGGCATAGGCCATGCGGCCTTCCTGGTTGTCGTGCAAATCGTCCAGCAGTTCCTGCAGGCCGGCGGCGGCCTCGGCGCTGGCCTGGGCCGCTCCATCGTGGGCGGCGCGCAGGCCGGCCAGGGCCGCGCGTTCGCGCGCGCTCCAGCCGCCGTGCGCGGCCAGCGCCTCGAGCTGGGGGACGAGCTCGCGCGCGGCGCGCTCGAGCAGGTCCCAGTCGCCGCGCGTGCCGGCGTCGCGCAGGCGCGCGGCCAGGCGCTCGATGGCGGGCGTCCTATCCATTGCGTTCCTGCACGCCTTTCCAGCCCTGGCGGATGGTGGTGAGGATCTGCACCACTTCGTCGATCATCACCGGATCGAGCTTGATGCTGGCCCCGTGCAGGCGGATGGCGCAGAACTCGTAGATGTTCGCCAGGTTGGCGACGGTCTCGCCGCCGCTCTCGAAGTCGAGGGAGCTCGACAGGCCGTTGATGATCTCGACGCACTTGTCGATGCTCTTGCCCTTGGCTTCGTAGCGGCGCGCGACGATGTGGGCGCGTGCGCGCGCCAGTTCGTCGAGCAGGCCGTCGGTGAGCAGCAGCACCAGCTCGACCGGCGAGGCGCGCGAGGTTTGCGCGTCCAGGTTGACGGCGTGGTAGCTGCCGTAGGCTTCCTGATAGGACATATTGGGGCTTTCTTCAGTCCTTGTCGTTGCCGAACAGGGCATCGAACAAGGTCACGTTATGGTTCATCTGGTTCTGCATGGTCTGCAGCTGCGTGAACTGTTTCAGGTAGCGGTCGTAGGCGGCCTTGTGCTGATCGTCGAGCTTGGCCTGGCGGTCGGCCAGCCTGGTCTGCAGGGTGCTGGTCTGTTCGCGGCGCAGCTTGATCTGGCCGTCGACGCCGTTGCTCCAGGTCTTCACATACTTGTCGAGGGCGCCCGCGATGCCGCCCGACGATGCCACGGCGGTCGAGCCGATCACCGCGTCGAGGCCGGCCGGATTGCGCGCCAGCTGGGCGAGCAGGCGGTCCTCGTCCAGTTCCAGGGTGCCGCTGCGGGTGGCGACGATGCCGTAGTTGGCCAGCGACTCGCCGCCGTCCGGACGCAGCAGGGCGGTCAGGCGGTCGTTCAGCGCGCGCACCCCGCCATCGTGGGCGAAGGCGCCGCCGGCGACTTCATTGGCCTTGTCGCCGGGCTTGGTCAGCGTCTTGAGCACGTTCCTGAGCTTGTTGAAGGCTTCGATGAAGGCCTTGACGTTGTCGGTGGTGGTCTTGTCGTCCTGGCCGACGGTCAGGGTGAACGGGCTGGCGCCGCTGGCCTGGACCTTGGTGAAGGTCATCTTGACGCCGTCGATGGCGGTGAAGGTATTGCTGGCCTGGACGATCGCGGTGCCGTCCTCGGAACCGACGCGGATCTCGGCGTCCTGGGCCAGCGACAGCACGCGGCGCCGGTCCGGGTCGGCGTTGGCGGCGGCCAGGCTCGAAGCGCCCGTGACCAGGCTGGTGTCGAGCGTGATCGCGGTATTGGCGCCGGTGTCCTTCGAGGTCAGGACCAGCTCGGCGGTGCCGCCGGTGTTGATCACGGACGCGGTGATCTTGCCGTCGTTGCCGGCGGCGGCATTGATCGCCGCGGCCAGTTCGCGCGTGCTCAGGGTGCCGTTGCCGTCGGCATCGGCGGTCGCCATATTCACTTCGAAGGCGGCAGCGCCGCCCATGTTCACGGTCAGCTTGCCGCCGACGCCGGCATTGTCGGTCAGGCCGGAGTACGACACCTGGCTGACGGCCGCCAGCTGCTTGACGAAGAAGGCATAGGTGCCAGGGGCGGCGGTGCTGGACGCGGTGGCGCTGCCCAGCGTGGCATCGCTGAAGGTCGCCGACTGCGCATACATGGTCTTGTTCAGGCCGGTGAGCGAGGCCAGGCTGGTCTGGAATGCGGACAGCGCCGAGTTCAGATCGGTCAGGGCCTTCTCGGTGGCGGTCGCCGCCTTGGTCTGGTTGTTCAGGATTTGCTGGCGCGATGCGATGTACTTGTCGGCGAGGTCGTTCGCGGTCGGAATCGGATCGTAGGTTGGGGCGCTGATTGCTGTTGCCATGAATTGCTCCTAGGTTTATTCGTATGCTTGGCTCAAGCCGCGGCCTGGCCGCCCGTTTTTCCGGCCATCCATGCCTGGGTGGCGATATCGTCCTCGCGCTTTCGGGTGGCGCGTTCCTTGTCCGCCGCGTGCGCATCCTGCTCGCGCACCAGCACCTTGCCCAGCAGTTCGCGCCGGACCCAGGCATCCTTCAGGCGGCCCTGGGCCACCGCCATATTCGCTTCGTGCAGCGACAGGTCGGTGCGGTGGCTGTCGGCCAGGGCCAGCACGCCCTGCTTGTAGGCGCCGCAGTTCAGGGCCAGCGCCGGCGACAGCAGCGGTGGGGTGCCGCCGGCGCCGCTGGCGCCGCGCGCATTGCCGGAGGCGCCGCTGCCTTCGGCCAGCGCCGTCAGCCGCTCCAGGTTGTTCTGGTAGCGCAGCCGGGTCGCTTCCTGGCTGGCCAGGTCGGCCTGCAGGCGGTCGACCTGGGTCGAACGCAGTTGCACCAGGGTGCCGATGCTGCGGATCGTGTGTTCTCGCTTCATTCCATCATCGCTTTCAGGGCATCGACACAGCCATCCATGGGAGCTTCCTCGCGGGTGCCCTGGCACAGGAAGGCTTCGATCTGCGGCTGCAGCTGCACCGCGCGGTCGGTCTCGGGATCGGCGCCCGGCACGTAGGCGCCGAGCGGGATCAGGTCGCGCACGCGCGCATGGCGCGCCATCGCGGCCTTCAGCTTGCGCGCGGCCAGCGCGTGTTCCTGCGGCACCACCTGCGCCATGCAGCGCGAGATCGACTGGGCGACGTCGATCGCCGGATAGTGGCCGCGCTCGGCCAGCTCGCGCGTGAGCACGATATGGCCGTCGAGGATCGCGCGCGCCGAGTCGACCACCGGGTCCTGCTGGTCGTCGCCCTCGGCCAGCACCGTATAGATGGCGCTCATGCTGCCTCGCGGGTGTTCCCCATTCCCGGCCGATTCGACCAGCTGCGGCATGTTCGAGAACACCGACGGTGGGTAGCCGCGCGTGGCCGGCGGCTCGCCCAGCGACAGCGCCACTTCGCGCAGCGCCATCGCGTAGCGGGTCAGCGAATCGCACAGCAGCAGCACGTTCTGGCCACGGTCGCGGAAATGGGCCGCGATCGCGTGGCACATCTCGGTCGCCATCACCCGCATCAGGGGGCTTTCGTCGGCCGGCGCCACCACCAGCACCGCGCGTTTCAGGCCGTCGGGGCCGAGCGAACGCTCGACGAATTCGCGCACTTCGCGGTTTCGTTCGCCGATCAGGCCGACCACGATCACGTCGGCCACGGTCTGGCGCGTGATCAGGCCCAGCAGCACCGACTTGCCGACCCCGGAACCGGCCATCAGGCCGACGCGCTGGCCCTTGCCGATGGTGAGCATGGCGTTGATGGCGCGCACGCCGACGTCGAGCGGTTCCTCGACCGGCGCCTTCTTCAGGGGATTGACGCGCGGCGGGGTGGTCGACAATGGCTGGTCGCCGCCGAGGCGGCCCAGGCCGTCGATCGGCTCGCCCAGGCCGTTGACCATGCGTCCCAGCCACGAAGGCCCGATCATCAGGTCGCTCTTGTCCGGCGTGGGCAGCACGCGCGCGCCGGTGGCCAGGCCGGTCGCCTTCTTGAACGGCATCAGGTAGGACACCTTGTCGCGAAAGCCCACCACCTGCGCGTCGAGCCACTCGCCGTCGACTTTCTCGATGCGGCAGCGCTGTCCCGTGTGCAGGCGGCAGCCGCTCGACTCCAGCAGCAGCCCCTGGGCGCCGACCAGGCGCCCGGTCGGCGTCGCCACCGGCACTGCGCCGATGTCGACGGCGCGCAAGGAATCGGCCAGGGCCATCATGGCGTCGGCTCTTCCGTCATGAGCTGGTCGTGAACCTGCTCCATCACCGCCTTCAGGCGGCCCTGGCAGCCGGCGTCGACTTCATTGTCGCCGGAGCGCACGCGGCACTCGCCCGGCTCCAGGGCCGGGTCGGGCAGCAGGGTCCAGGCGCGGGCGCGCTTGGGATCGAGTTCCTGCACCCGGCGCAGTTCCTCGGGGTTCATGAACACTTCGACTTCGTCGCGCGACGGCGGCATCACCGCCAGCGCTTCTTCGACCAGGGCCAGCAACTGGACCGGCTGCAGCGCCAGCTCGGCGCGGATCACCTGGCGCGCGATCTTGCCGACCAGTTCGACCACTTCGTTGCGCTGGGCCGCGCGCAGGTCGGCCTTCAGCTGTCCCAGGCTTTCCAGGATGGCGTCGACCGGGCGCGCCAGCTCGTCGAAACGGGCCAGCGCGCTGGCGCGGCCTTCTTCCATTCCGCGCTCGCGGCCCTCGGCCTCGCCGCGCGGGTAGCCTTCGGCGCGGCCCTGGTCGAGGCCGGCCTCGTAGCCTTCGCGCTGTCCCTGGCGGTAGCCGTCGGCCAGCGCGCTCTGCCATTCCTCGGTCGAGCCGACGCCGTCCGAACCGGCCGGACGCGCCTTGCTGACCTGGTGCAGCGGCGGGAAGTGAAAGGACCTGAACGGCTTCATTCGGCGGTCGCCTCGGCAAACAGCTGGATGTCGATTTCGCCGGCGTCGGCCAGTTCCTTGACGGTGGCCATGATCTCGCGGCGGGTCTGCTCGATGCGCGACATCGGGACCGGGCCCGAACGGCGCATCAGGTCTTCGAAGCTCTGGGCCTGGCGGCGTGGCATGGCGGCCAGGATGGCGTCGCGCAGCGGCGCCTCGGCGCCCTTGAGCGCGATCGCCCACTGTTCCAGCGGCACGTCGTCGAGCAGGCGGGTGATGACCTGTTCGGTCTGGCGCGACAGGATGAAGAAGTCGTACATCGACATCTCGATCTGCGACACCACCTCGGGATCGTGGGCCCGCAGCAGCTCGACCATGCCGGCGCGGTTGTCCTGCAGGCGGTTGAGGATGTCGGCGACCTGGCGCACGCCCTCGACGCTGGCGCTCTGCGTATCGAGCGCGGCCAGGCAGCGATTGACCAGCTCTTCGAGTTCGTGCAGCACGTCGCGGTCGATCTCGTCGAGGCGCGCCATGTTCAGCAAGACCAGTTCACGACCCTCGACCGGCAGCGCTTCCAGGATCTGGGACGCCAGCGCCGGCGGAAGGAAGGCCAGGAACACGGCCTGCATCTGCACGTGCTCGCTCGAGACGAATTCGGCCAGCCAGCGCGGCGAGGCATACTGCAGGCGCGCCATCATCGGGCGGATCGCGTCGCCATAGATCGTGTTGAGCACGCTGTTGGCGATGTCGCTGCCCAGCGCCAGGTCGAGCGAGCGCTTGAGGTAGCTGCGCGAGGCGCCGTGCAGGCCGCTCTGCTGGCGGTAGTCGTCGAAGAAGGATTGGAGCGCCGATTTGACGGCGTCGACCTTGATGCCGCTCATGCGCGACATCACCTGGGTGAGCTCCATCAATTCGTCGCGCTCGAGGCAGCGCAGCACGGCGGCCGCCTGCTCTTCGCCGATCGACAGCAGCACGATCGCGGCCTGTTCGACCGAGGTCAGGGCGACGGCGTCGTCGTCCTCGAAATTATTCTGGTCGGCCATGTTTTTTCTGTACCCATTGTTTGACGACTTCGGCAACGCGCTCGGGCTCCTTGCCGGCCAGGACTTTCAAATGATCGACCATGACGTCGACCGCCGAACCGCTCGGCGGCAGGTCGTAGTTTTCCAGCAGCGGCACCACGGCGCCGGGGCGGGCGGCCGTGGCCGCGCCGTCCGGCGCGCCGAGGGCCGCCCTGCCTTCCGGCGCCGTGGCGGACGCGTCGGCGGCAGCCGCAGCGCCGCTGCCCGGCAGGGCCGGAGCGGCCGGCACGAGCGGCGGCTGTTGCGGCGCCAGGCGCGTGGTGACGGCGCGCAGCAGCGGGCGGGCCAGCAGGAAATAGGCGAGCAGGGCGCCCAGCGCCCACAGGGCGTAGGTGGTCATGTCGACCACGTTGTCGCGTTCCTGCCACCATTCCTGGGCGCTAGGTGCGGCCGGGAATTTCAGGCTCGACACGGCCAGCACGTCGCCGCGCGCGGCGTCGATGCCCAGGCCACCGGCCAGGATGGTCTTGATATTGGCCAGCTCGGCCGGGGTCCAGGCCTGGCCGTTGGCGGCGCTGGCATTGTTCAGCACCACCGCCACCGACAACTTCTTCAGGCGGCCGCGCTCACGCTTGATCTGGGTGATCGCGCGGTCGTAGGCGTACTGGCGGGTGGTGGCGTTCTTGCGGGCGCTGCCGTCGTCGTTGTTCTCTCGCGGCGCATCGCCTTCGGCATCCGGGGTGGCAGGCGCCGGCGGACGGTTCGACAGCGTGCCCGGCACGCCCAGCGCCATGCGGTTCTTCTCCATCTCCTCGCGCATCGCTTCGCTGGTGACCTTCGGCGCTTCGCCGTATTTTTCCTGCGTTTCCTCGATGCGGTCGTTGTCGACCGCGGCGGTGACGCTCAGCTTGTAGTTGTCGACGCCGAGGATCGGCGCCAGCAGGTCGTTGACGTTGGCGCGCACCTCGTCGGTATAACGCCTGGAGGCGGCGTCGCCCTGGGTCGCGCCTTCGAAGCCGTCGGCCAGGTCGACCCGCGCCGACAGCAGGTTGCCGGCCTGGTCGACCAGCGACACGCGCTGCGGCTTGAGGCCGGCCACGCTGCCCGAGACCAGGTTGACGACGGCGGCCACCTGTTCGTTCGACAGCGCCCGGCCCGGCTTGACGGTGACCATCACCGAGGCCGAGTTGCCGTCGGTATTGGCGGTGACGAAGGAGCTGGTCTTGGCGATCGCCAGGTGAACGCGCGCCGAAGCGATGGCGTCCATGGTCAGGATGCTTTGCGCCAGCTCGCCTTCCAGGCCGCGCCGGAAGCGCACGTCCTGCACGAATTGCGACACCCCCAGCGGGTCGGAGCGGTCCATCAGTTCCAGGCCGGCCGGCAGCTGGGCGGTAACGCCCTTGGCGGCCAGCAGCATGCGCACCTTGCCCAGGGCGGACGCCGGCACCATCACCTGGCCGCTCTCGGGGTGGACGCGATAGGGAATCTGCTCGGCTTCGAGCACCGTCATCATGTCGGCGGCGACGACTTTTTCGCGCGCGCCGAACACCGGCTTGTAGCTGGACTGGTCCTGCCACAGGTACATCATGATGGCGGCGGTGAGCGCCACGGCCAGGCCGAGCATCAGCGGCAGGTTGTTGCGTAGCAGCGGTGGCAGCGAGGGCAGGGCCAGCTTGCCGCCGACGGCGGACTTGAGGGAGGAGATCACAAGATGTCGCTTTTCGAATGGTTCAGACCGGGAGCTTGATCAGTTCGTCGACCGCCGTCATGACCTTGTTGCGAACCTGCATCAGCATCGAGAACGACAGGCTGGCCTGCTGGCTCGCCAGCATGGCGCCGACCAGGTCGTCGCTTTTGCCGGATTCGACCGCGGCCACGCGGGCGCCGGCGGCCTGGTCCTGGGCGTTGACGTTGTCCATGGCCTGCTTCATGACCTGGGTGAACGAGAAACCTGCGTCGGCCCGGACTCCATGGGCGCCCAGTTCTGCGAAGGAATTGGCGGCGGGGGCGATCGCCAGGCGGTTCGCGTCGTTGGTCAGTTGCGCCAGGTCGGCCCGGATCAGGCCGGCAAGTTCAGTTGCCATCGTGGTTCCCATTTAAAACGTTGTTGTTTGAGAGCGACAAAAATTTAACGTTTTCGTCTTTTTACAACGGCTCTTAGTCAGAAAAACTTGAAAGCCGATCAACGAACGAACGTTTGTTTTTGCCGTCTGACTTCCGTCAAGCTACTGTTTTTGCCGTTGTCCCCAGAGGGAGGCGGGTCAGTTGTTGCGGTGCGACAGCACGATATTACCGTACGGCAAGTTGGAAATCAAAGAAGAATGTCAAAGTCTCGGCGGGTCAGTTCCCTGTATAATTGTTGCTGTGGGGAATGAAAAACTTACATCGAAACGTAATTTTCAGTCAACAAACATGTCGATTAATCAACCAGACCGTGCGCGCGATTTCCAGGTGCTCGACCCCTGCCTGCTGGGACGTCCTGTACACCTGCTGCCGTCCTTTGCGGCGCGCCTGGCCGAGGCGCTGGCCGCGGCGATGGTCTCGCCCGGAGGCCGTCGCTACTGGGGCGCCTTCCGCCTCGAGAGCCTCGCATTCGAGCGCGCTCCCGACGACCGCAGCCTGCGCTGGCTGGGCGTGAACGGTCCATATGGCCTGGCCGCGGTCGCGTTCGAGCGCGGTCTGTTGCTGGGCTTGCTCGAGGGCCGTTATGCGCGCCGCACCCAGGGCCCGAACGCTGCGCCGCAGCGTGACCCGGGCCTCGAGCGCGTGACCGCGACCGAGGAGCGGCTGGGCGCGACGCTGGCCCAGCAAGTAGCGGCGCTGCTAGACGAGAAGGTGGCCGAAGGACTGCTGGCGGCCGGTGCTGCTGTGGCAGCCGCGCCACAGCAGGCGAAGGCCGGGGCCTCGATCGTGCCGGCGGGCGCCCCCGGCAAGGCCGGCTGGGTGATCCGCGCCGTGCTGCGCGCCCAGTATGGACGGCGCGATACCGACGACCCCAGCCTGGCGGCGCCGGAAGGACAGCTGTGGATCAGCCCCGACCATGGCCTGATGGCCCACGTCCTGCAGGGCCTGATGGCCGAGCGCAATGGCATGCGCGGCACCGTGCGCATGGCGCGCGAGCCGCTGGCCACACACCTGCAGGTGAAGCTGGAAGGCCGCCTGGTGAGCAAGGAAGTGACCCTGGCCACGCTGTTCGGCCTGCAGGTCGGCGACGTGATCCCGGTCTCGGTCGGCCGCGCCGACGTGCTGCTCGACGATTCCCGCCTGTTCACGGCCGCGGTGGCCGAACACAAGGGCAAGCTGTGTTTAACCTCATTTGAAGACGCCGAATAATGGACATGAACCTCAACGAGCAACTGGCTGGCGACGTGATCATCGACGATCTGGACGCCGCCGAGCAGCCGACCTCCACGGCCGGCCGCGCTGGCGCACGCCAGCTGCCGCAGATGATGCGGCGCATCCCGGTGACCCTGACCCTCGAGGTTGGGTCGGCCCGGGTCTCGCTGCAGGAGCTGATGGAGATCCAGCCGTCGTCGGTGCTGCCGCTCGATTCGCTGGCCGGCGAGCCGCTGGTGATCAAGGTCAACGGCACCCCGATCGGGCGCGCCGAGGTGGTGGTCGCGGGCGAGCAGTACGGCTTGAAGGTGATCGACCTGGACGGCCTGAACCTGGACATGCTCGCGCCATGACGCGCGGCGCGCGCGCGGCCGCTGGCGCGCTGCTGCTGTACGGCCTGCTGGCCTCGGCGCCGGCGCTGGCCCAGAACCAGGACCTGCTGGCCGGGGTGATCCCCGGCGCCGACGCCACCAGCTCGGGAATGACCGTCAAGTCGCAGATCCTGGTCATCATGACCCTGCTCGGGCTGCTGCCCGTGATGATCATGATGATGACCTGCTTCACCCGCTTCGTCATCGTGCTGTCGCTGCTGCGCCAGGCCCTTGGCCTGCAGCAGGGCCTGCCGACCCGGATCATCACCGGCATCGCCCTGATCCTGACCATCCTGGTGATGCGTCCGGTCGGCGAGCAGGTCTGGAAAGAAGCCTTCCTTCCCTATGACCAGGACCGGATCGGCCTGGAGCAGGCGCTGCGCATCGCCGAAGGGCCGATCTCGCGCTTCATGCTGGCCCAGACCAGCAAGGCCTCGCTCAGCCAGGTCGCGCGCCTGGCGGGCGAGCCGCTGCACGCCCAGCCGCAGGCGCACAGCTTCCCGGTCAAGCTGGCCGCCTTCGTGCTGTCCGAGCTGAAGACCGCGTTCCAGATCGGGGCCATGCTGTTTATCCCGTTCCTGATCATCGACCTGGTGGTGGCCTCGGTGCTGATGGCGATGGGCATGATGATGCTGTCGCCGCTGGTGATCTCGCTGCCGTTCAAGCTGCTGCTGTTCGTGCTGGTCGACGGCTGGACGCTCACCGTCAGCACCCTGGTCGGCAGCATCCACGGCTATTAGCGAATCCGGGAGAGACGAGACATGAGTCCCGATATCGCCGTCGACCTGGTGGTCGAGGCTCTGCAGATCGTGATGCTGCTGGTGATGGTGCTGGTCATCCCGGGCCTGATCATGGGCCTGGTGGTGGCGCTGTTCCAGGCCGCGACCCAGATCAACGAGCAGACCCTGAGCTTCCTGCCGCGCCTGCTGGTGACCTTGCTGGCGGTGATCCTGGCCGGCCACTGGATGACCTCCAAGTTGATGGATTACTGCGTGTCGGTGTTCCAGCGCGCCGCGACCCTGGTGGGTTGAATGGGCATCGAGCTGTTCGGCTTCCTCCTGCCGCTGATCGGCGCCCTGTGGTGGCCGTTCTGCCGCATCATGGCGATGATGGTCACCGCCCCGGTGATGGGCGACGGCGCGATCCCGATGCCGGTGCGCGCGCTGCTGGCGCTGGTGCTGTCGTTCCTGATGCTGCCCCTGACCACTCGCGCGGGCGGCGCCATGCCCGACCCGTTCTCGCTGGCCGGCGTGGTCGCGATGTTCGAGCAGGCCGTGATCGGCGGCGTGCTGGGCCTGGCCCTGCAGTTCGCGATGGCGGCGGTCACCATGCTCGGCTTCCTGGCCTCGAGCCAGATCGGCTTTTCGATGGCCCAGATGAACGATCCCGTCAACGGCCAGGTCTCGGACGTGATCTCGGGCCTGATGTCGCTGGTGGCGATGCTGGTGTTCTTCGCCATCGACGGCCACCTGGTGCTGGTGGCGGTGCTGGGCCAGAGCTTCCACGCCTGGCCGGTCGGTTCCGGCGTCCAGCCGATGCTGCTCGAGGCGGTGGCGTTCAACGTCGGCTGGGTGTTCTCGGCCGCGATGCTGCTGGCGCTGCCGATCGTGTTTTCCACCATCGTGGTGCAGATGGGCTTCGGTTTCCTGAACCGTGTCGCGCCCAGCCTGAACCTGTTCTCGCTGGGTTTCGCGCTGGTGACGATCTTCGGCCTCCTGATGCTGGTGCAGCTGGTGCGCTTCATCCCTGAACACTACGTCGCGATGACCAACCAGGTGCTCGAGATGATCACCGAGCAGATGAGGATGGCCCGTGGCGGATAACAGCAGCGGCGACAAGACCGAAAAGCCCTCGGCCCAGAAGCTCAGGAAGGCGCGCCAGGAAGGGCAGGTGGTGCGCTCGCGCGACCTGGCGACCGCGGTCGGCATCCTGATCAGCCTCAAGCTGTTCTCGCTGATGGCGCCGACCTACCTGGAAGACATGCGCCACCTGTTCCGGCTGGTGTTCGCGCCGCTGGGCGCCGAGGGCGCCATGGAGAACGCCCTGTCGACCGTGTTCGGCGCCGCCGTGGCGCTGCTGGTGCAGATGGTGCTGCCGCTGCTGGCGGTGCCGTTCGCGATCATCGCCGCCGGCGCGATACCGGGCGGCTTCATCGTCAGCGGCAAGAACCTGCAGCCGAAGTTCAGCCGCTTCAGCCCCATCACCAACCTGGGCAACCTGTTCAGCCAGAAGCACTGGGTCGGCTTCCTGACCTCGCTCGCCAAGGCCGTGATGCTGGGCGTGGTGCTGTGGATGGTCTCGCGCGCCAGCATGAAGGCCTACGTCGAGCTGCAGCGCATGCCGCTGGTCGACGCCCTGACGACGGGCGCCGGCCTGGCCTTCGACGCGCTGATGGCGCTGGTGGCGGTGTTCGTGGTGTTCGCGGTGATCGACGTGCCGGTGCAGCACTACCTGTTCATGCGCAACCAGCGCATGAGCAAGCAGGACATCAAGGATGAACACAAGAGCAACGAAGGCCGGCCCGAGGTGAAGCAGCGCATCCGCCAGCTGCAGCAGCAGCTGGCGCGGCGCAGCGTGCGCAGCACGGTCCCGACCGCCGACGTGGTGATCGTCAACCCCGAGCACTATGCGGTGGCGCTGAAGTACGATGCCGGGCGCGCCGAGGCGCCGTTCGTGGTGGCCAAGGGCGTCGACGAGATGGCGCTCTACATCCGCCAGGTGGCGAGGGAGAACAATGTCGAGACCCTCACCCTGCCGCCGCTGGCGCGCGCCATCTACAACACCAGCCAGGTCCAGCAGCAGATCCCGGCACAGCTGTACCAGGCGGTGTCGCAGGTGCTGAACTACGTCCTGCAATTGAATGCGTTCCGTACGGGCCGGCGCCAGGCGCCCCCGCGGTTCCCCAACGAGGTGGACGTTCCACCTCACCTGAGCGAGGCAAGAGCATGAACTTTACGAATACCCTCAACGCCTTCGTCGGCGAGCTGCGACGGCACAAGTTCGCGGCCCCGGTGTTCCTGATCGCGTTGCTGGGCATGATCATGCTGCCGCTGCCGCCGGTGTTGCTGGACGTGCTGTTCACCTTCAATATCGTGCTGTCGCTGATCGTGATCCTGGTCGCGGTGACGGCCAAGCGGCCGCTCGACTTCTCGGTGTTCCCGACCGTGATCCTGGGCGCCACCCTGATGCGCCTGGCGCTCAGCGTCGCGTCCACGCGCGTGGTGCTGCTGCACGGCCACGAAGGCACGCACGCCGCCGGCCAGGTGATCGAAGCCTTCGGCAACGTCGTCATCGGCGGCAACTTCGTGGTCGGCCTGGTGATCTTCATCATCCTGATGATCGTGAACTTCATCGTCGTGACCAAGGGCGCGGAGCGGATCTCGGAAGTCTCGGCGCGCTTCACGCTCGATGCGCTGCCGGGCAAGCAGATGGCGATCGACGCCGACCTGAACGCCGGCCTGATCAACCAGGAGCAGGCCACCACCCGGCGCAAGGACGTCGCCGCCGAAGCCGACTTCTATGGCGCGATGGACGGCGCCTCGAAATTCGTGCGCGGCGACGCCATCGCCTCGATCCTGATCCTGATCATCAACCTGGTGGGCGGCGTCGCGATCGGCGCCCTGATGTACGACCTGGCCCTGGGCGACGCCTTCCGCGTCTATGCGCTCCTGACCATCGGCGATGGCCTGGTGGCCCAGATCCCGGCGCTGATGCTGTCGGCCGCGGCCGCGATCCTGGTCACCCGCATCGGCGAATCGGGCGACCTCGAGCAGCAGGTCGGCAACCAGGTGCTGGCCCAGCCGGGCGTGCTGTACTCGGCGGCCGGCGTGATGCTGCTGATGGCGGTGGTGCCGGGCATGCCGTGGCTGTTCTTCGCGCTGGCGGCGGCGGTGCTGGCCTTCGCCGGCTGGAAGGTCGGCCAGCGGGTGCTGGCGCCCGACAACGCCGGGGTGGCCAGGATCGAGGCCGCGCTGCGCGAAGAGCGCGTGGTCGACCTCGACTGGCAGGCCTTGCCGGTGGTGCAGCCGGTGACGGTGGCGGTGGGCTACAAGCTGGTCGGCATGCTCGACCGCGCCCAGGGGGAGCCGCTCAACAAGCGCGTCAAGGGCGTGCGCCAGAGCCTGTCGGAGCAGATGGGCATGCTGCTGCCGGCGATCGCGGTGCGCGACGACCTGGCGCTGCGCCCGACCCAGTATGCGATCAGCCTGTCCGGCACGGTGGTGGCCGAGGCCGAGGTGATGCCCGACCACCTGCTGGCGATCCCGTCGCCGAACGTGTACGGCGAACTCGATGGCATCCCCGGCATCGAGCCGGCCTACGGCATGGCCATCACCTGGATCGAGCCGGACCAGAAAGCGCACGCGCTGGGCCTGGGCTACCAGGTGGTCGAGGTGCCGAGCGCGATCGCGACCCACGTCTCGAAGGTGGTGCGCGAATACCTGCACGAGCTGTTCCGCCACGAGGACGTGCCTGCGATCCTGGAGCGTCTGACCGCGCTCTCGCCCAAGCTGGCGGCGGCGCTGGACAAGGCGCTGACCCATACGCAGCTGCTGCGCGTGTTCCGCGTGCTGCTGGCCGAAGGCGTGTCGCTCAAGGACATCGTGGTGATCGCCACCACCCTGCTCGACAGCTCGGAGACGACCAAGGATCCGATCCTGCTGGCGGCCGAGGTGCGCTGCGCGCTGCGGCGCCAGATCGTCTCGACCCTGTTCGGCAAGAAGAAGGACATGCCGGCGTTTAACCTGTCGGCCGAGCTGGAAAACATGCTGCTCGGTTCCCTGAACCAGGCGCGCCAGGCCGGCGGCGGCAAGGTGGTGCTGGATAACTACCCGATCGACCCGCAACTGCTGTCCCAGCTGCAGATCAATATGCCGGTGGCGCGCGAGCAGATGAAGCAGCAGCACACGCCGCCGCTGCTGCTGGTGCTGCCGCAGGTGCGCCCGCTGCTGGCGCGCTATGCGCGCCTGTTCGCGCCGGGCCTGCATGTGCTGTCGTATAACGAGATTCCCGAGAACCGCGACGTGTCGATCGTCGGGACCGTCGGTTAAACCTCTGCGCGCGGCTCCGGCGCCGGCTGCGCCGGCAGCAGCAGCGCCAGTTCGGCCACCGTCCGGAACACTGCCGGCGTGAGCGCCTGCGCCGCCGCTTCGGCGTTGGCGATCATGGCGTGGCTGGCCCCGGCCGGCAGGCGGTCGCGGTACTGCCAGCGCAGCACCTTCACCCCGGCCTTGTCCAGTACCGTTTCGAGTTCCGGCTGCAGCCAGCGCAGGCGCGTCAGCGCGCGCGCATCGGGCGCGCAGATCTCGATCGACACCCCTTGCGGCAGCGGCTCGACCTGGATCACCACCACCGAGCCGTCGGCCAGCTGCAGCTCGAGGCGCAGCGCGGCGCGCGGGCGGCGCCGGCGGCCGGGCGGCTGGTCGGCGTCCTCGGCCACGACTTCCAGGTGCTGGGCCGGGCTGCCATGGGCATGCACGGTGAAGCGCCACGCGTCCTGGTGCGCGGCCAGCAGCTCCGGCTGGCGCATCACCTGGCCTTGCTGGGCCGCCATCAACTGCGCCGGCGACAGCTGGCCGGCGCTGGCCGCCAGCGCGCGGCTGGTCAGCTGGCTGCCGTGGTTGCGCACCTGTGCGCGCCAGGCGCGCGCCAGGCCGGCCGCATCCTGATCCGGGTAGGCCAGCTGGCGCGCCATCAAGACCTGGTCGGGACGCATCGCCGCGCCGTCGGCGCCGGCGTCAAGCGCGGCCTGCGGCGGGGCGCCGGCCGCGTTGGCCAGCGGCTGCGAGAACGGCAGCGCCGGCGTGCCGGCGCCGCCGGCCAGCAGGGCGGCAGCGGCGGCGGGCGCCACCGCGCCGACCTGCAGCGGCGTCGTGGGCGGAGGAAGAAGCGGAGGAAAAGTGATGCTGGCCATGGTGAATCCCGGTCAGGAATGAAAAAAGGCCAACCGCAGGGCTGGCCTTTGTAGCTTAACCCGGAGTGAGGTCCGGGTGTCAGGCCATTACTGCAGCAGCGACATGACCATCGACGACTGGCTGTTGGCTTGCTTCAGCATCGCGGTCGAGGCTTGCAGCAGCATCTGGTTCGAGGTCATGTTGGCGCTTTCGCTGGCGAAGTCGACGTCCATGATCTGGCCGGTTGCAGCCTTGGTGTTGGTGCTGATGTTGGCCAGGTTGTTGTACACGTGTTCCAGACGGTTGGCGGCAGCGCCCAGGCCCGAACGGACTTTGTTGACCGATGCCAGTGCGTCTTCCAGCGAACCGATGGTGGCGTTGGCGGCCGAGGTCAGTTCGGTGCCGGTGGTGGCGGCGCTGTAGTTGGCGCTGACGGCCGACACGTCCGATGCCAGGGTGCTCATGTCGCCCGACAGGTCGATTTCCATGGTTTCGCTCGACGATGCGCCGATCTGGAAGGTCATCGAACCGTCGACGGTGCCGCCGACCAGCAGGGTCTTGCCGCCGAAGGTGGTGTTCTTCAGGACGTTGGCCAGTTCCAGGCCCAGTGCGTCGTATTCCGACTGCATGGCGGTCTTGTCGTCGTCGGTCGACGATGCGTCGGCCGCCTGGGTTGCCAGGTCTTTCATGCGGATCAGCATGTTCGAGACTTCGTCCAGCGCGCCTTCGGCGGTCTGCAGCATCGAGGTCGAGTTTGCGGTGTTGCGCATTGCAACGGTCATGCCCGAGGTCTGGGCTTTCAGGCGCGAAGCGATCTGCAGGCCGGCGGCGTCGTCCATTGCCGAGTTGATGCGGTAGCCGGTCGACAGGCGGGTCTGCGAGGTCGACAGGTTTTGTTGGGTCTTCGAGATCGAATTCTGTGCCGACAGGGCGGCGACGTTGGTATGCAGGCTCAGCATGTTTAAAACTCCTGGTGTGGGGGTGACTGGGTCAATCGAGCGTTCTACTCGATCTCATCAGTACAAGGCGACCGTCCTGCCAGCGGCATTAAGTGCCGCATGGAAATATTTTTATTTTCTTTGTCGATGTCCGTCGGCACCCGTGACAGGGGGCGCCGCGGCGCCCCTGTTTCCTTGCAAATCAAGCAGTTAGCTGTTCAGGCTCGGCGCCCGTCGGCGCTGCCGACGACGGTCCGGATCACCTGCGCCACGGTCGCGATGCGCTCGGCGTCCATCGTTTCGCCGGTCGGCAGCACCATGACGCTGGCCGCGACCCGCTCGGTGGCCGGCAGCACCAGGCCGGCGTGCGGGAACAGCGAGCGGTAGGGTTCCATGCGATGGCAGCCGGGCCAGAAGTAGCGCCGCGCCATGATGTGCTCGGCGCGCAGGGCGTCGACGATGGCGTCGCGCGTGGCCGCGCACTCCGGGGCGACTTCGGCGATCACGTACTGGTAGTTGTTGCGCTCGTCCGGGTCGTACTCGATCAGCTTCACGCCCGGGATGCCGGCCAGCGCCGCGCGGTAGGCGTCGTAATTGGCGCGGTTGGCGCCGATCACGCGGTCGATCGCGTCCAGGTTGACCAGGCCCATGGCGGCGGCGATCTCGATCATCTTGCCGTTGGTGCCCGGATGGCTGACTTGGTCCAGGCCCGAGAAACCGAAGTTGCGCATCAGGCGCATGCGGCTGGCCAGTTCGTCGTCGTTGGTGACGACCGCGCCGCCCTCGAAGCTGTTGAAGAACTTGGTGGCGTGGAAGCTGAGCACCTCGCAGTCGCCGAAGTTGCCGATCATGCGGCCGCCATGGCTGCACGAGAAGGCGTGGGCCGAGTCGTACAGCAGCTTCAGGCCATATTCGTCGGCCAGCGCCTGCAGCGCCTCGACCGGCGCGGCGCGGCCCCACAGGTGCACGCCGATGATGCCGGTGGTGCGCGGCGTGATCATGCTGCGCACCGCCTCCGGGTCGAGCGTGTGGGTGGCCGGATCGATGTCGGCGAACACCGGCGTGATGCCCTGCCATTGCAGCGCATGGGCGGTGGCCACGAAGGTGTACGAGGGCACGATGACTTCGCCCTCCATGCCGGTGGCGCGGATCGCGATCTCGAGCGCGATGGTGCCGTTGCACATCGCCACGCAGTGGCGCACCCCGAGGTGGGCCGCCACGCGCGCCTCGAATTCCTGCAGCAGCGGGCCGTCGTTGCTGAGCCAGCGGCGCTCGAAGATCTGGTCCACGTAGGCCAGGAAGGCCTCTTTGTCGCCGATGTTGGGGCGCCCGACATGCAGCAGCTCGTCGAAGGCCGGGGCGGCGCCGTTGATCGCCAGGTCGGCGCTGGTGCGGATCGGCTTCATGCGCCAGCCTCCTCGGTCGCTGCCTGCTCGCCGTTGCCCAGGTCGGACAGGCGCACCCGCAAGGGGCTCGGTGCCTCGCCGTCGCACCAGCGCAGCCACATGCGGCGCAGCGCGGCTTCGATGCCGGCCGCGGCCACGCCGGGATAGCCGACCACCGAGTTGGTGAAGCGCTCGCGCATGCTGCCTCGCAGCGCCGACAGGGTGCCGGTGTTCTCGCGCAAGAAGTTCCCCAGCGCGACGAAGCTGGTGTCGTCGTTGGCCAGGAAGGACGACAGCCCGAGGTGGGCCAGGTAGCACACCGCCGAGTGGCTCGGGTTGGTCGGGCCGACCGTGACCAGGGTCGGGATGCCCATCCACAGCGCGTAGCAGATGGTGGTCGATCCGGAATACGGGAATGGGCTGAGGCAGACGTCAACCTCGTGGTGCTGGGCCATGTATTCGTAGGTCGGCACGCGCGGACGCACGAGGATGCGCTCGCGCGCGATGCCTTCTTCGGCGAACCAGGCCAGCAGGCCCTTTTCGCTGCCGCCGGACTGGCCGCCCAGCAGCAGCTTCGAATCGGGCACGCCGCGCAGCAGGCTGGCCCACAGCGCGACCGTCGGACGACTGATCTTGCTGGCGCGGTGGAAGCTGCCGAAAGTGATGTAGCCGTTGGCGAGCGCCGGCAGCGGATTGACGTCCGGCGCCGCGTTCGGCGGCAGGAACGGCGCGCTCAGCGGCAGGCGCACGATCTGCTCGGTGAACTGGTCGTCGTAGCGTCCCTCGGGCAGGTGGAACTGGTCGCTGATGTAGTAATCCATGGCCTGCAGGCCGGTGCTGCCGGCGTAGCCGATCCAGCTGCACTGGATCGGCGCCGGCTTGCACGCGAACAGCGGCAGGCGGTTGGACGCCGAGTGGCCGGACAGGTCGACCAGGATGTCGATCGCGTCGGCGCGGATCATCGCCTCGGCGCGCTCGTCGCTCTCGCCCGCGATCGAGCGCCAGTTCGGCATATAGGTGCGCAGGCGCCCGGTCACCGCGTCTTCTTCCGTGCTGTTGCTGTAGACGTAGAACTCGAGCTGGTCGCTGTGGCGCAGCATGCCGAAGATCGGCTCGACGAAGCGGGTGACGGCGTGGTGGCGCAAGTCGGCCGAGACGAAGCCGATCCGCACCTTGCGCGCCGGATTGCGCTCGTTCGGGTGCGGCTGCCAGCGCGCGCGCAGCGGGGCTTCCCACATGTCGCCGAAGGCGAAGTGCTCGCGCCGCAGTTCCTCGCCGTCGAGGGTGGCGTGGCTGAGAATGAACAGCAGGGTGCTGTGGGCGGTGGCCGAGGGCGACAGCGCCATATTGCGGCGTACCAGGCGCAGCGCATCTTCCCAGCGTCCGGCCTCGAAGTAATGGTGGGTCAGCGAGAACAGCGTGGCGATGCGGTCGGGATCGAGTTCGAGGCTGCGCTCGAAGAAGGGACGCGCATCAAGGGCCCGGCTCATCTGCTGCAGGGTGACGCCGACTTCGCACCAGTGCGCGGCATTGCCGGGTTCCAGCTCGAGCGCGCGGCGCAGGCTGGCTTCGGCGGCGTCGTGGCGCCTGAGGTCGCGCAGGCACAGGCCCTGGCGCGACAGCGCCTGGGCGTTGTCGGGATCGAGTTCGAGCGCGCGCGCGAAGCTGCACAGCGCGTCGTCGAAGCGGCGCGCGCGGTGCTCGGCCTGGCCGCGGTCGATCCAGGCGCCGAGGTGATCGGGCGCCAGTTCGGTGACCTGGCGGAAGAGGTCGGCGGCGGCCGCGAAGTCGGACGCCACGTGGCGCGCCTGGGCCAGCGCCAGCAGGGATTCGACGTCCTGCGGGGCCAGGTCGACCGCGCGCTGGGCGCTGTCGACCGCGCTGGCGAGCTGGCCGGACAGGCGCAGCGCCTCGCTCAGGCCGCGTTCCAGCACGACGTCGTTCGGCTGTTTCGCCAGGGCGCGGCGGTAGCTGTCCGCGGCCCCCTGGAAGTCGCCCAGCTCGAACTGCGCCGCCGCCATCACGCCGTGCAGGGCGAACAGCTTGGGATCGAGCGCCAGCGCGCGTTTCTGGACCGGCACCGCTTCGGCGTAGTGCCCGTGCTTTTGCAGCGCCATGCCGAGCAGGGCGTGGGCCTGGGCGTTGCGCGGGCTGGCGCGCACGGCGCGCCGGCGCTGCTCGATTTCCTGGGCCGGACTGGAGAAGGTGGGTTTGTTCATGGGGGACTCTATCGTTGTGCCGGGCCGGCTTCGCACAGCAGGAAGATGCTGGAGCACAGGTCCGGGTATTGCTGGCCGAGGGCGTAGCAGCCGTCCAGGTAGGCCGGCGAAATGATGTCGGTCTGCAGCAGGCGGTCCCACTGGAAGTTGGCCAGGGCCTTGAAGAAGATGCCGGAGCGGTGGCGCACCGCCAGGCCGGCGGCGACGGCGTCGCGCTCGAGCGTGTCGAGGCTGTAGGTGATGCGGTGGCCGTGTTCGGCCTCGGCCGGCGTGACGGCGGCGTTGTGGGAGATCAGGCCCATCTTGACCGCGATCTGGCGCGACGGCGCATTGGCGTTGGGGCAGACCAGGAACAGGCGGCCGCCCGGCGCCAGCCATTCGTCGTTGATCCGGCGCAGCAGGCCGACCGGATCGTCCAGGTGTTCCAGCACATGGGTCAGGACGATATTGTCGTAGCGGCGCGGCAGCGTCACGTCCTCGAAACGGGCGTGCACCAGGTTCGCGCGCGCGCCGACCACGGCGCGCGCTTCGGCCAGCGCCTCGCTAGAGGCCTCGACGCAGGTGACGTCGTCGAAGTGATCGAGCAGGCGGCGCGTCAGCGCGCCCTGGAAGCAGCCCAGTTCCAGCAGGCTGCCGGGCCGGAAGAACGGCGCGAAGCTGCGGATGAAATAGGGGTGCATGACGTCGAAATCGAAGCCGTAGGCGTAGCGGTGGCCGAGGGCGTCCTTGGCCTCGGCGTTGTAGTCGCGGGAGTCGTTCATTGTGGATGCTCCGAAGTGAATGCCAGTTCCATGCGTAGCTCGGGGCCGGATGCGACGGCCGGCATGAAGCCATGCTTGCGGTACAGCGCCAGCGCCGCTGCGTTGGCGTCGTGGACGGCCAGGGCCGCGCCGCGCATGCCGGCCGCCCGGGCGCGCGCCAGCGCCTCGCCCAGCAGGCGGCCGGCGATGCCGCGCCGGGTGTGGGCGGGGGCGACGCTGACATTGGAAACGTAGGCGATGCCGGTGTCGTGGTTATTGCAATAGATCGCGACCAGCCCGGCCAGGGCGTCGCCGTCCCAGGCCTCGACCAGGGTCGCTTGCGCGGCCAGCTTGGCGGCGTAGGCGTCGATGTCCACGCGCGCCGACAGCGGCGGCACGAAGCCGGCGTCGCACGCGCGCAGCAGCCGCGCGACCTGTTCGGCGCTGGCGCTCATCGTTCCAGCAGCGCCAGGCCGAAGCCATGGCGTCCGAACTCATTGCCGTTGTAGAGCAGGCAGATGCGGTCGTCGACCTTGAACACATGCGGGTAGCACTGCATGTCGCCGTCCCAGGCGCCGGGCTCGACGGCGAGCGGGATCTGGTCGTCGTCGCGGGTCCAGTTCCGCAGGTCGTCGCTCCAGGCATGGCCGATGCGGTAGCCGCGGCCGGCATTGGTGCGGAAATCGGACGATTGCCGGTAGCAGAAGAACATGTGGTGGCGCCCGTCGATCTCGGTCACCGTGGGCAGGGCCTGGCTTTCGTCCGAGCCAAGGCGGTCGGCCACGATCTGGCGCGCTTCTTCCTTGGTCCAGTGCACGCCGTCGCCGGAGGTCGCGTGGCCGATCTTGTAGGTGCGGTCGGGCGCGGCGTCGGGAGCATAACGCTTCCAGCCGGTGCCGAAGATGTACCACATGTGGAACACGCCGTCGATCACTTGCACGAAGCCGTCGCCCACCAGGCAGGGCTCGTGCAGCGACTGGGCCAGCACCGGTCCGGCGCCTTCGCGGGCGAAGGTGCGCCCGCCATCGGTGCTGACGGCCAGGCCGATCGCGGTGTCGACCGAGACCGACACGCGGCGGTTCCAGCCGGTGGTGTAGGCCAGCACCCGGTCGCCATGGCGGACCGGATTGATGGGGAAGATCCCGTGTTCGTCGAAGGCGCCCAGTTCGCCCAAGGGCAGCACCGTATGGTCGGCCACGCGCAGGATGCGCTCGAGACTGCGGTCCATGTCGACATACGCGACATGGCTCAGGAACTTGCCGCTGGCGTCGCGCGCGCGGGTCGAGAAATAGATGCGCACGTGGTCGTCGCACACCAGCGCCTGCGGCGACTGGGCGAACAGCTCGCAGCCGTTGGGCAGCGCATGCTGCGACGGGTCGAAGATCTTGCCGGTTTTGCGCCACTTCATCGCATCACTCCAGTTCGCCGTCGAGCACGGCCAGGCCGAAGCCGTAGCGGCCGACGCCGTTGCCGAGGTAGGCCATATAGGTGCGGCCATCGAGCTCGAACACGTGGGGATAGCTGACCATTTCGTCGTCCCAGCCGTTGTCCGAAACTTCCAGGCCGGCCTTGTCGTCGTCGCGCGTCCAGTGCAGCAGGTCGGTGCTGGACGCATAGCCGATGCGGTAGCCGAACTCCTTGCCCCGGTAATTGCTGCTGTAACGGTAGCAGAAGAACATATGGTATTTGCCGTTCGCGTGGATCACGTCCGGGCTGGCCTGGGCTTCGTCCGGCTCGACCCGGCTCTCGACCAGGTCGCGGTTGGCGGGCAGCCAGTGCAGGCCGTCGCCCGACGTGGCCATGCGGATCTTGTAGACCGGTTCGGCGCGGCCGTCGACCAGCTTCCACTTGCGTCCGGCGATGTAGAACAGCTGCCAGCCGCCGTCGAAGCGGCGGATCTTGGGGCCGCTCAGCACAAAGGGTTCATGCTGGGTATAGGACAGCACCGGACCGCGGCCGGCCTTGCTGAAGGTGGCGCCGCCGTCGCTGCTGGTGGCCATGCCGATGGCGACGTTGAAGGGAACGGATTCGCAGCGGGTCCAGCCGGCGTAGTAGGCGCGCACCAGGTCGCCGTCGCGCACGACCGACACCGGATAGGTGCCGAACTCGTCGAATTCACCGAGACCGCCGAGCGGCAGGATCGGTTGCTCGGCCACGCGCAGCACGCGGGTGAGGTCGCGCCGGTCGAGATCCACCCAGGCCGAATAACTGACGTACTGGCCGTTGGCGTCCGGACCGGGGCGGCACGAGAAGTACACCCGCACGTAATCGTCGAACACCAGGGTCGCCGGGGCCTGGGCGAACTCGCGCAGCCAGTCACGGCCGGGCACTTCCTGCGGGGTGAAGACCTTCCCCAGTTTCTTCCAAGTGAACATATCAGAGCAGTTCATAGTGGCCGCGCACCCAGGCGCGCACCGTTTCAAGCGGGTTGAACATCAGGACGTCCACGATCGACAGCCAGGGGATGAAGGGCGCGCCGGATTGCGGGTAGGCCAGCGGCCGCGCGCGCAGGAAATGCAGGTCGATGCCGCGCGCGGCAAACGCCGCGTGCGCATACAGTTCAGTGCCGCCGATCGGATTGAGGTAGCTGCGCGCACCCAGTGCCTGGCACAGCGCCAGCACCTTGTCCTGGGCCGCCAGGCCGTGGTCGATGGCCACGCCGGACGAGACGCGGATCGGGGTGTCGATCGCCAGGTGGGCGCAGCATTGCAGCAGGGCGTGGTGCAGGAAGCGGAACAGGTTCGTCTCGGGACAGGCGGCGATCGCCTCCAGCAGCGGCAGGGTCGCGGCATACTGCGGCGCGTGGCGGTAGCCGCCCTTGAGCTGGGCCAGCCAGCGGTGGGGACCGGGGGACAGTTCGCGTTCGACCACGTCGAGGTGGTCGGAGGCACTCTTCAATGGCAACGAGAACATGACGTCTGTGCCATTGCTCAGCATGCGGTTGCGATTGATCCAGCCCTTCTTGGTGTACTTGATATTGTCGTAGACGACAAACTCATCGGCGGCGGCGATCAGCTGGAAGTAACCGATATAGGGCAGGAAGTAAGGTTGCATGATTGCCACAACAGGCTGCGCCAGGCCCGCCCGATCGGCGCCCGGCAGCGATCCGTCCGCGCTTCCGGACGCGCCGGAAGAGGGCGGGGCATGCTGGTCTGTCATAGGGAAATCTTGGGTAGCCACCCGCTGATTGTAACGTCTGGATGCTCGCCGCCATATACCTCCAGAGCAAAATATTTCCCGTTGGCAAAATCATATTGGTGCAAATCAGAGGGTTCGAAGCCGTTCGCCACGTCGGTTTTACCTGGGCGTCGACTTGACCTCAAGTGAGCTTGAGGAATTATAAATGTCCTGTCGCCGCTTGCCGGCTCTCTCCCCTCAAGGACACCGCACATGAACACACTCTACGACACCCCGCGCCTCGCCCGGCCCGAATTCCAGACCGAACATGGCGCCATCGAAGCCGACGCCGTCATCGTCGGCGCCGGCCCGGTTGGCCTGTTCCAGGTCTTCGAACTCGGCCTGCTCGACATCCGGGCCCACGTGATCGATTCGCTGGGCGCCGTGGGCGGTCAGTGCATGGAGCTGTATCCGGACAAGCCGATCTACGACATTCCGGCCGCGCCCGTGCTCACCGGACGCGAACTGACCGACAACCTGATGCGGCAGATCGCGCCGTTCGAACCAGTCTTCCACCTGGGCCAGGAAGTGACGACCCTGCAGCGGCGCGCCGACCGCCGCTTCGACCTTGAGACCTCGCGCGGCACGCGCTTCATCGCGAAGACGGTCATCATCGCGGCCGGCGTGGGCGCCTTCCAGCCGCGCAAGCTGAAGGTGGCCGGCATCGACCGCTTCGAGGGCAGCCAGCTGTTCTACCGGGTCAAGCACCCGGAGCGCTTCCATGGCCGGCAGCTGGTGATCTGCGGAGGAGGCGATTCGGCGCTGGATTGGGCGCTGGACTTCGTGGGCAAGGCCGAATCGGTGGTGCTGGTGCACCGCAGCGAGAGCTTTCGCGCCGCCCCGGCCTCGATCGCGAAGATGAAGGCGCTGTGCGAAGCGCAGGAGATGCAGTTCATCGCGGGGCAGGTCACGGGTTTCGACGTCCAGGGCGGCCGGCTGTCCGAAGTGAAGGTGGCGGGCGCCGACGGCGTGACCCGGCGCGTGCCGGTCGACGTCCTGATGGCGTTCTTCGGCCTGCTGCCGATGCTGGGACCGATCGTCGACTGGGGGCTGGACATGGAGATGCGACAGTTGCGGGTGCGCGATACCGCGACCTTCGAGACCAGCGAGCCGGGCGTCTTCGCCGTCGGCGACATCAATACCTATCCTGGCAAGAAAAAGCTGATCCTGTCGGGCTTCCACGAGGCGGCGCTGGCGGCCTTCGGCGCCGCGGCCCATGTTTTCCCCGACAAGAAAGTGCATATGTTGTATACGACGACGTCGCCGAAGATCCACAAATTGCTGGGCGTGGAGACCCCGGTGTTCGACTGAGCAAAAAAAGTGTGTGTTGGCGCATCCGGTTCGGCCGTGGCGCCGTATATCCGACATGGACGCGCAGTGGGCGACGCGTGATGGCGTGCTGGAACATCCGTCGCCTCGGTCGCCTCGGTCGATTGACCGATACCGCGACGGTTCGGCCATCCCTATACTGGCTTCACTTACCCAACAACACCCGAAGGAGAACATCATGACCGTCAAACGCCACCTGCGCACCCTGGCCATCGCCGCCGCCCTCGCCACCATCGGCGCCAACGTCCACGCCGCCGACGCCACGGCCAGCGCCAAACCCTCCGTCGTGATCGTGCACGGCGCCTTCGCCGACGGCTCGGACTGGGCCAAGGTCATCCCGCTGCTGCAGGCCAAGGGCGTGAAGGTCACCGCGGTCCAGAACCCGCTGACCTCGCTGGCCGACGACGTCGCCGCCGCCAGGCGCGCGATCGAGAACCAGGCGGGCAAGGTGGTGCTGGTCGGCCACTCCTGGGGCGGCACCGTGATCACCGAAGCCGGCCAGCACGACAAGGTGGGCAGCCTGGTGTACGTGGCGGCGTTTGCGCCGGACGCCGGCAAGTCGACCGCGGAAACCGGCGAGGGTTATCCGGCCGCCCCCGGCAGCAAGCGTTTCGTTGCCGACAAGGAAGGCTTCCTGAGCCTGCCGGAAGCGGCGATGCGCGAAGACTTCGCCCAGGACGTGCCGGCCGCGCAAGCCGCCGTGATGACCGCGACCCAGGGCCCGATCCAGGCCAAGGCCTTCAGCGACAAGGTGACCAACGCCGCCTGGAAGGGCAAGCCGTCGTGGTTCATCGTCAGCGCCCGTGACCGCATGATCGATCCTGGCCTGCAGCGCGTGATGGCCAAGAGGATGGGCGCCAAGGTCACCGAACTGCCGGCCAGCCATGTGCCGCAACAGTCGCGTCCAGCCGATGTCGCCAAGGTGATCCTGGACGCAGTGGCGGCCACCGGCGCCAACTGAGAGAGCAGGCCGCTAGCCGAACGAGACGTCCAGCAGGCCTTCGCCGGCCAGCCGCGACGCCTCGTCGACCAGGGCCCGCATCTTGGACTGGTGCTGGCTGCGCATCGGGAAGTAAAGGTAGAGGCCGGACGTGGCCGGCACGTGGGGAGCGAGCACCCGCACCAAGCGCCCATGGCGCAGGTCGTCGGCGATCTCGATGTCCGGCAGGCGGGCGATGCCCAGCCCCTTGCGCGCCAGTTCGGCGATCATGCCGGTGTCGTTGGCGCACAGGGCGGCATCGAGATCGAGCTGGTAGTCGGCCTCGCCCTCGTGGTCACGGAAATTCCACGGCGGCAGGACGCCGGAGGTCGTGAAGCGGTAGCGGATGGTGCGGTGCTGCAGCAGTTCGCGCGGGTGACTTGGCACGCCATGCCGCTCGAAGTAGGCGGGCGAGGCGACGATCGACCAGGACAGCGGTCGGCTGAGGCGGATGGCCACCATGTCCTGGGCGATCGCCTGGCCGAGGCGGATGCCGGCATCGTAGCCCGCGGCCACCAGGTCGACCAGGCCGTCGTCGAGCGACAGGTCGAAGCTGATGTCGGGGTGGCTGGCGCGCATGCGCGGCACCAGCACCCCCGCCACCAGGCGTCCGAGGGCGCGCGGGGCGGTCATGCGGATGCGGCCAGTGGGACGGCGCTGGAATTGTTCCAGTTCCGAAAAGGCGTCCTCGATCTGGCTCACCGCCGGTTTCAATACGGCGAGCAGGCTGGCGCCCGCGTCGGTGAGGGACACACTGCGGGTGGTGCGGGTAAACAGCGGCACCCCGTGCTTCGCTTCCAGCGCGCGCACGCCCTTGCTGACCGCCGTGGGGCTGACGTTGAGGCGCCTGGCGGCCAGCGTGAAGCTGCGGTGTTCGGCGACGGCGAGAAAGAGGCGGATCAGTTCGAAAGAACTCATGACGCTGGTGATTCCTTTGATTATGAACTTAAGGTTTATTGAGCATATCGTTTTTGGATCTTTTTCACCATAGTGGTGGACTCTACACTGGAAGTACTTACTTTCAAGGAGAAACCAACATGATCAATCTGCCTTCCGCCATTTCGACGTATGTCGAGGCCAGCAACGCGCAGGATGCCCAGCGCGTGGCCGCCGTCTTCCTGCCCGACGCCACCGTGCACGACGAGGGCCGCCAGCATCGCGGCCGTGCGGAGATCGCCGCCTGGGCCGGGGACAGCGCGCGCCGGTACGCCGCCACCATGGTCCCCCTTGGCCTCGACCGCGTCGACGGCAAGGATGATGCCTATGCCTTGCGCGCCGAAGTGAGCGGCAACTTCCCCGGCAGCCCGATCGCGCTCGCCTTCCATTTCGCACTGCAGTCCGACAGCATCGCTTCCCTGGAGGTCAAGCCATGAGCAACGCCATCAACAACTACGCCTTCGAAGGCAAGCGGGCGCTGGTCACCGGCGGCACCAAGGGCATGGGCGAGGCCATCGTGCGTACGCTGGCCGCGCGCGGCGCCACCGTGATCGCCCCGGCGCGCAAGCTGCCGGAGGATCCGGTGGCGTCGGTGCGCTACGTGGAGGCCGACCTGGCCAGCGTCGACGGCGTGCGCCGCCTGGTGGACACCGTCCAGGGCGAGTTCGGTCATCTCGACCTGTTGGTCAATAACGTCGGCGGATCGTCGGCGCCGGGTGGGGGCGCGCTGGCCCTGACCGATGCCATGTGGGACGAGGCGCTCCAGCTCAACCTGATGAGCGCGGTGCGGGTCGACCGCGCCTTCCTGCCGGCGATGGTGGCGCGGGGCGTCGGCGCCATCGTGCACATCACCTCGATCCAGCGCCGCCTGCCCCTGTATGAATCGACCGTCGCCTACGCCGCGGCGAAGGCCGCCCTGGCTAGCTACAGCAAGTCGCTGGCCAATGAATTCGGGCCGCGCGGCATCCGCGTCAACGCCGTCGCCCCCGGCTTCATCGAAACCACCGCCGCCCATGCGTTGCTCGAGCGCCTGGCGGAGCACGGCGGCGGCGGCGTCGAGGCCGCCCGCGAACGGGTGATGGCGTCGCTCGGCGGCATCCCGATCGGACGCCCCGGCAAACCCGAGGAAGTCGCCGAGCTGGTCGCCTTTTTATTGTCGCCGCTGGCGGCCTCGGTCCACGGCGCCGAGTTCGTCATCGACGGCGGCACCATACCCACCGTATGACGTCATGATCATATGACGTCAACCTGATGAAAACGTTTGCAGGAGGCGCGAGGGCCTCCTGCGGACTTCCTGAAAGATCAACGCCATGAACAAGCCACTATTTCTTTCGCGCGTCGCGCCGTCCTTGCGCGGCGCCGACCTGCCGCTGCTGCTCTCGCTGAACGTGTTGCTCGAGGAGTGCAACGTCACGCGCGCCGCGGCGCGCCTGCACGTGAGCCAGCCGGCGCTGTCGGCCCAGCTGTCGCGCCTGCGGCAGCTGTTCAACGATCCGCTGCTGGTGCCGGCCGAGAGCGGGCGCGGCCTGGCGCCGTCGCCGTTCGCGCTCAAGCTGCACCGCCGGCTGCAGCCCGCGCTGGCGGGACTGAACGCGGCGGTGCGCTTCGACACCGACGACTTCGATCCCGGGAGCGCGGCGCGCACCTTCAATATCGTCGCCAACAACACGGGCGCCGCCGTGATCCTGCCGGGGCTGGCGCAGCGCATGCAGGCGGTGGGCAACAAGAACCTGCGCCTGACCCTGGCCGCGCCGGACGAGAGCGACCTGGCGAGCAAGCTCGAAAAAGGCGACGTGGACCTGTGCTTCAGCACGGCCTGCCTGCTGCCGTCGGGCCTCCTGAGCCGCGAGTTGATGACGACGCCCTACGTGATGGTGCAGCGCAAGGGTCATCCGCGCGGCAAGGTCCCGGTGCCCCTGGGCGAATACTGCAAGCTGGATCACGTGAATGTGGCGCGCGACAGCAACCTGCACGGATTCATGGACGAACAGCTATACCGGTTGGGCCATTCGCGCCACACGATGATGGCGGTGCGTGACTTCAGCGCGGTCGCGGCGATCGTCGGACAGAGCGACCTGGTGTGCACCGTGCCGGCCTTCATCGCACCCTATAACGACTTCTCCGTCGATGTGGTCGACCTGGCGTTTCCCTTCCTGACCTATACGCTGTGCATGGCGTGGCATCCGAGCAGCGACGGCGATCCGGGATTGCTGTGGCTCCGTACCCAGATGCAGGAAGTCATGGAAGGCAGCCCGCGAGTGTGGGACCAGCGGGGCGCCTGACCTTCGCGCCAAGCCGCTCCTTGACCGGCGGCGCCTTGACGCCACGCCGGCGCTTCTCCGTACGCAGATGGACCATTGCGCGCCGGCGCGTCCCCGACACCATGATCTGCTGGACGTCCCCCGGTTCTTCCAGGCAGACGCGCAGCCGCTCCAGGCCGCGCCGCAACCAGCTTTTCGCCGTGCCCAGCGGCACGCCGAGATGGCGCGCGATCTCGGCATGCGTCAATTCCTGCCCGAAGGCCAGTGCGATGCTCTGGCGCTGGGCCGGCTCCAGCCGCGCCATCGCCTGCTCGAGGCGCATGCGCGCCACCGCATCGTAGACCTGGGCGCCGGGGTCGGGATCGGGGCCATCGCACTGTTCGATGTCGGCCAGCAGCGCCGGATCTTCTTCCGACATCAGCGAGGCAATGCCGTTGCGGTTGCTGCGCAGGATGCTGAAGGCGCGGTTCCTGACGATCGCGATCAGCCAGGTCATCGGGCTGGCCTGGCCGGGCCGGAAGGATTTCGCGTGCAGCCAGATGCTGAGGTAGGCATCTTGCAGCACGTCTTCCGCCAGGCTTGGCAGCCGCAGCAGGCGCAGGGCCGTGTGGTACAGGTAGTCGTGGGTCAGGGCGTGCAATTCCCGGAATGCCGTGTGGTCCCCGGTTGCCGCGGCGGTGATCAGGCCCGCCAGGTGACTGTGTCGATCGTGTGTCAGGTTCATGGACTGGATCGTGCAGGAAACCAAAAGTCACCGCCAATCGTATCTCCTTATGCCAAGCTATCGTGTTTAGTTATTTGATAGGGAAAACCTAATAAAAGCACAAGTGTCGTTACGAATTGTCAATACAAATTGCTTTCCGTACGAGGGTGGGAATACACGGCGATTCGCGCATCCAGGTGCGCGATTCCGGCGTAGCTAGACGCAATCGCCAACCGATCCTTTATCCAAGTACGCACATGCTCAACCACACACCGGAAAACCAGCGCCTGGTCAACTTGCTCGCACGCGTCGCGCTGCGCGACCAGCAGGCTTTCAAGGAACTCTACGACCTGACCAGCGCCCACCTGTACGGTGTCGCGCTGCGCTACCTGCGCACCGCGTCCACCGCCGAGGACATCCTTCAGGAAGCGTATATCAACGTCTGGCAGCAGGCGGGAACCTACGCGGCCACGCTGTCAGCCCCGATGACCTGGCTGATCAGCGTGGTGCGCAACAAGTCGCTCGACCACCTGCGCAAGTTCAAGCGCGAGATGGAAAGCACCGTGCAGTCCATCGATGCTGTCGATGCGGGCGCCGAAGGGCAGGTCGACGCGATCGCCGACCACGCCGACCCGCACGAGCTGTTCAGCGCCGCCACCGAGGCGATGGTCCTGAAGCGCTGCGTGGCGCAGCTGGACGCGCCGCAGCGCCAGTCGCTGGCACTCGCGTTCTATGACGGCCTGTCGCATTCCGAACTGGCCGAGCACCTGCGGGTGCCACTGGGGACGGCCAAGGCCTGGGTGCGGCGCGGACTCGAGCGGCTCAGGAAATGCATCGAAGCGCAGCGTCAGCCCGCGACCGGGAGGGCGTCGTGAACTACGAACGGCCCGAACTGCTGGACAAGCTGGCCGGCGCCTATGTGCTGGGGACGATGGGCGCGGGCGCACGGCGCCGTTTCACACGCCTGCAGGCCCGGTCGATCGCGGTCCAGCGCGCGGTGGCCGACTGGAACAACCGCCTGGCGCCGCTGTACGGCAACATCCCGGCCGTGGCGCCGCCGCCAGCGCTGTGGACGCGGATCTCGGGGCGCATCCAGCGCGACGGCGATGCGCAGCCGGCGCGGCAAATCCTGGACCGGCTGAGGAAATGGTTCAAGCCGGTGGTCGGCTTCGCCCTCGGCGCGGCGGTGGCCACCGCCTTCGTCTCGCATAACGCGCACCTGTTCGGCATGCACCATATGTCGGCGGCGCTGCCTGCCAGCTATGTCGGCATCCTGCAGGACGAGGGCGGCAAGAGCCGGCTGACCGTGGGCTCGCACCGGCATGGCGAGACGATGACCATCAGGCTGCTGGCGCCGCTCGCAATCCCGCCGGGGCGGGTGGCGCGCCTGTGGGCGCTGCCGGCGCATGGCGCGCCGGTGCCGATCGCGAACGTCGTCGTCGGCGCGAAAGCGCCGCTTCCACTCGGCGCGCCGGCCGAGGAGGTGTTTGCCGGAATATCCCGGCTGGCGCTGAGCTTCGAGGAAGACCCTGCGGCGCCGCGGCCCACCGGCCCTTATGTATTGAGCGGCCCATGCGTCAGGTTCTGGTGAACGCGCGCCTGGCGATGCAGGCCTGCGGCATGAGCGAGGCCGGCGAGGTGCGCACGCGTAACGAAGACCGTTTCGTGGTCGACGATGCCCTCGGCCTGGTCGCTGTGGCCGACGGCATGGGCGGCCACATGTCGGGCGAGGTCGCCAGCAGCGGCGCGCTGGCGGCGCTGGCCGCCAGCCTTGCCGACGGCCACGCGCGCTTGCAGAAGATGGGAGAGGAGGGCGACCCCGACGCCACCGACCTCGACCTGCGCTGGAACGGCACCGTGCGCCTGCGGCGCGCGGTCGATCGCGCCAATGCGCTGCTGTACGAACAAAACCGCGCCCGCGGCCAAGCCGACGGCGACGGCATGGGCAGTACCCTGACCGGCCTGCAGTTCCTGCCGGCGCTGGGCGCCGTGCTCTCGTTCCACGTCGGCGACAGCCGCTTGTACCGCTATCGGGATGGCGGTCTGGTCCAGCTGACGCGCGACCAGACCGCCTACCAGCTGGCGCTGGAATCGGGCACGCCCGGCGAGCTGCCGCCACGTAACCTGCTGCTGCAGGCCATCGGCCCGGCGCCCGTCGTCGCGCCCGACTTCGATTACCACGAGGTGCGCGCCGGCGACCTGCTGCTGCTGTGCAGCGATGGCCTGCATGGCTGGGTGCCGCATGCAGAGATCGCGGCGCTGCTGCGCCGCGAAGACGATCCGGGCGCGGCCTGCGCCGGCCTGCTCGACTTGAGCCGGCGCCACGCCAGCCGCGACAACGTCACGGTGCTGCTGGCGCGCTTCGAGGCGACCGGCGCGCACGACGAAGCAAAAAATATCGCGGCGCACGCGTCCAGTCGATCCGGCCCCGCGTAAGTCTTCCTGTACGACGAGCGCGGAAATCGTGATGACGGTTCCCGCCTCGTTCCAATCAATGGAAGCGCCATGAACGACCTGCTATCGACCTCCATCGCGGACCTCGCCGCGCCACTCGACGACTCGCTGCCCTGCGGCGAGAACCTGGAATACGACCCGCAATTCCTGGCGCTCGAAGCGGCGCTGAACGGCAAGCCCGAAGTCCAGTACGGCAGCACGATCACGCCGGCCACGGGCCCGGACTGGAAAACGGTGCGCGCGCTGGCGCTCGAGCTGATGGGGCGTACGCGCGACCTGCGCGTGGCCGTCGGTCTGACTCGCGCGCTGCTTGGGCAGGAAGGCGCGCCAGGCCTCGCCGCGGGACTGTCGCTGCTGGCGGCGCTGCTGTCCACGCAATGGGAGCAGCTGCATCCGCAGCTCGACCCCGACGACGATAACGACCCGACCTTGCGCCTGAATACATTGGCGGCGTTGGTGGAGGCGGGCGGCATGCTGCGCCAGTTGCGCGACATGCCGCTGGTCGAGGTGCGCGCCATCGGCGCCTTCGGCCTGCGCGAGATCGACGCCGGCGAGCAGGACGAAACTGGCGACCCATCCAGGGCTGCCCCGGCGACGATTCTGGCCGCGTTCGGGGCGGCGTCGCAGGACGACCTTGGAACGACGTGCGCTGCCCTCGATGCCGCCGGCGCCAGCGTGGCGGAGATCGAAGCGACGCTGGCCCGCCACCTGGGCGCCGGCATGGGCATCGACCTCACGCCGCTCGCCAGCCTGTTGCAGCGCGCGGCGGGCCAGGTGCGCCCGCACCTGGCCGCAACGGCCGGCACGTCGCTGGAAGCCGCGGAGAGGGATGGCGCCGCGCCGGCCGCCCTGGCCACCGCGCGCGCCGATGGCGAGATCGCGGGCCGCGCCGACGTGGTGCGGCTGCTGGAGCGCATCTGCGCCTGGTATGCGCGCGCGGAACCGTCCAGTCCCGTGCCGCTGCTGCTGCAGCGGGCCAGGGGCCTGGTCGAGATGAATTTCACCGAATTGATGGAGGAGCTCGCCCCCGATGGATTGAACCAGCTGGCGCAGATCAGCGGTATCCGGGGCGATTCATGAACACGTACCACATTTAACGGAGTCTTATCGTGGCTAAAGAAAGCAGTCAGAAGTTCATCGCGCGCAACCGTGCGCCGCGGGTGCAGATCGAGTACGACGTCGAAGTCTATGGCGCCGAGAAAAAGGTGCAGCTGCCCTTCGTGATGGGTGTGTTCTCCGACCTGTCGGGCACGCCGGCCGAAGCGTTGCCGCCGGTGGCCGAGCGCAAATTCCTGGAGATCGACGTCGACAACTTCGACGACCGCCTCAAGTCGATGAAGCCGCGCGTGGTGACGACGGTGCCCAACACCCTCACCGGTGAGGGCAATCTGGCGATCGAGATGACCTTCGAGAGCCTGGACGATTTCACGCCCGGCGCGATCGCGCGCAAGGTCGATTCGCTGCGCACCATGCTGGAAGCGCGCAGCCAGCTGGTCAACCTGATGACCTATATGGACGGCAAGACCGGCGCCGAAGAGTTGATGGCGAAGCTGATGGGCGATCCGGCCCTGATGCAGGCGCTGACCGCCGCACCCAGGCCGGAAGACGCCGCCGGCCAATCGCAAAAAGGATAAACGATGGCCAATGCAAACCAAGAACTTAGTCAGCCCGTGAATCAGCCCGTGAATCAGCCCGTAAATCAGCCCGCGCCCGAGGGTACGCTCGCCGCGAACGACTTCGCGAGCCTGCTGCAGCAGGAATTCAAGCCGCGCACCGACAAGGCGCGCGATGCGGTCGAGAACGCCGTGCGCACCCTGGCCCAGCAGGCCTTGCAGGACGCCACGGTGGTCGGCGGCGACGTGCTGGTCACGATCGAGGGACTGATCGCCGGAATCGACCGCAAGCTGACCGAACAGATCAACCACATCCTGCACGACAGTCAATTCCAGGCGGTGGAAAGCGCCTGGCGCGGCCTGCACCACCTGGTCAGCAATACCGAGACCGACGAGATGCTCAAGATCCGCGTGATGAACATCTCGAAGACCGAGCTGCACAAGACGCTGCGCAAGTACAAGGGCGTGGCTTGGGACCAGAGCCCGGTGTTCAAGAAACTGTACGAGGAAGAATACGGCCAGTTCGGCGGCGAGCCGTATGGCGCCTTCGTGGCCGACTACTATTTCGGCAACAGCGCGCCCGACGTCGAGCTGCTCACTCAGATGGCGCAGGTGTCGGCCGCCGCCCATGCGCCGCTGATCAGTGCGGCCGATCCGGGCGTGATGCTGATGGACTCGTGGCAGGAGCTGGCCAATCCGCGCGATCTCACCAAACTGTTCCAGACGCCGGAACACGCCGCCTGGCGCTCGTTCCGCGAATCCGAGGATTCGCGCTACGTCGGCCTGGCGATGCCGCGCTTCCTGGCACGCGCGCCTTACGGCGCCAGGACCAATCCGGTCGAGGAGTTCGACTTCGAGGAGACCACCAATGCGCCGGGCGCGCGCGACTTCACCTGGGCCAACGCGGCCTACGCGATGGCGGTGAACATCAACCGCTCGTTCAAGCACTACGGCTGGTGCTCGCGGATCCGCGGCATCGAATCGGGCGGCGCGGTCGAGAACCTGCCGGTGTACACCTTCCCGACCGACGACGGCGGGGTCGACATGACTTGCCCGACCGAGATCGCGATCAGCGACCGGCGCGAGGCCGAGCTGGCCAAGAACGGCTTCATGCCGCTCGTGCACAAGAAGAACAGCGACCTGGCCGCCTTCATCGGCGCGCAGTCGATGCACAAGCCGGCCGAGTACGACGACCCGGACGCCACCGCCAACGCCAACCTCGCCGCGCGCCTGCCTTACCTGTTCGCGACCTGCCGCTTCGCCCACTACCTCAAGTGCATCGTGCGCGACAAGATTGGCTCGTTCAAGGAGCGCGACGACATGGAGCGCTGGCTGACGCGCTGGATCATGCAGTACGTGGACGGCGATCCGGCCAGCTCGAGCGAGACGACCAAGGCCAAGAAACCGCTGGCCGCGGCCGAGGTGATGCTGCAGGAAGTCGAGGGCAACCCGGGCTACTACAACGCCCAGTTCTTCCTGCGCCCGCATTACCAGCTCGAAGGCCTGACCGTGTCGCTGCGCCTGGTCTCCAAGCTGCCGTCGTCCGTCGGCTGATTTTTCTTGACTGATTTTGTTGATTCAAATGCGCGGACCGGAAGTCCGCGCCTATCCAGGCAATACAAACCCGCCAGGGCCAGGCGCCCCGGCATTACAGGAGAAGCGACATGGCTGTAGATATGTTCATGAATTTGGACCCGATCAAGGGCGAAACGATCGACGATGAGCGCAAAGCGAAAGGCGATATGGACGTGCTGGCCTGGAGCTGGGGCATGACCCAGTCGGGCACCACCCATATGGGCGGCGGCGGCGGCGGCGGCAAGGCCAGTTTCCAGGACCTGTCGTTTACCAAGTACATCGACAGCGCCACCAATGCGCTCATGAAAACGCTGGCCACGGGCGAGCATATCCCCAAAGCCGTGCTGACGGTGCGCAAGGCCGGCAAGGGCCAGCAGACCTATCTGACCATTACGATGACACAGGTGCTGGTAACCTCGATCTCCACCGGCGGCAGCGGCGGCGAGGACCGCCTGACCGAGAACGTCACGCTCAACTTCGCCAAGGTCGAAGTCGCCTACACCCCGCAGGATGACAAGGGCACGGTGGCCGGCGACAAGACCTTCACCTACAACATCGCGGGCAATAAAGCCGAAGGCTGATCCGCCATGGCCGAACTGGCGCCGCGCGAGCGGCTGCAACCGTCGCTGCTGGACCGCCTGACCGACCACGAGCCGGACCAGGCGGTGGAGACGCGCGAACGCCGCGTGCTGTCCGAGCGCGGCCTGCGCGCGGGCGTCCTGCGCGACCTGGCCTGGCTGCTCAACACCACCAACCTGGAGGCGGGCGGCGCCATGCCGCGCCTGCCGCACCTGGCCGGCTCGGTGCTCAACTATGGCTTGCCGGACATCGCCGGCGTGTCGCAGGCTGGTATGAGCACGGCCGACCTCGAGCGCGCGATCCGCCAGGCTATCTGGGACTTCGAGCCGCGCCTGATCCGCGCTTCGGTGTCGGTCAAGGCCGTGGCCGCGCCGGAGGCGATCAGCAAGATCACGTTCGAGATCGAAGCCGATCTGTGGGCCCAGCCGTATCCGGAACACCTGTACCTCAAGACCGAGCTCGATCTGGACCTGCGCCAGCTCACCCTGCTCGACCGTGGTGCGCTGCGACCATGAGCAATCCACGCCTGCTGCGCTACTACAGCCAGGAACTGCAGCACCTGCGCGAGATGGGCGGCGAGTTTGCGGCCCAGTATCCGAAGATCGCCGGTCGCCTGGGCCTGGAGGGTTTCGAGTGCGCCGATCCCTACGTCGAGCGCCTGCTTGAAGGTTTTGCCTTCATGGCGGCGCGGGTGCAGATGAAGATCGACGCCGAGTACCCGCGCTTTACCCAGCACCTGTCGGAGCTGGTCTACCCGCACTTCCTGGCGCCGACGCCGTCGATGGCGATCGTGCAGTTGCAGCCCGACCCGGCTGACCCGGCGCTCGATGCGGGCTTTCACCTGCCGCGCGGCGCGGCCATGCGCAGCGTGCTGGGCAAGGACGACGCCACCGCCTGCGAATACCGCAGCGCGCATCCGGTCACGCTGTGGCCGATCGAGCTGGTCGAGGCGCGCCTGTTTCCCCTTGCCGGCGCCCTCGAAGGCGTCGAGGCGCGCCTGCCGCCGAATGTGCGCGCCGGCCTGCGCCTGCGCCTGCGCACCACCAACGACGCTCCATTCAGCGCGCTCGGCCTGGATCGCCTGGCGCTGCACCTGCGCGGCGGCGACGACCTGCCGGGCCGGATCTATGAAAAGCTGCTGGGCGCGGCCGAGGGTGTGCTGGTGATGCCGGGCAGCCGCCGGGGCGGCCACCTGCGGCTGCCGAAGACGGCGTTGCAGCCGCGCGGCTTCGACGAAGGCGATGCGCTGCTGCCCAGCGGCCAGCGCAACTTCCAGGGCTATCGGCTGCTGCAGGAGTATTTTGCGTTCGCCCAGCGCTTCCTGTTCGTCGAACTTTCCGGCCTGTCCCCGGCCATTGCGGCCTGCGCCGAAGCGGAACTCGAGATCGTCGTGCTGCTCGCGCACGGCGACACGCGCCTGGAGCAGGTGCTCGACGCCAGCCATGTCGCGTTGAACTGCACCCCGGTCGTGAACCTGTTCCAGCGCCGCGCCGACCGCATCGACCTGACGCAGGAACGCGCTGAATACCATGTGCTGCCCGATCGCACCCGCCCGCTCGACTTCGAGGTGCACCAGGTCGAGCGCGTGACGGGCCATGGCAGCGGCGCGCAGGCCGAGCAGGAGTTCCGGCCGCTGTATAGCGCGCATGACCTCGGCGCACATGGGGCGGGCGGCGCGGGCCAAGCCTATTTTCAGGTCCGACGCGAGCCGCGCGTGCTGTCGCCGGGCCAGCGCCAGCGCGGGCCGCGCTCGTCCTACGTCGGCAGCGAGACCTATATTTCCCTGGTCGACGCGCGTGAGGCACCGTACCGCCACGACCTGCGCCAGCTCGGCCTGACCCTGTGGTGCACCAATCGCGACCTGCCGCTGTCGATGCCGCTGGGTGTGGGCAAGACCGACTTCATCCTGGAGCAGGGCGGTCCGGTGCGGGCGGTGCGGGTGCTGGGCGGGCCGAGCCAGCCGTTTCCCTCGTTCGCGGAAGGCGGCGCGGCCTGGCGCCTGATCAACCAGCTGTCGCTCAACTACCTGTCGCTGGTCGACACCGACCCGGAACAGGGTGCGGGCGCGCTGCGTGAGCTGCTGGCCCTGTACTGCCATCCGCTCGACCTGGGCAGCCTGCGCCAGGTCGAGGGCGTGCGCTCGGTGGCGGCGCGCAGGGTGACCCGGCGCTTGCCCGGATCCGGACCGATCGCGTTTGGCCGCGGCCTGGAGATCACGGTCACCATGGACGACGCCGCGTTCGAGGGCGCGGGCGCCTTCGTGCTGGGTGCGGTGCTGAGCCATTTCTTTGCCCAGTACGTGTCCATCAATGCCTTCACCGAGACCGTGGTGCGCACCCATGGGCGCGGTGAAATCATGCGCTGGCCGGCGCGGGGAGGCGCATGCGCGATCCTGTAGAGACGCAACGACGTATCGAGCGGCGCGGGGCCGGCATGGACTTCTACCAGGCCTTGCGCCTGCTGGAGAACGCCCACCCGGACCAGCCGCGCATTGGGGCCTCGCTGCGGCCACGTGACGACGCCGTGCGCTTCGGCCAGGATCCGTCGCTCGGCTTCGAGCCAGGCGCGCTGGCTGGCGTGACGCCGGCCGGGGAAGGGCGCAATGCCGGCACGCGCCCGCGCCTGACGGTGAACTTCACGGGCCTGCTCGGCGCCAACGGACCGCTGCCGCTGCACATCACAGAATATGCCCGCGAGCGCATGCGCAACCACGGCGACCCCACCCTGGTCGCGTTCCTGGACGTGTTCCACCACCGGATGGTGTCGCTGTTCTACCGCGCCCGCGCCAGCGCCGATCCGGCAATCAGCCTGGACCGGCCAGACGGCGACCGTTTCGGCGACTACGTCGGCAGCCTGTTCGGCATCGGCACGCCGGCGCTGCGCGAGCGCGACGACATCGGCGACTTCGCCAAGCTGCACTTCGCCGGCCTGATGGCCAATGGGCGCCGCCCGGCCTCGGGGCTGGTGGCAATCCTGCGGGCCTACTTCGGGGCGCCGGTCGAACTCGAGCAATTCGTCGGCCACTGGATGCCGATCCCGTCCGAGGTCCAGAGTCGCATGGGCGCGCGCGAGCGCGGCAACCGCCTCGGCGCGTCCACGGTGCTCGGCACCCGGGTCTGGGACCGCCAGCACAAGTTCCGCCTGGTGATCGGGCCGCTCGATTACGCCGGCTACCAGCGCATGCTGCCGGGCGGCGCCAGCCTGCGCCGCCTGGTCGACTGGGTACACAGCTATGCCGGCCTGGCGCTCGACTGGGACCTGCGCCTGGTGCTCAGGCGTGAAGAAGTACCGCGGCTTGCGCTGGGCGGCAGGCAGCTCGGCTGGAGCACCTGGCTCGCCAGCGGCCCGGCCGAGCGCGACGCCCGCCAGCTATTGATCAATCCGGCCCACGCGGGCTGACCTTGCGAAAGAAACGAATATGGCCGAAATCAGCCGTGTCGCGCTGTTTGGAAAACTCAATGCCCTGTGCTACCGCGCGATCGAAGGCAGCACGGTGTTCTGCAAACTGCGCGCCAATCCCTACGTCGAGATGGTGCACTGGCTGCACCAGATCCTGCAGTTGCAGGATTCCGACGTGCACCGCCTGGTGCGCCACTATGAACTCGATGCCGCCGTGCTGGCGCGCGACCTGACGGCCGCGCTCGACCGCCTGCCGCGCGGCGCGACGTCGGTCACCGACCTGTCGTCGCAGCTGGAAGAGACCGTCGAGCGGGCCTGGGTGTATGCCACCCTGATGTTCGGCGAATCCCAGGTGCGCAGCGGCCACCTGCTGTTCGGCATGCTCAAGACCGCGAACCTGCGCAACGCGCTATACGCGGTCAGCCGCCAGTTCGAACGCATCAAGGCCGACGACCTGTCCGAGCGCTTCGCGTCGCTGTTGAAGGAGTCGCCCGAAGCGAATCTGGGCGCCAGCGACGGCTTCGAGGCATCCGGCGCCCCGGGCGAAGCATCGGGCGCGCTCGCCCCGGCCCAGATGGGCAGGCAGGAAGCGCTCAAGAAATTCACGACCGACCTGACCGAGCAGGCCAGGAGCGGCACGATGGACCCGATCGTCGGGCGCGACGACGAGATCCGGCAGATGGTCGACATCCTGATGCGGCGCCGCCAGAACAATCCGATCATGATCGGCGAGGCGGGCGTGGGCAAGACCGCGGTGGTCGAGGGCTTCGCCCAGCGCATCGCGCGCGGCGACGTGCCGCCGAGCCTGACGGAGGTGCGCCTGCTGGCGCTGGACGTCGGCCTGTTGCAGGCTGGCGCCAGCATGAAGGGCGAATTCGAGCAGCGCCTGCGGTCGGTGATCGACGACGTTCAGGCCAGCGAGAAGCCGGTGATCCTGTTCATCGACGAGACCCATACCCTGGTCGGCGCCGGCGGCGCGGCCGGCACCGGCGACGCCGCCAACCTGCTAAAACCCGCGCTGGCGCGCGGCACCCTGCGCACCATCGGCGCCACCACGTTCGCCGAATACAAGAAGCACATCGAGAAAGACCCGGCGCTGACTCGCCGCTTCCAGAGCATCCAGGTCGATGAGCCGGACGAGGAACGGGCGATCCGCATGATGCGCGGCGTGGCCTCGACCATGGAACAGCACCACCGGGTGCAGATCCTGGACGAGGCATTGGAGGCGGCGGTGAAGCTGTCGCATCGCTACATCCCGGCGCGCCAGCTGCCCGACAAGGCCGTGAGCCTGCTCGACACCGCCTGCGCGCGCGTGGCGGTGAGCCTGCACGCCACCCCGGCCGAAGTCGACGACAGCCGCAAGCGCATCGAGGCGCTGGAGGTCGAGATGGGCATCATCCGGCGCGAAGGCGCGATCGGCTTCGAGGTCGGCGCGCGTGCCCGCGAGGCCGAGGTCGCGCTGGGCCAGGAGCACGAGCGGCTGGCTGCGCTCGAGCGGCGCTGGGCCGGGGAACGCGAACTGGTCGACGAGCTGCTGGCGCTGCGCGCCCGGCTGCGCGATGGCGCCTTGCCGGTCGACGGCAATGTCGTGGCGCAGGACGAAGAGCGGCGCAGCCTGTTGAAAGAGCGGCTGAGCGTGGTGCAGGCGCAGTTGGCCGAACTCCAGGGCGAGACGCCGCTCATCCTGCCGACGGTCGACTACCAGGCAGTGGCGGCGGTGGTCGGCGACTGGACCGGCATCCCGGTCGGCCGCATGGCGCGCAACGAGATGGAGACGATCCTGAACATCGGCACCATCCTGGCCCGGCGCGTGATCGGCCAGGACCATGCGATGGAGATGATCGCGCGCCGCATCCAGACCGCGCGCGCGGGCCTGGACAACCCGAACAAGCCGGTGGGCGTGTTCCTGCTGGCCGGCACCTCGGGCGTGGGCAAGACCGAGACCGCGCTGGCGCTGGCCGAAGCGCTGTATGGAGGCGAGCAGAACCTCATCACGATCAATATGAGCGAGTTCCAGGAAGCGCACACGGTATCGACCCTGAAAGGCGCGCCGCCGGGTTATGTCGGCTACGGCGAAGGCGGGGTGCTGACCGAGGCTGTGCGCCGCCGTCCCTATTCGGTGGTGCTGCTCGACGAAGTGGAGAAAGCGCATCCCGACGTGCACGAGATGTTCTTCCAGGTGTTCGACAAGGGTTATATGGAAGATGGGGAAGGGCGGTTCATCGACTTCAAGAACACGCTCATCATCCTGACCACCAATACCGGCACCGAATTGATCTCGCGCCTGTGCAGCACGCCGGAGCAAGTGCCGGATCCCGACAGCATGGCTGGCGCCCTGCGCAAGCCGCTGCTGGAGGTGTTTCCGCCGGCGCTGCTGGGGCGGCTGGTGACGATTCCGTATTACCCGCTGACTGATGCGATGCTGGGGAGATCGTGCGGCTGCAACTGGAGCGTATCAAGGGGCGGATCGAGGCCCGCTACAGGATTCCGTTCGCATATGGCGACGATGTGGTCGAGCTGGTGGTGTCGCGCTGTACCGAGAGCGAGTCCGGTGGACGCATGATCGACGCGATCCTGACCAATACGATGCTGCCGGATATGTCGAGTGTATTCCTCTCGTCGATGATCCAGGACTGTACGATCGGCGGTGTGCGCATCGATGTCTGCAACGGCGAGTTCTCGTATGTCGTCGATGGCGGTGCGCGTCCCCGGCTTGCAGTGAATCAGCCGCAAGCGTCGAACGATGGCCCGGCGGCTTCAATCAGTGAGTAAAACATGAATATACCTACCGTCGCGCAATTCGATTCGCTGACTGGACGAAGTGGAGTCGGGCGCATCTTCAAGACAAAGTCGGATTTTCAAGAAATCAAGGGTGCACTTCGGGCAGTACAGAATGCAGCGCATGACCTGCCCGCAAAGCTCGACGCAGTAAGACGCCTGAGACGCGGATGCATCTCCTGGTTGACCGCGAATGCTCGCCGGGAACGTGCCAGTCAGGCGACAATCCTCTCTGTTCTCGATAGCACAAAGCCAGTGTTCGTCCAGATTACCAATGACTTGTTCAGGAACGAGCAATCGTCTTCTGGCGACGCAGTCGCGACTATTCCTGTGCCGCTGTTGGCGTTTGGACGAGAACTACTGCAACGCCATGGCGCTGGCGCACGCGACGTACCCAGGGTCGGCAACAGCCTCGATAGCCACTATGCACGCGAAATGCAGGCCAGGCATTGGGGGCCGACGATTGCCGGGACGGCGGAGCTACGGTACCAGGTCTACCGTGCCCACGGCGGATTGCTCAGCATCGGCGCGTTCGTGGACCGTGTCTTCCTGATCAATATGGAAGATGACCCGACCGGGATGTATCTTGGCGGCGGCAACAGTGCGAATGTCGATGCGTTAAGGCATGGCGTGACGTATTGCGATGAAACGCAACGGGAATCGTATGCCCTGACGATCCAGAACGGTCGGATCCATGACGCCAGCGGCAATCTGTTCGACACCAGCAGTCGCGAGACGGCTTTTTCCGGACACGGGTGGGCGATCTTTGTGCTCGGTTTCGACAATCGCCTGTATGCCAATTCCCATATCGTGAACATGTTTCATCATTCCAGCTTCTTCGCCGGAGGCCCCGTGCAATGCGGTGGCGAACTGTGTTGCATTGCTGGGAGGCTGCGCTACATCACCAGCAAGACCGGGCATTACAAAAGTGGAAGAAACGAGTTCTACCGTGTGCTCAGCTTCCTGGAATATCAAGGCGTGGTGCTGAACAACGCGCTCGCCGCTGCGGATATCAGGGCCAACCAGAAATATTTCCGGGCGTCGGCCATTTACCATGCGCACGGCAAGGAGCCGGGCGATGCCACCCCGGTCCTGACAACGAGCCCGCCCAAGCTGACGGCCCCCGGCGTGCCGCATTGGCCGACGGTGATGGGCCCATGAGGCCTGGCGGAATCGATCGTCGATGCGCAGGCCGCTGCGTCCAATTCACTAACAGGAACTCACACGATGGCACGCTTGAATATCGGGGGCGCAGAGCTCCGTTTTTCCATGGACGAGTTCGATCGCCTGGCGCGCGATGCGGGCGCGGTATTCGGTAATCGCGTCTTCACCAGCGAGCTGCAGCCCTTGCGCGACGTGGTCGCCGGCACTGCGGTGCGGCCGCGCGAGGTGATCCAGTCGATCGCGCGCATCTCGCCCGAAAAGCGCCAGAAGTACCGGAAAGTGATCGACTATATTGCCTTCCACTATCCGGACCTCATACCGGGCGGCGATATCGAGGCGGTGCTCGATCCGGCGGCTGACTTCGGTACTACGTTCGCACAGGAGTATGCGCAAATGCTGCCTGGCGATTTCATGGATCTGCTTTATGGCGCCGCCCTGGCGCGCGGAGGGGCGCCATATGTCGGGCAGGGCGCACGCATCTGCGACGATCTCAATAACACCGCGAAGATCGGTAATGGCGCGGCGTTTGGCCGGCAGTGGAACGGCAGAGGTGTCCTGGGAACGACCGCGGCGCGGGCGGAGACAGTCATCCAGGACAGCATCGCCAATCCCGGTGTGCTCGCGCCCCACCGCCCGCCGATCCTTCAGGGCACCCGACAGGCGCATGTCACGAGCTTGATGGCATCGCGACTGAATCCTGTGACCGCGCTCGAGATGGACACGGCAAGACTGAGGAAGGACAGGCAGGTATCGGCGGATCGGGTCCAGCGAATGAACGAGATAGACAATCCGAGGGACAGGCGTATCGAACAGCATCTATGGGCGCATGCGCGCATGGTCAAGAGCGTGCGCCGGGCGTGCAAGGGTGGCATCGCCATGGTGGCGTCTTTGTCTGGATATACAGCAGTCAATGCCAAGGTCCATTTTGTGCTCGATCGCCTCGGGGATCTTGGGAGGGTGGCGATGAAGCAACCGCTCGCCGGCGACAGCGAGTTCCTCGCGATCACGACATCGGAGCTGGTGTTTTGTCACCGCTATTGGAAAAGTACGGAGTTCCCCCTTTCAAACGTCGTCAAGTTTTACGTCAATGGCCGGCGAGTCACCGCACCCTGGGACGGCGACTGGCGCATGAATGACTACAGGGGAGATCCAGTCGTCTCGAACCAGGAAGCCTGGCGGCGCTACGAACTGGCGCGCGGCATGCGTAGCGTGCCCAAGTCCTTTCCCCGATTCTGAGATGCGGGCACCCAGATCGTGCTTCAGGCACAGCATCGGCACGCGCCGATGGCCAATACAAGGAGTTTTGGATTGGGATATCGATACATAGGCCGGGCCTTGGCGACGATCAGTCGTCTATCGTGCGAAACGGCAGACTGGGCTGCGTGCCGGCTCACCGTCATGCGCGAGCCGGAGATCTTTGCGCTCAATCTGCGTCTCGACTATGGGCTGTTGGCGTTCAGCATGCGCAAGGTGGAGACGTATGGCGGAGGCGCCCAGCGACCCGAGATTGCCGACTGGCGCCGCGCGGTCGAGTTGTTGCAAAGACTGAGCGGGGCAAATGCGAGCGCGAGCTTCGATGAGCAGGCGTGCCGGGAATTCGTCATGACGTTCAACGCACCCGCACAACCCTCAAGAGGGGTCTTTCTCCGGCCAAGCTTCTGGGCTTTCGCATCCTCGAACGAGCGCGCATGGACCATGGCGGCCTGGCGCGAAGCCATGGAAGCCATGCGTTGCGGGCTGCGTACAGCGATGATCGCGCAGCAGCGCGCGGGGGCATCGCGTACGCTCGTCGAGCGGTGGTTCGGGGCCGGCCAGGCCGGTATCGTGGCGGAGCGCTTGCGTACGATACTGACCAACGCCAATTCTACCCTCGTTGGCATCTGTTACGAGGGAATCGGCGCTGGTGCTGCCGGTGCCTGGACAACCCGCCTTCGTGAGTTTGCAGGCGATCAGATGGCGAGCGAAGTCCGTATGTCGGCGGAATGGGGGTGGTCGGCTCCGCAGGGAGCTACGCACCAGTCGATCGGCTTCGGCGCCATGTTCTTCAATGAGAATACGCGCAAGTGCATGGTGCGTGTGCATGATGCGTCGGTGAGCAGGATGGACGTCACGCGCGGTGGCGCAGTCGTTCATGAGTTGTCGCACCGTCTTGGAAAAACGCTCGACGTCATGCTTCCCGATACCGTCTACCAGCATTCGGGGAAGGCGCTGCCGAAAAAGGAGAAAGAACGCAAGGTCGGGTACGGCACCCTGGCCTGTGCGACGCTCGGTCAGGTGGAGCCGACGCTGGCGACGAAGAATGCCGACAACTATCGCCTGTTCTGCGAGGAAGCCGTCTATACAAAGCCGGCCAGCTAATGCGGTTGCGCCGTCCTTGCGCGGTGCAGGAATTGTCCAGGGTTCGGTGCATCCATCGCGTGCCGAACCGCGTATTTGTCGAGATCGCGCTTGAGTTGCGCGAGCCAGAAAACTTGTCCGCACCACGAAGCGAAGAATCTCGACACCCAGCCGCAACCCATGTCCATCCTGCCCACCCAAACCCAACGCGAGGTCTCCGTCAAGACCGTCCTCGGCGCCGACGTCCTCCTGTTCAAGCGTATGCACTGCAGCGAAGCGCTGGGCCGGCTGTCGGAGTTTCGGATCGAGCTCGCCTCGGAGCGCGGCGACATCCGCATCGCCGACGTCCTCGGCACCGACCTGACGGTCAGCGTCGACCTGGCCGAAGGGGGGCAGCGCCACTTCCACGGCATCGTCACCCAGTTCTCCTACCAGGGCTGGCGCGACGACAAGCCGTCCTACCAGGCGGTCGTGCATCCGGCCCTGTGGCTGCTCACGCGCGCCACCAATTGCCGCATCTTCCAGGACAAGAGTGCGCTCGAGATCGTCAAGGCGGTGGTGGCCGAGTACGGCGGGCTGGTCTCGCTGAAAGACGGGCTGCTGTCATCCACACCGGCGCCTCGCACCTACTGCGTGCAGTACCGGGAAAGCGACTTCAATTTCGTCTGCCGCCTGCTGGAAGAAGAAGGCATCTACTTCTACTTCGCGCACCGGGACGGCGCGCATACACTGGTGCTGGCCGACGGCTATGGCGCGCACCAGACGGTGGGCGGCTACGAAACCATCCTGTTTCGTGACGAAGAGGAGGGGCGCGATCCGCTCAAGGAGACCGTGACCCGCTTCGCTCCCGGCGGCGAGATCCAGCCCAGCGTCGTCACGCTCAACGACTTCGATTTCGAAAAAGCCTCGGCCAGCACCAGCGGCGCCCTGCTGGCCAAGGCGAATATTCCGGCTCCGTTCGACCAGCGGCGCTACGAGCACTACGACTATCCGGGGCGCTATGTGGCCGCCGGCGTCGGCAACGCTTTTGCACGCGCGCGCATCGAGGCCCTGCACGGCCAGGGCGAATGCATCGAGGCCACTGGCAATGCGCGTGGCCTGACGGTTGGCGCGCTGTTCACGCTGGCCGAGCATCCACGCAGCGACCAGAACCGGGCCTTCCTGATCACGGGCGCACAAACCGAAATCACCGGCAACGACTACCGCACCGATGGGGCGAACGAGGGCTTGGATTTCCGCACCGTGTTCGAGGCGATCGGCAAGGAGCACGCCTACCGCGCCCCGGCCGGCGCCAAGAAGCCGGTGGTGCAGGGGCCGCAGACCGCCATGGTGGTGGGCAAAAGCGGCGAAGAGATCTGGACCGACCAGTATGGCCGCATCAAGGTGCAATTCCACTGGGACCGCGACGGCAGGTCGGACGAGACCAGCTCGTGCTGGGTGCGCGTGCAGCAGGGCTGGGCCGGCAAGGGCTGGGGCATGATGTTCGTGCCGCGCGTCGGCATGGAAGTCGTGGTCAGCTTCCTCGAGGGCGACCCCGACCGGCCGCTGGTGACGGGCTGCGTCTACAACGGCGACGCCATGCCGCCGCACGCGCTGCCGGCAAAACAGACCAGGTCGACCATCAAGTCGAACAGCTCGAAGGGCGGCGCTAACTTCAATGAACTGCGCTTCGACGACAAGAAGGGTGCCGAGCAGTTCTATATGCACGCGGCGCGCGACCTGGAGCAACGCATCAAGGGCGACGCCCTGGCCTGGGTCGGCGGCGACCACCACACCAGGGTAGGCAAGGACAGCATCGAGCAGGTCGACGGCGACCGCCATTACAAGATCGGCGGCGACCGCCGTGAAGAAACCGGCGGCTCGGCGACTCAGGAGGCTGCCCTGAACATGGTGGTCGAGGGCGGCATGAAGTCGGCGCTGTACGCCGGTCAGACCGTGCACATCAAGGCCGGCATGAACGTCGTCATCGAAGCCGGCGCCAACATCACGCTGAAGGCCGGCGCCGCCTTTCTCAGCGTGGGTCCGGCGGTGATCGTCGGCTCGACCATGCCGCTGCCGATGCCGTCGGCATCCACCGCAGTGAATGCGGCGGTGCTGGCCGCCACCATCCGGCCAGGGGCACCGCCGGTCGCACCGCGCGAAGCCGACGACGGCAAGAGCTGAGCATCGCTTCCTCGGGAGGACGGCGCGACCTGCGTCCAACACTCGGTTCCTCGCGTAAGTCTCTTGCACCCGGCCCTGAACCCAAGGAAATGACATGAAACTGCGACTGCATGTGCTGAGCTACCGCGACCAGCCGCCGCCCGAGCCGATCCAGGCCGAGTTCGGCGCCGAGGGCGGCATGGTCGGTCGCGCGCCCGGCAACCAGCTGGTGCTGGAAGACCCGGACAAGTACGTGTCGCGCAGCCACGCCAGCGTGACCCTGCGTGACGGCCGGTATTACCTGACCGATGCGGGGAGCAACCCGAGCATCGTTAACGACCGTCCGCTGGGCGCCGGCTCCGAGGTCGCGCTGGACGACGGCGACCGCATCGTGGTCGGCGACTATGTGCTGCAGGCGGTGCTGGAAGGTGCGGTCGCGGACGACGCCACGATGATGGCGCCCGCACCCATCGCCGCGTCCATTCCAGTTTCTACTCCCGCTTCTATTCCCGTTTCTGCGCCGGCGTGGCCCTCGGCGCCGTTCGATCCCGGGCCGCCAGACAGCCTGGCCGGCGCCCGCATCCTCGATGGCGCCGCCGCTGCGGTCGGCGACGATCCGCTGGGCCTGGGGCTGTCCGGCATCGCAGGGAAGGCCGCGCATGGCGCCAGGCCCGCCGCCGAACATGACCACGTGCCGCCGGAGCGGCAGGCGTTCGCGCCGCCGCCGGTGTTCGCCGCCATCCCGGCCGACTACGATCCGCTGGCGGACCTGCAGGGGGCCGCGCCACCGCCGCCGCTGCCGCCGACACCCGTTCCGCCACCCGCGGCCATCGAGCCACCGCCCGCTACAGCGCCGGCCGCCGAGAGCGCGGTGCTGCAAGCCCTGCTCGACGGCCTGGGCCTGCCCCAGCTGCGCACCAGCCACGCGCCGGAAGATCTGGCGCGGCTGGCCGGCGAACTGCTGCGCGGCCTCACCGCCGGCACGATGGACGTGCTGGTGGCGCGCGCGCTGACTAAGCGCGAAAGCCATATCGACATGACGATGATCGCCCCGCGCGCCAACAATCCGCTCAAGTTCTTCCCCGATGCCGGCAGCGCGCTGGGCCAGATGCTGGGCGCCGGGATGCCCGGCTACCTGGCGCCGCAGGCGGCGGTGCAGGGCGCCTTCGACGACCTCAAGGCGCATGAACTGGCCGTGATCGCCGGCATGCGCGCGGCGCTCGGCGCCGTGGTGCAGCGTTTCGACCCGGCGCGCATTGAGGGACGCCTGAGCGAGCCGGAACGCTTCGACCGGCTGCTGCCGGCCGGCCGCAAGGCGCGCATGTGGGACCGCCTGGTCGAGCTGTACGGCGAGCTGGCGCGCGACGCCGACGAAGACTTGCAGCGCCTGTTCGGCGAAAAATTCTCCAGCGCCTATGCGCAGCAGGTCGAGCGCCTGCGCGCCGGGCAACCGTCTTCAACCCCTGATTCCTCAGAAACTCCATGACGTGGCAAAGTAAAGTAGTCTGGTCCGAGGGGATGCTGCTGCAGCCCCAGCACCTCCAGCAGCACGACCGTTACCTGGCGACCCAGCTCGAGGCGCGCGTCGGCGCGCTGCGGCCCTATGCCTGGGGCGTGTCGCGGCTCGAGATCGACCAGCAGCAGCTGGCTTTGGGCAAGCTGGCCTTGCAGGCCTTCAGCGCCGTGCTGCCCGACGGCACGCCGATCGGTGCGCCGAGCGAGGACGAGTTGCCGCTGCCGATCGACATCCCGCCCGATGCGCGCGACGTCACGGTGGTGCTTGCGCTGCCCGTGCGGCGCCATGGCATGCCCGAAGTCGACGATCGCCCCGGACTGGACAACTTCGCCCGCCATGGGAGCCGCGAATACGAAGCCTGGGATAGCAATGGCCTGGACAGCAGCGCGCTCATGACCGTCGGCAAACTGCGCCTGCGCCTGGCGCTGGCGAGCGAGGTGGCCGACGCCTGGGTCACGCTGGGCGTGGCGCGCGTCATCGAAAGGCGCGCCGACAATTGGGTCGTGCTCGATCCGGCCTATTGTCCGCCGGCGCTCGACGTGCGCGCGGCGCCGGCCTTGAAAGGCTTCCTCGACGAGCTGCTTGGCCTGCTGCACCAGCGCGGCGAGGCCCTGGCCGCGCGCCTGGCCCAGCCGGCCGGCGCCGGCGCCGCCGATATCGCCGACTTCCTGCTGCTGCAGCTGCTTAACCGCAGCCAGCCGCTGGTGGCCCACCTGGCCGGCATGAGCGGCCTGCACCCGGAAGCGCTGTACCGCGAACTGGTGCGCCTGGCCGGCGAGCTGGCCACCTTCACCCGCGCCGACAAGCGGCCAAGCCCGTATCCGGTCTACCGCCACGATGCGCTCGACGCCAGCTTCGCGCCTCTGATGCTCGAGCTGCGCCGCTCGCTGTCGGCGGTGATGGATCCGCATGCGGTGCCGATCCCGCTCGAAGAGCGCCAGTTCGGCATCCGGGTGGCGGTGCTGCCCGACCGCGCGCTGCTGCACTCGGCCACTTTTGTCCTCGCGGTGCAGGCGCAGCTGGCGCCGGAGGCGGTGCGCGCGGGCTTCCCGCCGCAGGTCAAGATCGGTTCGGTGGAGACGATCCGCGACCTGGTCAACCTGCAACTGCCCGGCATCGCGCTGCGTCCGCTGCCGGTGGCGCCGCGCCAGCTGCCCTACCTGGCCGGCCATACCTACTTCGAACTCGACCGCGGCAGCGACTACTGGCAGCAGTTGTCCAATTCCGCCGGCTTCGCCATGCATATTGCAGGCAGCTTCCCGGGATTGCAGATGCAGTTCTGGGCGATCCGTCTCCAGGCTTCCTGACATGAACCCACACGAATCCCACGACGCCGGGCAGGACCCGGACCGCACCCTGCTGGTCCCGCGACCGGGCCAGCGGCCGCCGCAGCCGGCGGCCATACCCGCACCGGCATCGACTTACACCTCCGCTCCCGTCGCTCCGGCAAGCCGGCCGCTTCCACCGGCGCCGCCCGGCGTCGGCCTGAACCCGCTGGCGCGCGCCGCCGCGCCGCTGCTGGAACTCGTGGTGCCGCTGCGCACGCTCGCCACCGCGCCCGACCTGGCAACGCTTCGCGCTCAGTTGACCGATGCCGTACGCCGTTTCGAAAGCGATGCCCGCGACGCCCGCATCGACGCCGAGACCATCGCCGCCGCGCGCTATGCACTGTGCACCCTGGTCGACGAGACCATCTCCAGCACGCCCTGGGGCGGCGGGGTGTGGGGCCGGCGCAGCCTGCTGGTGGAGTTCCACAACGAGGCCTGGGGCGGCGAGAAATTCTTCCTGGTCCTGCAGCGCCTGAGCGCCGATCCGCGGCGCCACCTGGACGTGCTGGAACTGATGTACCTGTGCCTGGCGCTGGGCCTGGAGGGGCGCTACCGGGTGCTGGAGCGCGGCCACGAGCAGCTTGTCCTGCTGCGCGAGCGCCTGCTGGCTCTGATAGGCCAGCAGCGCGGCCAGCGCGAGCACGACCTGTCGCCGCACTGGCGCGGACACGGCCGGGCGCAGCCGCGCATGCTGATCTGGCCGCCGTGGGTGATGGCGGTGTGCGCCGGCGTGGTCCTGCTGCTGCTCCAGCTCACCTATGGCGCGCTGCTCAACCGCGCTTCCGATCCGGTCTACGCCCGGATGGCGGCGCTGCGCGCGGCGCCGCCGGCGCGCGTGGTGGCCGCGCCCGTGCCAGCGGCTGGCCCGACGCCGCTGGCGGCCGCGCTGGCGCTGGAAATCGACGCCGGGCAGGTAGCGGTGAGCGGCAATGCCGAGCGCGCCGTGCTGACCCTGCGCGGCGACGGCGGTTTCGCCTCCGGCAGCGACGAAGTATCGAAGCGCCTGCTGCCGGTGCTGGAGCGCATCGGCGACGTGCTGCGCACCCAGCCGGGCAGGGTGGTGGTGATCGGCCATACCGACGACACCCGGCCCTCGCTGTCGGCGCGGCTGCCGTCCAATTTCGACCTGTCTAAGGCGCGCGCGCGCACCGTCGCGGCGCTGCTGGCGCAACGCGCCGGTGGCGCCGAGCGCTTCGCCAGCGAAGGCCGCGCCGACACCGAGCCAGTGGCGCCCAACGATAGCCCCGCCAACCGCGCGCGCAACCGGCGCGTCGACATCGTGGTCATGGCGCCGACGGCATCCACTTCACCGCGCCAGCCGGCCGGCCTTGATTGAGAGATCCATGAACCGTTTCATCCCCCACTGGCTGCGCAAGCCGTGGATACCCACCTTGCTTGCACTGGCCCTGCTGGTCGTCCTGATTTGGTTCTGGGCGCCGCTGTTTGACGCCGGCGCCAGCCTGCGCTGGATGCTGATCGCGCTCTTGATGATGCTGGCGGCGGCCTGGTTCGCCGCGCGCCTGTGGCTGGCGCGGCGCCGTCACCGCGCGCTGATGGATGGCATGGCGCCGGCAACGCCGGCTGCCGCCGAATCCGATCCGGCAGCGGCCGACGTGGCCGCGCTCGGCCAGCGCATGCGCGCCGCACTGGCCGTGCTGCGCACCGCGAATCCCGGCTGGCGCATGCGCGGCCGCTACCTGTACGAGCTGCCCTGGTATGTGTTCGTCGGCGCGCCAGGCAGCGGCAAGACCACGGCGCTGACCCGTTCCGGGCTCGAGTTCCCGCTGGCCGAGACCCTCGGCCCGGACGCCATCGGCGGCATCGGCGGCACCCGCCACTGCGACTGGTGGTTCACCGACGAAGCGGTGCTGCTCGACACCGCCGGGCGCTACACGACCCAGGACAGCCAGCTCGAGGTCGACCGCGCGGCCTGGAGCGGCTTTCTGGGCCTGCTGCGCAAGCACCGGCCGCGGCGTCCGATCAACGGCGTCATCGTGACCATCAGCGTGGACGACCTGCTGCTGCAGCCGCGCGCCGCGCGCGAAGCCCAGGCGCGCGCGGTGCGCGCCCGCATCCAGGAACTGCAGGAGCGCCTGGGACTGGCCTTTCCGGTGTACGTCATCGTTACCAAGAGCGACCTGCTGGCCGGCTTCACCGAATTCTTCGAGCCGCTCGGGCGCGAGGAGCGGGCCCAGGTCTGGGGCATGACGTTCTCGCTGGCCGACAGCGGCGCGCCGGCCCGGGCCCTGGCGGCCTTCCCTGAAGAATTCCGGGCGCTGGAAACCCAGCTGCAGCTGCGCATGCTGGAACGCATGCAGCAGGAGCGCGACCTCGGACGGCGCGCCCTGATCCATGGCTTCCCGCGCCAGTTCGCGGCGCTGGAAGAAGCGCTGGCCAACTTCCTGCAGGCGGTGTTCTCGGCCAACCGCTTCGAGCAGCCGGCGCTGCTGCGCGGCGTCTACTTCACCAGCGGCACGCAGGAAGGAACCCCGATCGACCGGGTGATGTCGTCGCTGGCGGCATCGTTCGGCCTGCGGGACCGCGCGCTGCCGCCCAGGCCGGAGAGCGGGCGCAGCTACTTCCTGACCCGCCTGATGCGCGACGTGATCTTCCGTGAGGCGGGGCTGGCGGGCCTGAACCCGCGCGCTGAGCGCCGGCGCCGCTTGCTGCAATGGGGCGTCCTGGCCGGCGGCGCGGCGCTGGCGCTGCTCCTGGCCGTGGCCCTGAGCGTCAGCTACCTGCGCAACGCGCGCCTGGTCGAGGAATCGGATGCGGCGGTCGCCGTGCTGGCGCGCCAGGCCGCGGCCGCGCCGCTCGACGGCGACGAGTTGAGCGTGCTGCCGCTGCTGGCGTCGGCGCGCACGCTGCCCGCCGGCTATGCCCAGCGCGAGCGCGACGTGGCGCTGCTCGAGCGCATGGGCCTGTACCAGGGCGAAAAGCTGGGCGACGGCGCGCAGGCCGCCTATCGGCGCCTGCTGCGCGCGACCCTCGAGACGCGCATCGTGGCGCGCATGGAAAACGTGCTGCGCCGGGGCGACGCGGGCGGGCAGGACCTGCTGTACGACACCCTGCGGGTCTACCTGATGCTGGGCCAGCGCCAGCACTTCGACCCGGCCGCGGTCCAGGCCTGGGTCGAATCCGAGTGGGAGCGCGGCCTGGCGGGGGCCGGTGCGACGGAGCGCGCGCAGCTGGCGGCGCACCTGGAGGCGCTGCTGGAGCAGGACGACGCTCCGGAGCCGGTACAGCTGGACGCGGCGCTGGTGGCGCAGGCGCGCCAGGCGCTGGCCGGCATGTCGCTGTCCGAGCGCATCTATGGCGTGGCGAAGCGCCAGGTCGCGCAGGAGGCGCTGCCCGAGTTCAGCGTCAGCCGCGCGCTCGGGCGCGATGCCTCGGGCGTGCTGGCGCGCGCGAGTGGCGAGCCGTTGGGACGCGGCGTGAACGGCTTGTACAGCGTGGCCGGCTACCGCCGCTTCGCCCAACTGAGCTGGCTGGCGGTGGCCGACATCGCGCGCGACGACTGGGTGCTGGCGCGGCGCGAAGCCAATAACGGCCCGGAGGGCGTGGCGGCGGCGCGCGAGGCGGTGCTGCAGCTGTACTTCGCCGACTACATCCGCGCCTGGGATACCTTCCTGGGCGATCTGCGGCTGGCGCCGCTGGCCAGTCTCGACGACGCGGCGCGGGTCAGCAATGCGCTGGGCGGCGCCGATTCGGCCTTGCGCGTGCTGCTGACCGGCGCCGCGCGCGAGACGGCGCTGGCCGCGGTCAAGGCCGACGGCTTGCCGCCCGGCGTCGGCAAGCGGGTGCAGGACAGGTTCGGCCGGGCGCGGCGCCAGCTGGAGGCGGTGTTCGGCGCCCAGCCGACGCTGCAGTCACCGCCGCAGTCGCCGCAACAGCACCCTGTCGACAGCCACTTCGCGGCGCTGCACCGGCTCGTCAAGGGCCCGGCGCCGACCCAGCTCGAGCAGATGCTGGCCCTGGTCAGGGATGCCGCGCTGTACTTCGATGCCGCCGAGGGCGCGCGCCGCAGCGGCGCGCCGGCGCCGGCGCAGGACGCCCTGGTGCGGCTCAAGCGCGCCGGGGAGGGGCAGTCGGCGCCGCTGCCGGCCATGTTCAAGGGCGTCCACGACGCCGGCGCCAGCCTGGCCCAGGGCGGCGAGCGCGCGCGCCTGAACGCCCTGTGGAACGCCGGCCCGGCGCAGTTCTGCCGCGACGCCATCGCCGGACGCTATCCGGTCGACCGCGCCAGCGGGGTTGACGCCACCGCCGACGATTTCGGCAAGTTCTTCGCGCCCGGCGGCCTGATGGACGATTTCTTCACGCGCCACCTGGCCGGCTTCGTCGACATGGGCGGCGCGCGCTGGCGCTGGCGCGCGGCGGGCAGCCTCGCCGGCGCCTCGCAGGCGGCGCTCGATGCTTTCCAGCGCGGCGCGCGCCTGCGCGACATGTTCTTTGCCGGCGGCGCGCGCCAGCCCACCTTGCGCTTCACGCTGCGCCCGCTGGCGTCCGACGCCGTCCTGGCCGGGGCCAGGCTCGAGATCGACGGCCAGGAAGTGGCCGCCAGCGGCCAGGCGGCGGTGTCCCTGCTGCTCCCCAGCGGCAAGGGCGATGGCCAGGTGCGGCTGTCGGCGCCGGGAGTCAAGGCCGAGCTGCGCGGCGACGGTCCCTGGGCCTGGCTGCGCACCGTCGACCGCGGCGTGCTCGAGCCGCTGCAGCCCGAGCGCTACCGCCTCGGCCTGAGCCTGGACGGCCGCAAGGCGAGCTGGGAGCTGACCGCGGGCAGCGTGATCAATCCATTCCGGCGCGAGGTCACCGGCTTTGCCTGTCCGGCTGCGCTTTGACCCAATCCATGAATGGCAAGCTGGCCGCGCCAGGCCTGTTCGGCAAGCTGGCCAGCCATGGCGACTTCGTCCAGCGCCGCCTGGCGCCGGATTTCGTGGCGGCCTGGGACACCTGGCTGCAGCAGGGGATACGCGAAGGCCGCCTGCGCCTTGGCGCGGCTTGGCGCGAGCGCTACCTGCACGCGCCGCTGTGGCGCTTCGTGCTGGCCCCTGGCGTGTGCGGCCAGGCCGGGATGGCCGGCGTGCTGCTGCCGAGCCTCGACCGGGTCGGGCGCCATTTTCCGCTAACCCTGGCCGCGCCGCACGACCACGCGGCGTCCTGCCTGCTCGACCTGGCGACGACAGGCATGGACTGGTTCGACCGGCTGGCCGACCTGGCCGTGTGCGCGATGTGGGGCGACCTGGCGGTGGACGAACTCGAGCCGGCGCTGGTGCGCCTGGGCGGGCTGCCGCGCCGGACGTCAGGGACTGCATCGGCGTTTCCCGAAGCCCGTGAATGCCGGGCCCTGTTCTGGACCGAGGGCGAACCTGGCGTGGAGCCGCTTCTGCTGCTGCACCATGCCTTGCCCGATGCGTCGACCCTGGGCGCGATGCTCGCGCAGGCGTGCGACTGATTCAGGGCGTGTCGGCCAGCGCGCGCGCCGCACCGAGGAAACGCGCGCGCGCGGCGGGCGCCTCGATCTGCTCCGCCACCAGGTCGACCAGCGCCGTGCGATCGGCGGCCCGGGACAGCGCGCGCTTGACGACGATGGCGGCGATCGGCCCGATTTCCATTGCCAGCAGGCGCACGAGCACGGCGCCGAAGGCGGGGTCCAGGGGCGGCGCCGCCGCATCGTCGGCTTCCGGCGCTTGCCCGAGCGCCGCCAGACTGGCGGCGAAATCGGCGCGCGCAGTGGGCGAGGGGATCTGCTCCAGCAGCCGCTCTCCCAGGGTGGCGAAATCCGGCGCGTCGGCCGCGATCCGGCGCAGCAGGAGCCGCGCGACGGGACCGATCTGCGCGGTCAGCAAGGCTTCCAGTTGCGGCAGCACGGCCAGCTTCCAGGCCGTGAGCTCGGCCGTCAGGCCATGCCGGGATGGCTCGGCGGCGCTCGCCGGCAGTGCCGGGGGCGCGGACAGCAGCACGGTGGCGTCGGCATCCGGGCCGGCCGCGGCGGCAGCCGCTTCCAGTGCCTGCAGGAAGGCGGCGGCATCGGCGAAGCGCGCCTCGGGCGTCTTGGCCAGCGCGCGCATGACCACCGCGTCGAGCGCGGCCGGCAGCAGGGGATTGACGCGTGAAGGCGGCGCCGGACTATGGGTCAGCACCTGCTGCATCACGGCCGCGGTGGTGCCGGAAAACGGACGCTGGCCGGTCAGCAGCTGGTACAGCACCACGCCGGCCGAGAACAGGTCGCTGCGGCTGTCGATGGCTTCGCCGCGGAACTGTTCGGGCGACATATAGCTGGGCGTGCCGAGCATGGCGCCGGTCTGGGTCAGCGTGGACGACTCGATGCGGGCGATGCCGAAGTCGCCGACCTTGATGCGGCCGTTGCGCGTGACCAGCAGGTTGGCGGGCTTGATGTCGCGATGGACCACGCCATGGGCATGCGAGTAATCGAGCGCGGCCAGCAGGTCGCGCATCCAGGCCAGCACCTGGGGCAGGGCGCAGGCTTGCTGGTTGCTCAGTTCCGATAGTGGGCGACCATCGACGAATTCCATCGCGATCCAGGCCAGGTCGTTCGCTTCGCCGTATTCGTGCACCGCCACGATGTTGGGATGCATCAGCCGGCCGGCGGCCTGGGCCTCGGTGCGAAATCGCCGCAGCAGTTCCTCCGCCCCGTCCGCATCGCCCGGGCGGTGCTGGACGGTCTTGAGCGCGAGCGTGCGCTCGATCAGCGGATCGAAGGCGCGGTAGACCACGCCCATCGCGCCCCGGCCGAGGATGGCGTCGAGGCGGTACTTGCCGATCTGGCGCGGCAACGCATCGACTTCACTCATGGATTTCAATCATCGACTTCACTCATCGACCTCACTCACGGACTTCACTCATCGAGCATTTTCATCGCGCTGTTCAAGCTGGTGCGCATGCGGTCGAAGGAGCGCGCCAGGCCGGCAAGTTCGTCGCCGCCCCGGGTGTCGATGTCGGCGGCGTCGGCGCGCCCCAGGCTGACGTCGTCGGCGACGCGCGACAGGTGGCCGATGCGGCGCGTGACGAACAGGTGCACCATCGCATTGAGCGCGACGAACAGGAAGCCGAAGATCCCGAGCAGCGACAGCATATAGGTCTGCAGCAGCGTGCGCGCGCGCGCCAGCGGCACCTCCATCGGCACCGACACCACGTGGGCGCCGACGGTCTCGCCCAGCTTCCAGCCGAAACCGCGCTCGCTGCCGTAGATGTCGCGCATGGTGGCCGGCGCGTCCTCGGGCTTGCCGTGGCAGGCCAGGCAGGCCGCGTCGCGGATGCGGATCGGCCGTGCGACATACAGCGCCGGCCCGGCGGCCGCCACGTGCTGGCCCACTAGCTCGGCGGTCTGGGGCTCGGCGCGCAAGCGGTCGACCAGCGGCTTTTCGAATTCGTCGGCGCGGTTGCGCGGATTGGTCGGGTTGAGCGTGGCCTGCTTGTAGCTGTAGTTGGGATAGGCCTTGAGCAGCTGGTTCAGGTGCTCGATGGCGGCGAAGGTCGGCACCGCCTCGGGCAGGAACTCGAACTTGAGGCGGTTTTCCAGCAGCGGCGTGACATGGGCGCTGGTGTACTTGCCGGCCGCGTCGGAGGCCTGCATCAGCAGGCGCGCATGCTGCAAGGTCTCTTCGCGGGCATTCTCGACCAGCATCGCATTGGTGACGACGCCGGCGGCGCAGAAGCCGAATACGGACACGGCCAGGAAGACCAGGTTGAACTTGGCGGCGAGCGAACGGATTTTCATGGTCAGAACAGGTGGTTTTGCGGCGTATTGGCGCGATTGCTGGCACGGATGCCGACGGCGCGCTGGCGGCGCAGCGCGTCGCGCCACTCCGGCTGGTCGGCGAGCAGGTCCTCGACCTCGTTGCGGAACACGGCGTCCTCGAGACGCGCGGCGAACTGCATGGCCAGGCGACGGCGCAGTGCCGGGCCGGCATCGCGCCAGGCGGCGACATCAAAGGCGGAGATTTCGCGCTGCGGCCGCGGTTCGGCCGCGCGCGCCCGCGCCGCGACCCCGATCAGGGGATCGAGGAAGGCGCGCGGCAGCTGCTGCACGAACAGGCGCGGCGCACGCGGAATGACCGTGAGCGGGCGGGTGGACGGCCGCGCAGCATATTGTTCGCGGCCCACCGCGACGGCGCGCATGCCACTTGGTCCGCCCGGGCCATTATCGGTGACGGATACGGCGCCGCTCTCGACGAACAACTCCGCGCCCTCGGGCGCCAGGCGCAGGATGCCGCTGGCGCCGGCGGCCGGCAGCGAGAGCAGGCCAGCGTCGAGCGCCAGGCGCCCGCCCGCCGGGGCGCCGGTGGCGAACTTGCCCCATCCACGCAGCAGGCTGGCTGCGGGCGCCGCGCCGGCGTCGCTGACGAGCACGCTGCTGGCCGGGCCGAGCGCGAGGCGGGCGCCGTTGGACCATTCGATCTGGACCGTGCCGGCATTCGATTCGACGATGTCGCCCGCCTGCAGTCGCACGCCGGCCGGCGCATGGTAGACGGTGGTCTTGCGGATCAGGCGCGATGGCTGTTCGGCATGCGAGACGAGGGCGTTTTGGGCCAGGGCGGGCGCGGCGGCGAACAGCTGCGCCAGCGCACACACGAGCAGGGCGAGGCCCCACCGCGGCCTGCGCGACGGGCCGCGGAATGGGTGAAATGAGTGCATGGGCGTGAGTCGGGTAGTGGGATCCTACGCCGACTTACGCGCCCCAGGCCTTTCCGGATGCAGTCATCCAGTGTCGTGAATTGAAATCTCGAACCGATTTCGCCACATTCATTGTTCAACCAACTTCCAACTCAGGACATTAGCGCTGGCGTGCGCGTCCGCGACGCGCGATCTCGGCCGACGCCTGTTCCGCCAGCCGGGTCAGGATCTGCGCCTGGACCGGGTCGAGCGTGCGCGCCTGGGTATCGATCACGCACAGGGAGCCGAGCGCGAAACCCTGCTCGTCGACGATCGGCGCGCCGGCGTAATAGCGAAAATGCGGGGCGCCGGCGACAGCCGGGTTGTCGGCGAAGCGCGGGTCGCGGTCGAGGTTGGACAACTCGCAGACGCCGGCGCCCATCAGCGTGTAGTTGCAGAACGCCCAGCTGCGCGGCGTCTCGGGCAGGTCCATGCCGACCCTGGCCTTGAACCATTGGCGGTCTTCGCTGAGCACCGTGATCAGGGCCACCGGCGCGGCCAGGCTCAGGGCGGCGATCCGCGCGATATTGTCCAGCGCCGCCTCCGGCGCGCTGTCGAGGATGGCGGCGCGGTGGACCGCCAGCAGCCGCCGGCCTTCGTCGGCGCCGACCGGGAACGGGGCGTCCAGCAGGGTCGGCGGCAAGGGCCGCAGCGCCAGCGGCGCCATGGCCGTGTGCCGCACCAGCTCGCGCGTGAGCTGCCCGGGCGCGCCGTCGAGCAGCAGGTGCTTGTAGGGCAGCGCCGGGCCGACGATGGAGGCGACGGTGCCGGCCGACAGGCGGGTGGCGATCACGATCTGCATTCGGTTCAGGGCCGGCAGCGCATGCAGGGTGGCCAGGAATTCCGAGGCCAGGTCGGCGGGGCGGTCCACCTGGACCGCGAACACGTCGGGCACGTTCGCCCCCAGCGCGACGGCGGCGGCCACCGGACTGTCGGTGCAGGTGACCTCGGCCACGTCCAGCGCCGCCAGGGCGCGCTCCCAGCCGGCATGGTCGCGGCCGGGGGCCAGCACCAGCACCCGGCGGCTGCCGGGGCGCGCCTCGTCATTGGCAGCCAGCGCCGCGAGCACGTCGGACTCGAACATGCGGCGATGCCCCCCGGGCGTCTTCCAGGAGGGAATCACGCCGCTCTCGATCCAGAGCTGCGCGGTGCGCGACGAGACGCCGAGGATCTTGGCCGCCTGCGGCGTCGTCAGGATCGGACTGGAGCTTGGTGTTTTCATCGCCGTAACTATATCGGATGCGGGGGCGACGCGTGGCGCGGCCAGTGGGTTCGCCATCAGGAAGCGTCCGGTTTCGCCTCGCTCAACAGCTTGTCGAGCAGCGGCAGGCGCGCCCTGACACCCGGGAATCGCATCGGTTCGTAGTGCGCGAGCAGCGCGCCGTCGGCATCGCGCACGGTGAGCCGGATCTTGTGGCCGTAGTGGTGGGCGACCACATGCCAGGCCGTCAGCTCGGCCAGGTCTTCGGCCGGCGCGGCGGTGGCGTAGAGGCTGACGAAGGGCGAGTTCGCGAGCGCGTCGTAGGTGGTGCGCGCGCGCCCGGCCGGGATCAGGCCGGCGCCGCGGAACCTGGATGCGGCGACGGGGGATGTGGCCAGGTGCGGCGCCAGCTTGACGCCGTCGTTCCCGGAGGCTTGCCAGATGCCGCTGCCGAACGCATTGCCGGGCTTGTCGGTGAGCTGGCGCGACATGTCGAGGATGTGGGTTGCCTCGTGCAGCAGCAGATAGGTGAGAGCGTCGGCACCATCGGCCTCGAAGCTCACCGACTGGCCCGAGCCGTCGGCCTCGAACAGGCGGCGCTCCTTGGTGGTGAGGAATTCGGCCAGCGACTCGCGCAGCGCGCCGGCGCGTACGGTGATGTCGAACTGCATGCTGTCGCCGACCTTCGAGGTCAGCGCCGTGCCTTGCCCCGGCACGCCCTCGACGAAGCCAAGGTGGCGCAGATTGGTTTGCAGCACGCGCCGGTGGAGCGCCGGCAGCCTGGCCAGCGCCGCTTCCACCTGCGCCAGCTCCGCCGCCGTCAGCACGTAGGGCCGGACCGAACGCATCCCGGCCGCCTCGAAGTGGCCGATGATGTCCGGGCCAGGTGTCGCGATCCGGCTCGCCAGCGCGGCCGCGGGCGATGCGCCGTGCGCCGCCGGGAGCATGCCCCCGGCGATCGCCAGGGCGGCGACGATGGACCTTATCACGAAGCGTGTTCGCATGTTCTGCCTCTCTTTCCGCTGTGTTTTCTCTTTGGACTTCCAATCTTACCTACGCCTTGAACGGGCTTGTTGGATGCGGGCTGCGTCCAGTCGCGGCCGATGCGCGTAATTCGTGGCACCGCCGGCACCGACGCCGGAGGCTACTACAGAAGGAAACCTGCAACATGATGAAACCAGGCAGCCACGCGACCCTGTTCGCCTCGATGATCGTCGCCATCGCCCTGTCGTGCGCCGCTCCCCTTAGCGGAGCAGCCGCGGTATTCCCGATCGATCCGGATGAAGTCTCGCCATCGCCGCAGGACGAGCGCGCCGCGATCGTCGTCAAGAACGAGACCGCCGGCATGCATGCGGCGCTGCGGGCCGAAGAGCGGCGCAAGCAGGCTTCGGCAAGCATCAAGCCCGATCTTGCGCAAGCCCCGGCCGGCGCGGACGTGGCGGCCGGCCGTGGCGGCGTATGCCAGATCCCTTCCAGCAATGGAGCAGGCGACGTTTGCCATGCGCCTTCCAGCGAGGCGGTCGGCTCTGCCGGGACGCCCTATCTTCATCCCGGCTACGGCACCAGGATGGGACCAAGGGTCTACATGCTGCCGCTCGACGAGTCGCAGCAGCGCGACTTCTGAATCGTCTGGCGCACTGCCGGCCATCAGGAAAATCGATGGCCAGCCATCACGACTTTGAATCGATAGAATCGTCAGAATCGATATAATCGGAAAGATGCATCGGATGTGAACGGTGCCAACCCACCGCGCCGTGAACGCCAATCCGGGCCAGGGCGCCATCTCAGAAAAGTGAATCCCATCATGAACAATACGACTACCAGTGAAAGCGCCTTCGCCGAATCGGTCCAGCGCAACCAGCTCGCGCAGCGCGAGGCCTCGAGGACGACTTACGACTTCATCGTGTGCGGCGCCGGCTCCGCAGGCTCGGTGGTGGCGGCCCGGCTGGCCGAGAACCTGGATGTGAAAGTGCTGCTGCTCGAAGCGGGCGGCAGCGACGAAGTGCCCAGCGTGATCGAGCCGGCCCAATGGCCGCTGAACCTGGGCACGGAGCGCGACTGGGCCTTCATGGCCGAACCGAACCCGTACCTGAACGGCCGCGCGATCCCCATGAACATGGGCAAGGTGCTGGGCGGCGGCTCCAGCATCAACGTGATGGTATGGGCGCGCGGCCACCGCGCCGACTGGAACTACTTCGCCGCCGAAGCGGGCGACGATGCGTGGAACTACGAGTCGGCGCTGGCCATCTATCGCCGCATCGAGAACTGGCATGGCGCGGCCGACCCGGGCCGCCGCGGGCAGGGCGGTCCGATGCATGTCGCCCCGGCGCGCGATCCGAAGCCGACCGCGACCCTGATGCTGGAAGCCGCCCGCGCGATCGGCGTGCCGACCTTCGACAGCCCCAACGGCGCGATGATGGAGGCCGACGGCGGCGCCGCGATCAACGACCTGATCGTCCGCGACGGCAAGCGGCAGTCGGTATTCCGTTCCTATACCTATCCGCGCATGGCCCAGCCGAACCTGACGGTGCTCACCAATGCGCAGGTGGCCAGGCTGCTGTTCGACGGCGACAAGGTGGTCGGCGTCGACGTCGTGCTGGATGGCCAGCCGCGCCAGTTCCGCGCCGAGCGCGAGGTGGTGCTGTCGCTGGGCGCCGTCAACACGCCCAAGGTGCTGATGCAATCGGGCCTCGGTCCCGCGAGCGAACTGGCGCGCCATGGCATCGCCGTGCGCCAGCACCTGCCGGGCGTCGGCCAGAACCACCAGGACCACGTGTCCTTCGGCTGCATCTGGGAATACAGCGAGCCGCAGGAAGTCGGCAACGGCGGATCGGAAGCGACGCTGTACTGGAAGAGCGATCCTTCGCTGGACGCGCCGGACATGCTGCACTGCCAGGTCGAGTTCCCGGTGCCGAGCGCGGAGAACGCGGCGCGCGGCGTGCCGGAGCACGGCTGGACCATGTTCGCCGGCCTGGCCCACCCCAAGAGCCGCGGCCAGCTGCTGCTGTCCGGCCCCAACGTGAACGATGCGATGATCATCCGCGCCAATACGCTGTCGGACCCGGACGACCTGGAAGCGGCCAAGGCCAGCGTGCGCATGTGCCGTGAGCTGGGCAACGCCTCTGCCTTCAAGCGCATCGTCAAGCGTGAATCCATGCCGGGCACCCTGGGCGACGACGAGCTGGAGCGCTTCCTGCGCAACGGCGCCGTCACCTACTGGCATCAGTCGTGCACCGCCAAGATGGGCCGCGACGAGATGTCGGTGGTGAACAGCAAGCTGGAAGTGTATGGCGTGCAGAACCTGCGCATCGCCGACGCGTCGATCATGCCGCGCATCACCACCGGCAACACAATGGCGCCGTGCGTCGTGATCGGGGAGCGTGCGTCCGAGATGATCAAGGCCAAGTACCGTATCTGATGCGCGGCTTGCCCGCACCGGGGCGATGGCGCCGGTGCGCCGGGAAATCGTCCGCCGGCTCAACCATGCGACAGGACATCGGTCTACTCGATATGATTTGATTAATACAATCACTTTCAAGGACAATCCGATGTCGACTGTCGTTACAGCGAACCCGGCATACCGCAGCGCGCCGGGCACGCTTCATACCATCCTGCTGGCGGGCAGCGTCTCGCTCTTCCTCGGCGCATTGCTGAGCGATTACGCCTACTACAATACCTACCAGATCCAGTGGAGCAATTTTGCGTCCTGGCTGATCGCCGGCGCCGAGTTGTTCAGCGGACTGGCGCTGGTGTTTGCGCTGGTTAACCTGATCCGGGCGCCGCACAAGAAGGGCCATGTGCTGACGTATTTCCTGCTGCTCCTGGCCACCTGGGCGCTGGGGCTGTTCAATGCCTTCCAACACGCCAAGGATGCCTGGGCTGTCATGCCGGCCGGCCTGGTACTGTCCGCAATCGTCTTCGTCCTGGCCTGCCTGGCGGCCTGGGTCGGCCTCAATCCACGCGTCGGAGGTGCGCCATGAAGCGATCGAACACACTGGTCGTGCTGGGCGTGAGCCTGCTCCTGGCTGCATGCACCGAAGGCGAGGGCGCCAAGACGCTGTCGCACGGCGCCGATCCGCAGCTGCCGGCTCCACAACGCGGCATCCTGCCGAGCATGAAGATCGCCGAACCGTCGCCCTGGGGCGACCAGAAGCCGACCGTGCCGGAAGGCTTCAGCGTCACGGCCATCGCGACCGACCTGCAAATCCCGCGCCAGACGCTGGTCTTGCCGAATGGCGACATCCTGGTGGCCGAAGGCCGCGGCGGCAATGCGGCCAAGCTCAAGCCGAAAGACGTGATCGCCGGCTACATCAAGGCGAAGGGCAATACCAAGGTCAAGAGCGGCAACCGCCTGACCTTACTGCGCGACGCCGACGGCGACGGCCAGTACGAGCTCAAGACCGTGTTCGCGGCGGACCTGAACGCGCCTTACGGCCTGGCGTTTGCCAACAACAAGATCTACGTCGCCAACCAGGACGAGCTGGTGAGCTTCGACTACCAGGAAGGCCAGACCAAGGCGGCCGGCGCGCCGACCACGATCACCAAGCTGCCTTCCGCGATCAACCACCACTGGACCAAGGCGATGACCGTCAGCCCCGATGGGCGCTATCTCTATGTCGGCATCGGCTCGAACAGCAATATCACCGAGCGCGGCATGGAGGCCGAGGTCGACCGCGCGATGGTGTGGCAGATCGACGCCACGGCCGGCACCTATAAACCGTATGCGACGGGGCTGCGCAATCCGACGGCGCTGGCGATCCATCCTGAAACCGGCCAGCTGTGGTCGGTGGTCAACGAGCGCGACGAGCTGGGACCGGACCTGGTGCCGGATTACCTGACCTCGGTGCGCGAAGGCGGCTTCTATGGCTGGCCTTACGCCTACTGGGGCCCGAACGCCGACCCGCGCGTCAAGCCGGGCAACCCGGAAAAGGTCAAGGCCACCATCAAGCCCGACTACAGCCTCGGCTCGCACGTCGCCGCGCTCGGCCTGCATTTCTCGTCGCCGGTGATGGGAGACAAGTTCGCCAACGGCGCCTTTGTCGGCGAGCATGGCAGCTGGAACCGCAATCCGCCGGTGGGCTACAAGGTGATCTTCGTACCGTTCGCCAATGGCCGTCCGGCCGGTGAGCCGATCGATTTCGTCACCGGCTTCCGTACCGAGGAAGGCAAGACGCGCGGCCGGCCGGTAGGCGTGACCGTCGATCCGAAGGGAGCCCTGATCGTGGCGGACGACCTGGCCAATACCGTGTGGCGGGTGAGCCGCAACCGTTGATGCGGCGGTAGGCGACAAAAGAACGGCGGCTTGCTCCAGCAATGCCGCCGTTCTCTTTATGTGCGCCCGCGCGCTGCAGTCGTCAGTATGAGCGCAGGGAGCGCGGCTTGACCGCCGTGCGTGCGGGCGCGCCGCGCAGGAACTTGAGCAGGCCATCGAAATAGCAGCCGGCGTCGTCGTACATGGCCATGTGGCTGCCGTTTTCGCAGTACAGGAATTGTCCCTGCGGCAGGCGTTGCGCCATCTTCTTCATATGGGCCGGGTCCATGGTGTCGTAGCGTGCGCCGACGACCAGTGTGGGCACGTCGATCCGTTCGAGGTCGTCGAAGCGGTCCCAGTTCGCGAGCAGGCCCGAGATGCCCAGCTCGCTCGGTCCCTGCATCGGCTTGTAGATTTTCTGGTTCAGATGCCCGAAGCTGCGCAGCACCGGTTCGGGTAACTCCGCGAGCGGCCTGCGCAGGATGTGACGCTCGTAGAAATGCGGGATCAGGAGTTCCATATAGCGTGGATCGTCGGTCTTGCCCTCGGCCTCGAGCTTGCGCACCTCGGCCAGCACGGCCGGGTCGATCTGCGGCGCGAGCACGTTTTGCGCGTAGGCGTTGTAGGCCGGGGCGCTGGCCATCATGTTCGAGATCACCAGGCCTTTCAGCTTGCCGGGGTGGGCGAGGGCATATTCGATGGCCAGGATGCCGCCCCAGGAATGCCCCAGCAGGTAGAAATTGTCCTTGTCCAGGCCGAGCGCCTTGCGCACCTGCTCCACTTCGTCGGTAAAGCGCTCGACGGTGTTCAGCGACGGGTCGTCGGGCTGGTCGCTGAACCATGACCCCAGTTGGTCGTAGTAGTAATACTCGATCGACGCGCCAGGGAAGTGGTCGTCGAAGGTTTTGAAGTATTCGTGCGTCGACCCGGGACCGCCGTGGAGCAGCAGCACCTTGACGGTCGGGTTGTCGCCCATGCGGCGGGTCCAGACCTTGAAATCGCCTTTGGGCGTGTGGATCGGGATCATGCGCACGCCGGGGAGGGCCTGCTTGGCGAGCTGCTGTTCTTGCCGGGATGGTTCGGCGGCGCTGGCGCTGGCCAGGCCCAGGCCTGCGAGGAGGCAGGCGATCAGGATGTTTTTCATGTCAGGGGTCGGTGAAGATGCCGGGGAGGCATGGCCGGGGACGGCGGTGTTGTTTCCAGTCAGGCATGGTGAGGCATGCGGGGAGGGAAGTGAAATCGCATCTTCGTATGGCTAGGCATGGCGTTTTTCGATACGCCATGCGGGCGGTTCCTGCATCCGGACGGAGTCCGCGTCCGAATGTCAGACCTGACGTGCTCCACGCCTGGTCGATGTCGGCGTGCGTGGTCGTGGCGCTCGAATAGAATGTGCTTCTTCGCCAAGCTTGCCTGCATTACAGAATGCGGCGCGGGCCGGTTTCGCTTATCATTACTGGTTCCCGACAGTATCCGTCGCCCCGGTTGGCGGCGACCAGACCCTCCAGCATGAGCCTCACCTCGACCATTCCGGGCGCCGCCGCCCCTGTACTGCCATCGCGCCGCCTCTCGGTCGCCCCCATGATGGACTGGACCGAGGAATTCAATTCCCCATAGTGCGTGTGTTGAGTTTGGAGTAATTTTGGAGTAGTGGGAAAATGCTTGGGGTCGCATTAGGTGCAACTCAAGCGCGGGCTAGCCAAACGCCGAACAGCGGGAAGTATCGAGCGCCTAATAAAGTCGCTTGCTTGTTTGAACGTGAGTAGTGCCGTACACTGACCCATCTCGACCGTCTGCTTTCGGCCAGAAGCCGCCGTTCGCCTCTATGGTCTAAAGCGTGTTGTGAGCTTTCATCATCGCGATAGCAGTACAGCTAGAGTGCAGTGATATCCCGTAAGGAGATGGCTCGTTCGGCGCTGGTATGGGAGTGGGGTCTATACACGTACAAGCTTGGCTCTCAACCGGGATACCAATAACGCGCTAGGCCTGCCGGCTTTTGAAGAATAGGAAGTGACTCTATGAAGCTAAGCAAAGCTTGGTGGGAGCATCTGGCCCCGAAGTCGATGATTGGACGGCGGCGCGAGGTTGAGCAGTTGCTCGAAGACTTCATACGGGGCTCCGCCTACGGGTTGGAATGGGCGCGGGTGGCTGCGAATCCCCACGGTGTTTTTAGGCTCACGCCAGGCCAAGTAATACCCGTGGTGCGCCTGATATTCATGAGTGACCGTCAGGGGTTCATCGCTCCGTTCAAGAAGCTCATGGATGGGCATAGAACTGTGGACCGCGAGCCAGAGTACGGACTCGGCGCCTTGCGCGAAGGCGAGTTAGCTGTCCAACCTACGATTTCAGTGGAAGTTGTTACTGACCCCGTGTATTTGGCTGCGGCCATGCGGGGAGCCACGCAGATTGACGAAAGCACGGTCAGGAGCCCTAGCCTTGTATTTTCGGTGCCCGCAGTTTTCTTACTATCGCCCAAGCACTACCCCGAACGCGCATACGTCCTCTACCAGCACATCTTCGGCAATGGTGCATCGTACCCTGACGATGGGTACTTTTATGTTGGGGTGTCCACCCGAAGCTGGCAAAAGCGCTGGTCCGAGCACCGTCGCGCGATCGGAACGGGCAGTCCATTGCTTTTCCATCGTCGATTTCGAGAGGAGCAAGAGGGTGGGCGTCTTACGTACGTGCACCACAAGGTGATGGCTATTACCGACGATCTGGAGCAGCTCTACGAGGGGGAAGAGTTTCTCGTAGAAGGCCATTGGGATGATGAACGCCGGCTAAATATGGTACCAGGCGGAAAGAGCGGGCTACGTTACCTACGTGAAAACGGATTGATTTCGAAAGGCGCGGTTCCTCTGCCCGATGACCGCGACAAGATTCTGCAAAAGTGGCTGAATGACCATCCACGCTTGGGCTTACCGGCGCCATGGGTCGCCGAAAAGTGGAAGGACAACGACTGGGCAATAGCGCAGATTTGTGGCCGCGACGGGCGCTTGTCTGTCGTTCAAGTCAAGGCAATACGTGAGCTCGCCAACTACCACACCCCCGATGAGATCTACGTCCGCATCGGGGCGAAAGACGTGGATCAAGTGAAACGAGTCCTGGATGGAAAAACCTACACGCGAATAGCCTGATCTCCCGAGTGCTGTACCAAGCCATTATAGTTCGCGCCGGATTAAGGAACTGCGAGCTTAGGCCGGTGCGAGGCTGGTGAGCGGCTGCTTTGGGTCGAAAGCGGACCTGACCGCGCGTCTCCAACTCGTCAATTCGTTAAGCTGTTGTAAGGGCGCTATGCTCAGTGCATGAACGATCTCTTCACGGGTAGTCCCTCTAGGATATTAGAGTATTATTTCTCTATTACAACTATTAGGGATTTTGAAATGGGATCGTATGTCAATCGCAATCTGGACGTCGATGAGAAGGTCGTCTATGAGGCGCAGGTGTCTTGGGTATCGCAATGGTTACTGTTCCTTCTCGGGCTGCTCACCATCGGCCTCATGGGCCTGGGCCTAGTCTTTATCGCGGTCGCTGTGATTAATGTCCTGACTACCGAGCTGGTCATCACCAATAAGAGGGTAGTTGCCAAATTCGGCCTGATCAGTCGCAAGACTGTCGAACTGAAGAACAGCAAGGTAGAGAGCGTGCAGGTCGACCAGTCGATCGTCGGACGTATGCTGAACTTCGGCAGCATCGTTGTGTCGGGCGCTGGTGGCCCGCAGGCCCCGATCCCGAATATTTCGGATCCGTTGACCTTCCGTTCGAAGCTGAACGAGATGACCGAGGAGCGCGAGCGCGCTGCTGCGTAAGGGATGGGTGCCGTTCTGCGGCTGCTGCTGAAAGCCACCTGCGGGGTGGCTTTTTCATTTGCGGTGAAGCGTTGGCCCGTGTGGCCTAGCGTTTGCGGATGAGGCGGTCGTGAAGGATCCGTTCTAGCGCATCCCCGAGCGTCATGTCCTTGAACTGGATGAACTTGTACAGGGCCTGTTGTACTTCGCGTGAAACCGCAATGCGCGGCAGTAGGGCTTTGCCCTCAGCCTCAAGCTTGGCCACGCGGCGAGCCTGCCGATCGGCCGCACTCATGGCCTTGCCGGTCGGAGGTCGACCACGCTTTGGTGAGCTTTGTGCCGGCTGCGTGTCTTCGTCGTTGGTCCATTCCATGTTGATCTCGCTCAGGAATTACCGTGAGAACTCACGTATTTGCAGCGGGCTTCTTTCCAGCCTCGCGGAGTTCGTCGACGTATGCCGCTACATCGCGGATGTCGGCGTGCAGCGGGTCGCCCGACATCGGGATAGGGAAGGTCTGGGCCGACCGGTGGTTGTACGCGGTCTTCAACGACATGCCGATCGCCTGGCAGACCTCCTTGAGGGTCAGGCGTGGCTTGTTGTAGATCGACAGGAGCATGAATTCGGTTTGCATGTGAGGCTCGGTAACTTGATTAAGCAAAATTCTTGAATGGGCAGGTACCCTTGTGCGGCTGGCCAGCTCGCTCGCCGCTGGCCGCGCAGCGCGGTTCGCATCGATGCGAGCACGTGCAGCGACGGCCCTGGCTGCAGTCGTGGGTGCAGGTGTCTTGCGGCAGGGCTTGGGTGATCCTGTTGAGGCCCGCCTGCAGCGGTTGCAGCAATGTCGTGAAAATCGCGATGGACATAAGCTATCCCTCCATGATCTGAATTTCGGAGCTGTCGAAGCCTCCGACCTTGCCGGCCAGGTAGACGGTCATCGAGATGCGCCCGCCGTCGCGGTTAGCCGTCAAGCAGCTGATGAACTGCTTCAGCCCTTCATGCACCACTGGGCGAGCACAGTGCATGGACTTGAGCAGTAACAGGTGATGCCTGTACGCGGTTGGGTCGTTCGGCTCGTCCTGGGTGCCTGGTACAGGGCCCGTCATGGTTTCTCCCCCTGGCTGATCGAGCTGTCAGGCCAGTGCTGGAAAATGACTAGACCGTCTTCGCTGCGCGCGGTGGCCCCTATGGTCTTCGTCAACACCCTGCCGGCAGGGCCTGCAGGGTGTTCGGTCACTGGTCGGGCGATCTGATCGAACTTCGCGCGATCGCCGACGATCACATACACCACGCTGCCGCCGGCCACCGGGCCTACGTAGTCGCTCGCCAGCAGGCTCATGCGGTCCTCCCATCGTCGAAGAATATGCCAGCTGGTGGAGGGGTGCGCTCGTTAAACTCGCCCATGTCGAGGCCGTGCATCAGGTAGTCACGAAACGCGTCGACGCCGCCCTCGGCGATCTCGTGCACCACAGCCTGGTAGAAGGCGCGCTGCTGCCGGGGCGGCACTTCGATGACCGTGAACCGGCGGTTGCCGATGTCGGCCGGCAGGAAGTCAGGGGTGCTGGTGACATAGATGAAATTCAGCCGGTTCGACACCATGCGCGAAGTTTGTCCCTTGCGCTCGATGACGAACGATTGGGCCGTCATCGCAGCCTTCATCTTTGCGATATGCGATCGGGCGAAACCACCGTCGACCACGGCCAGGCTCGCACCTTCCATCCATCCATTGAACGTGCTATGCAAGTCGCGTGGCCGGATTTTTGCGGCACTATCGCCGTAGATCTCGGCGACGACGAAATTCATGAACAGCGATTTGCCCGAGCCTTCGCTGCCATTGAAGACCAAGGCGGTAGACATCCTGGCGCCAGGGTTTCGCAGCGGGTACGCCAGCCAGCGGAGGATCCATAGCTGCAGCTCGTCGTGCATGTCGCACAGGTGGGCCAGCAGCGTCATGATGTTGCCGCAGTGCGCTGGCCGTGCGGCGATCGCCGGCGCCGCTGCCGGCGTGATCATCGCCTTGAGGGCTTCGCAAGCTGCATTGACGGCTGCAATGGGCGCTGCCAAGTTGCGGGCGGCTGCATCGCTGAAGTTGATAAGGGCAGTGTTCAGGGTGTTTTTCATAGCGTGCTTTCAGTGTTTTGCTGGGATAGTGCGAGCGATGGTCGGCCAGTCGTTACGCTGTTTTAGCCAAGGAGCGAAGCCCTCGGCGAGCTCGGCCAATGCACTCGCGTTCTCGTCCAGGTCGGCCACGATTGCCGCGTGGCGGTTTGGATATCGACGGGCGCGGCCGGGGTCGCTCCAGAACTCAAGGCTCTCGACCAGGGTCTTGCGGTCATTAAGCAGGGCCCTGGCGATCGCGCTCACGCTTTGTTCGCTCAACGTCATTGCATTACCTGCGCCTGGAGAGGTGCTGCGGGAGCAGGCGACACCTGCAGGCTATCGAGGGTCTTGCCGGCGTCGATCCAGTCGCGGACCCACTTCGGCGCACGGCCACGGCCGGTCCAAGTTTGCGTGAGATCCGGATGCCGATAGCGCACCTCGGTCGATGCAGCGCGGGCCTTTGAATCGGCTTCTGCTGCAGGCGCCGTCGCGCTCTTGTCGTGTTTCGCTACCTCTGGCAGAACCGCCTGTGCGGGCGTCGCGGCCTTGCCCTTGCTCGCGGCCCTTGCCTTCTTCGCCGCCTTCTCGTCAGCCAGCTGCTTGGCTTCCTTGTTCAGTGCCGACTTCATGGCCTCGGCATCGATGCCGAGACGCTCTGCAGCGGCAAGCATGAGCGTCGGACGGTCCGCTTTGCTGTATGAGTAGGTGCTGACTTCCAGTTCGCGGATGAGGGTCATGTCGCGGATCAGCTGACGTGCCGCTTCAGGTGTCATCTGGCGGATTGCGTCGCAAATTCTGTTCGTTCCGGTGACATACTTTCCGTCCCAAGTGCCCGATTCGAATTCTTTGCCGGTCCAGCCGTAGAGCTTCCGGATGAAGCCGTCTTCGGAGTTGGGGGAGTTCCGGAACAGGAGGGCGGCCACCTCCTGCTCATTGATCGGGGTATCCTCGATTCGGCCGGCGTCGCGGATGGATACAAACAGTTCGCGGCGGTAGCGCTTCTCGAGCGCGGCCGCCTGCTCCTTCTGCTTCTCCTGGGCCTTTTGCTTCGCGGCTGCCGATGCCTCGGTCTTGCCGCTGCCGGCAACTTGCGTCACCAGGTCTTCCAGCTCGTCGGTCTTGGCAATGGTGATGAGCTTGCCTGGCTCGAACGGGCTCTCCAGCAGCACGCCCTTTGGGGTCTGTTTGCCGAGGATCTTGCGGTAGCTCGTCGAGCCGCTGCCCGAGACATAGAACTCGCGATCGACGTCGGAATAGCCGTCCTTGAGATTGCCGTATGAGTTCGGCATGATCTTCTTGGCTGCCTCGCCGCTGATGACGGAATGGCCGCGGTCCTCAGCCTTCTGCTTCGCCTTCTTCGAGTGCGCAGCAGTCTTCTCGGCGAAACAGTCAGGATCGGTGCAGAGGTTAGCGTGGTTTTCGCTCTCGAAGGCTTCCTCCTGGTTGCCGCTGCGCTTTGGGCATTCGACGCACGAACCGATATCCGCCAGCAGCGCAGCATCTTTGACCGCAAAGACTGCATTTTTCAGGTCCAACATGAAGCGCCGGCGGAGCAGATCACGTTGCGATCGATATGACATCGGGTTGCCCTGCCAGTCGGTTTGGCTGACTTCCATCGCGGCCTTCACCTGGAGCGAGGGATTTGGAATGCGCGCAATCAGCAGCGCGGTCGCTGCGCTGAATTTGTCTTCAAGGAACTGCTCGCGCACGCTCGTAGTCAGCGCGCACAGCTTGAGGCGGCCATAGACATAGGACCGGCTTCTACTGACTCTGTAGGCCAGCTGGTCGACGTCGTAGTTCCGCTCGAGCATAAGACGCTCGTACCCTTCCGCCTCCTCGAGCGGATGAGGATCGTCGCGCTGCAGGTTCTCGAGGATTTGTAATTCGAGGGCCTCGACATCGGTAAGCGTGCGAAGTAGCGCGGGAATAATCGAAAGCCCGGCAATGATTGACGCGCGGAAGCGGCGCTCGCCGGCGACGATCTCATACTTCTGTGGCTCATCCGGCGTCGGCTCAACAGGGCGTAACAGAATCGGCTGCGCGACGCCTTTAGCCTTGATGCTCGCGGCCAACTCATTGAGCTTGACCAAGTCGAAACGCTTCCTGTTCGTTTTCGAGATACGGATGTCAATCAGGTTAAAGTGGCCAAACTCTCCAGCGTTTGTCACTAGCTCGTCGACGACGATCGCCTGGTCGCCCACTGCTGGCAGTTGCGGAGCTGCTAAAAGGGTCAGGGCGGTAGGGGTCATGCATGCTCCAGTCTGGAAAGTTGGGGTTTGTTAGCGGCGCCGTTCCCGACCGCCGTCGGCATATAAAAAGCGACATCGAACTCGACGTGTCGGACGCGGATGTGCACGACCCATGCAGTGAGGCCCTGCCGGGCTTTCGGCTGATGCTGAGGTTTGATCGGCGCGGAAACTTCGTAGCCACGGGTTCGCATGAGCTGGAGAACGCTGGGCAGGTGCAGATGCATGCCGTCTTCCGACACTTCGGCCGGAGTGCAGACGTGTGCACTGCAGAAGCGATTCAGGGCATTGCGGTCGCGTGCATGATGTAAGGCCTGGCTGAGGTTGCCGGTGCCGACGCGAGCTTTGCCTTTCGGCGGACGTGCTGTTGTTGCAGCGCTCATGCCCGTACCACCGAGATCGGATGTGGCTGTTCAAATCGGCTTGCAGCCTCAAGCCACGCTTCGTAGCTCGAGGACGAGACTACGAAGTAGGTGAGCCGGCCGGCTTTGGTGGCTACGGTGACGCGAAACGGAATCATGTTGCCCTCGGTGGTTGACACTACGAGCGCAACTATAGCAATTTGCTTTTAGACGAGCAAGAGCAATTTGCTTTTATTTGGATGGGTGGCCAGAAGGAAAGGTATCTCCGCTTAGTAACGGACGAAAAAAAACCCGCGCAAGGCGGGTCTTCGAGCGGCTGCGTGAGTGCGTAATACCGGTGTTTGTTAATCGTCGTCCTGAGGAAGGTCTAGCCGCACCCCGTAGTCACCGTGGTCGCCAGCGCCGCGATCCCAACCGCCTCTAATAACGGCAGCGCATTTGAACCGTTCATGCTGACTCAGCTGCCCATAGCGGACGATACGACGGAAAGCGCGGGCTGACTCGCGGGGAAGGTGCCCGACCTGATGTCCGTCGATCCATACCTGGACCGCAAACTTGTCGTAAGGATTATCGTCCTGCAGGACCAATTCCGCGTAGGTCTCGATGTTGACGCCATCCTCGCGCCGCGGGCCGCAAATTCGAATGAGACTATCGCGATAGAAACTCTCTCCCGCTACGTTAATGCGGTAATACCCAGGACCGCTAATTTTAGGTACTTCATCCCTCATGCGTGGCTGTTGCTCCTACTGCTTTCTTAACTTTTTCCGATGTTCGGTAACTACGCCTATGACCGACAACAGCTCAGTATCGCTACGAAGCGTTGGATAGTCGTCGTTGAGCGGTACAAGCTCGAAGATTTCATTTCCTGCCGCATCAATACCGCGCGGGCGGTATTTTTTGAAGGTGGCCTGCGCACTGCCGTTACGAGCGACTACGAAGTCTCCAGGGTTCGGAGCCATATCCGGGTCGACAATGATGCGATCGCCTGGCCGGAAGTCGGGCAGCATTGAAAGGCCTTCGACGTCAAGTGCGAACGCCCATGCCGACAGATCTTGATCCGTGTACTCATAGGCGTAGCCGGCGCCGGGCGGATACGGGCTCTCCATATCCCTAAGCGCGCCAGCTTGAACTGATGAAATCACGGGTACTGGTCGCAGACCAACTGCCGCAGGAACGACATTCTCATCGAACTGTGCAGCGACGTTACGATGCGGTCTATCCATCCAGCCAACTTCCTTACCGCAGCCTTCTTCCAGCTTGCGCGCCAGCTTGTCGCCAATTCCGCGTGCGTTACCTGTAGACGATTTAGCACCGTTCAAGATCTGACTGAGATACATGGGGGCGGTTTGTGCCCGCTGCGCGACAGCATCTGCTGTCTTGAACTCAGCGACCAATGACCTGAGGTTCTCGAGGCGTAATTCTTTTACGGTTGTCATGTATCAATTTAAAAGCAAAACGCTTATGTATGGAATGCGCAAATTGCTATTGCACGATCAAAAGCAAATTGCTATAGTCTGTGCCATGAAACTACTCGACTACGTCAAAACCCGGGCCACCCAGCGCGAGCTCGCGACGAAGCTCGGCATCACGCCAGTGTTGATCAATCAATGGGCGAATGCTAAGCGTCCTATTCCTCCGGAGCGTTGTGTTGCGATCGAACGCGCAACTGAGGGGGAGGTCACGCGGCCTGAGCTTCGTCCCGATGACTGGGAACTGATATGGCCGGAGCTAGCCCTTACGCAACCCGCTCGAACAGCGGGCGCCGGCCAGGCTGACGATGAGTCTTTCGCAGATATTTCGCTGCTCACCATTACCTGCCCTGAAGAGCAGTCGGCTTAACAAATTCAACTAGCGTCAGCACTACGTTGCAGTTGAGTCACGTCTATAAAGTTTCCATACGGAAATAAAATCGCAGGATAAGTATCCATATTGCAAGAATAGGTTGACGCGTAGGTCGCGGCAACCACAGTGAAAGAGAGGCAGTTGTGAACCTGAGGCAATCTTACCTGTCCATGATCAAGGCATTTCCCGGTGGCTGGGATGCTATGGCGGGCGCGTTAGGCATGAGCCGTGACGCGCTCGAGAACCGCGTGTATGAGCGCAAGGGGCAAGGCGTCACGGTCGAAACCGCGCTGCAGATCCAGGCGTTCTCGCAGACCACCCACTTTGCCGAGGCGATCGCAACCGCGAGCGGCGGCACCTTCCTCAAGCTGCCTGACGATCTCGACGAAGGTAACGAGCTGCTGATGTCCAAGTTCCAGACGCTCTATGCGCGACTGGGAGAGTTTTCCAAGGACTTTACCGCGGCGACGGCGGACGACCTGATCGACCGTCGTGAGCAGGCCATCCTCGAGCACGACGCCGCCGAGCTGCACAAGGTCGTCGCCGAACTCCTCGCGCTTACGTTGCGCATCTATGCACCGCAGGGCGGGAGGGAGGCGGAATGACACTGCATCGTCTGCCGCGCGCAGGAAGCCGCGCACATTCGGTCTTGCTTCACCTAGTGCGGTGTGGCGGGACGTCGACGCCGACAGCGCTGCTTCGCGCAGTAGTTTATCCGCGTGCGCGCGCGGAGTTCGACGTGGCCGTCATCGGACTGCTCGAGCGCCAGGGCCTCGTGGTCAGGACCAACGAGACGGTACTGCTGACGGTCTGGGGCCGCCAGCTTGTAGAGCCAGAGCCGGCGCCAGTAGCCGAGGTCGCGGTAGTGACGCCCGGCCGCTACGCGCCGCCGATGCGGCCGCTGTCCCTCAAGAATCGCCCACGCCTGGTGTCGATGCGGCCAGGTTCGCTCGCATATCGCGACATCCCCTCGCGCATGGCGAATGAACTCGTCGATCACGTAGAGAAGGCGACTACGTGACCGGTCAAGATTTTATTGCTGTTGGGCGCGCAGCGCTCAACCAAATTGAAACTCTCCTCGCCGAATGGTTCCCGAACGGCGTGCGGGAAGGCCACGAATTCTGCATTGGATCGCGCGACGGTGAGGCTGGCCAGTCGCTGCGCATTCGTCTCACCGGCGACAAGGCCGGGGTCTGGTCTGACTTCTCCGACGGCGAAGCCGGCGGCGATCTGATCTCGCTCTACGCCTTCGTCAACAGCCTCTCTCCTGGCCGCGCCTGCGCGGCCCTGGCCGAGCGCCTTGGTATTCCGCTGACCCCGCGCGATAAGCCGAGTGGTAACGGAAGCGCACCGATTGTCTTGAAGCCGAAACAGCCCCCTAATCGCACGCCTGCGCAAGCCGGCAAAGGGGTAGAAGCACCTGCCGAAAAAAAATCGCGGACGCCATGGGAGCCGATGCTGCCGGTCCCGCAGGACGCTGGACCGCCACCGAAAGCCCACGTGGTCCGTGGCCGACCCGAAGCATCCTGGGAATACCGCGACGTCGATGGCCAACTGCTCGGCGTGATCTACCGGTTCCTGCGTTCTGACGGGGGCAAGGAAGTGCTGCCCTGCGTTTATGCGCGCAACGCGGACTCCGGACGGAAGGAATGGCGGTGGATGGCCTTCCCTGAGCCGAGGCCGCTCTATCTGCGTGGGCCACACCGGCCCGAACTGCCGGTGCTGGTCCTCGAGGGCGAGAAGTGCGTCGATAAGGCTGTTGGGCTGCAGGCCGTACATGAGAACTTCGAGGTGCTGACGTGGTCCGGCGGCGGCAAGGCTGTCAAAAAATCTGATTGGTCCGCGATCCGCGGCCGCAACGTGATCCTGTGGGCTGACGCCGACGCCAAGGTCTACAAGGAAGGCCACGAATACGCCGGCCAGATCATGCCTGAATGTGAGCAGCCGGGCATGGTCGCCATGGTCCAGGTCGCGGCGATCCTGCAGGCGCAGGACTGCAGCGTGTTCTTCATCGATATTCCTGCACCTGGCGATGTGGCCGATGGGTGGGATATTGCCGACCTGATCGATGGCGGCGCCACCGAGGAGCAGGTCGTCGCCTGGCTCACTAGGCTGCGAGCCGATCAGGCGGCCGAGGACGACGACGAGCTGGTGCAGGAGCCGTCTGCTGACGATGTGCCAGCATGGGTAGCCGAGCAACTCGACGCGGCGCCGGCAGGTGCTTCCACCCCACTGCCGGCTGGCGCGGGCGTGTCGAAGAAGCAGCTTCGCCAGATGCTGATCCAGACGGCGAACGGCGGCGTGAAGGGGTGCCGTGAGAACGTCTACATGGTGATGGAGAACGACCCGCGCCTGATCGGCCTGGTCGGCCTGGACATGTTCTCCGGCCTACAGATGAAGCGCCGCCCGACACCATGGCCAAGCGAGCCAGGCGAATGGACCGAGTCCGACGATTTCCGCCTGGGCATGTACATGGCCGAGCATCACAGCCTCGTCCTGGCGTCGATCGGCGACATCGAGCGCGGTGTCGCTCAGGCAGCACGCGAACATTCCTTCAATCCGGTCGTGGATTACTTCGACCGCTGCGCATCCATGTGGGACGGGCAGGCGCGGGTAGCGACGGCCTTCACCACGTATTGGGGCGCAGCCGACTCGGAGTACCTGCGGCTGGTGGCCACGATGTTCTTCATCGGGATCGTGGTCCGCGGCTACCGGCCGGGGGTAAAGAACGACCACGCGCCAGTGTTCGAAGGCGGCCAGGGCCGTGGTAAATCGACCGCGCTCAAGGTGCTGGGCGGCGACTGGTTTGCCGACACGCCTTTCCGGATGGGCGAGAAGGACGGCTACTTGTCGATCCAGGGGGTGCTGCTGTATGAGGTCGCCGAGCTCGAGCAGTTCAACCGTTCCGAGGTCACAGCCATCAAGGCCTTCATGTCCAGCACCGTCGACCGCTTCCGCGAGCCATACGGCCGCCGCATGAAGAACATGCCGCGCCGATGCGCTTTCGCCGCGACGACGAACGAAGACGCCTATTTCAAGGACTCAACCGGGAACCGGCGCTTCTGGCCGGTCGAGACGGGGCGCCTCGATATTGAAGCGCTGATCGCGGATCGCGACCAGCTATTCGGCGAAGCGATTGCGCTGATGAATGCCGGCGTCCAGTGGTGGCCGACATACGAGCAGCAGCAGCGCCTGATCAGTCCGATGCAGGAAAGCCGCGAGATCCCGGATCCATGGCATGGACGCGTGTACGAATATCTGGAAGGGATGGACACCGAAGGCAAGCCGACGATGGTTGGCAAGGTCACGCGCATCACCGCGCGCGAGCTGCTGACCAGGGCGCTGCACTTCGAGTTGTCGAAGATGGGGCCAGCGCGGGCAGAGACGATGCGTATCGGCGCGATCATGCGCAAGCTGGGATGGAGCAAGGAGCGGAGTACGGAAGGCGCACGCGAGTATTTTTACGAGCGGCCGAAGGCAGCTTCTGCAGGGGGCGAGGTGGGAAATGGCCTGCCAAATTAAACACGCAGCCGTGATCATGACGGCGACTCACCAGGGATCGCGGGCGCATCGTGCGCAAGCGGAAAAGGTGCTGTCGTCGCTGCTCAAGGTAGCGATTCTCGCCCAAGGACGGACAGCCGTCCAACCTCGCTTTTTTGAGGTTAGACGGCTGAAACCCGCATGGATAGTGGGTTTCCCAACCTCCCAACCTCGCCAACCGACACGCGCCCCCGCGCACACCCGCGTATACGTGCGCGACGGGTCGATGTGGCTCTTGCCCCTTCTGGCAGAACTTAGAAAGAGGTTAGGTAGGTTGGGAGGTTGGCAAACACAGCATCCATGCGGGTTCCAGCCGTCCAACCTTTTCGCCAACCCTTCAGCGGTTGGACGGATCGAAAGCAGGGCGAGCAGTGGATACAGGCAGTCCGGATGCAGGGATGGCCGATGTTGAAGGACAGGTGGGGAGCAACCCGGCAAGGGCCGGCCATGGCAGTGACGATGAATGTGAGAACAGCAAAGGGGCAGGATATGGAAGGGGTGCAGATGCAACACGAGGCGAACGAATGGATCGAAGTAGCCGCGGCTGCGGATGGGGTGGGCGAGATGGTCTTAAGCAGCCGCGGTGTAGGCGGCGCGGATGTCGAGCGGGACAGCCCGTTTCGGAAGGTGATGAAGACCTGGGCGCGCTGGATGACGCTGGCTGATCAGCAGCACTCGAATGGGTGGGCAAACCCGCAGGACGTGAAAGAATTCATGGCATGCGGTTCGGCGGTCGAGATCATGATCGACAACCTGCCGCGCATCCAGTGGTGGGCGGTGCGCAAGGCGTTCGGAATCGCCACGGTGTGGCGGTTCCCCGAGCACTCCTACGAGCAGGCTTTGGAGGAGGCCGAGCGCACGCTGTCCAGGGCAATGCAACGGAATATTGCCACGAGACGATATTTCCATTAGGATACGCGTCCTAGATGTCGATATTGCGTCTAACACACGAGCAAAGCCCGCCCCGAAAGGTCGCGGGCTTTTTTGTTTTCAGCACGACAGCGCCGTCACCTGGCAAACCGTCGGAGCCCATGATAGTGGCTCCAATCCCGAACCTCAAGCGAACGCTGGACGCCGAATCGGCGCAGGTTGTGGATGACGCTCGCCATCGACCGCTGCGTCTTGTGCAGACGTCTACACGAAGGAAGAACGATGGCAGTCGACGTGCGCGATGCGATCAGGCAGCTCACCACCGGAACCCTGGTGGAGGAAAAGCAGGTGAAGTTCGCCACGCGTGTAGCTCTGACCCGGACGGCTAAGAGAGTCGAGGCCGCAGAGCAGCATGAAATGCGGGACAGCTTCGACCGGCCCACGCCGTTCACGATGTCGGGCCTTTTCGTGCGGCCGGCGACAGCATCGAACCTGACCGCCGAGGTCAAGCTCAAGGACTTCGCCAGCAAGAGCAGCACGCCGGCAGCGAAATACCTGGAGGCGCAGATCAAAGGTGGCACTCGCGGACAGAAGCGCTTCGAGCGCGCGCTGGAGTCGATCGGCGCGCTGCCGCCTGGCTATCGTGTCGTCCCCGGCGAAGGTGCAGAGCTGGACGCCTACGGCAACATGAACCGCGGCCAGATCGTCCAGATTCTCGCGTACCTCAGGGCGTTCCCGGAAGCTGGGTATAAGGCGAACATGAGCGACAAGCGGCGGGAGGCGCTGCAGCGCGGGAGCAGGACGCGCCAGGGCGTTTCCTACTTCGTTGGGCGCCCAGGTGATCGCCTTCCGCTCGGGGTCTACCAGCGCGTCCACTTCGCACGAGGCACGGCAATCAGGGCGGTGATGATCTTCGTGCGCAACGTCGTCTACCAGAAGACATTCGACTTCGACTACGTGGCCACGTCGACGATCGAACAGCACTTCGCCGGCGAGTTCAGCCGCGCGCTGGCCGAGGCGCGGGCGACGCAGCGCTGACCTTTTGCGATTTCCAAGGTACTCCCGGGAGGGGGCCCTTCAAGGGTAATTCGAACCCCGAGTTTTCTCTAGTCACAGACCCGTCCTAAGGGGGTTGTATTGTCCACCATTGATCTAACCATGCCGATGACACAGGCAGCATTCGGTGCGCTCGTCGGTGTCAGCCAGCAGGCCATCGGCAACCTGGTCGGCAGAGGCGTCCTCGACAAGGGGATGGACGCCGAGCAGCTACTGCTTGCGTACTGCTCGCACCTGCGCGAACAGGCGGCCGGCCGCGCCGCCAATGGCGAGCTGGACCTGGCGACCGAGCGCGCAGGCCTGGCAAAGGCGCAGCGCGAAAAGATCGAGATGCAGAACGCGGTCACGCGCGGCGAGCTGGCGCCCGTCGCACTGATCGAGGAAGTGCTGTCCAAGGCCGGCGGCCGCATCGCCGGCATCCTGGAGGCGATCCCTGGTGCCGTGAAGCGCCGGGTGCCCAGCTTGTCGGGCGACGAGATCAAGAACATCGCGGGCGAGATCGCGCGCGTGCGCAACGTGGTCGCCGTCATGTCGCTGGAGGATCTGCGCGAGCCTGACGAAGAAGAGGACGACGCCGAGGGCGAGGAGCTCGCGCCATGAGCAGCATGCACGAGGTGCTGAACTGGCAGTCGCCCGAGCTGGCCAGGACCGTGGCGCGCGGCTTGGGCACGTTCGGCGTGCCGCCGCCAATGACGCTCGAGGAGTGGGCTGCAGAGCACTTTTACCTGTCGGCCGAATCGTCGTACGTCGAGCAGGCCTGGCGGCCGTGGCCATTCCAGCGCGGGATCCTGGCGTGCATCAGCAACGACGACATCCGCGCGATCGACTTCAAGAAGTCGGCCCGGGTCGGCTACACCAAGATGCTGCTGGCGGCCGTCGGCTACTTCGCCGAGCACAAGCGGCGCAACCAGGCACTCTGGCAGCCGACCGATGGCGACAGCGACGAGTTCGTCAAGACCGAGCTCGACACGATGCTGCGCGACGTGAAGGTCATGCGCAAGGCGATGCCGGCGCACGTCTCCAGGCACAAGGACAACACCCTCGCGCAGAAGAAGTTCCTGGGCTGCCTTCTGCACACGCGCGGCGGGACGGCCGCGCGTGCGTACCGCCGGATCTCGGTCGACGTCGCGTTGCTGGACGAACTGGATGCGTTCGACCGCGACGTCGAGAAGGAAGGCTCGCCTGACGTGCTGGCGGCCAAGCGCGTGGAAGGCGCGACCTTCCCCAAGATGATCACTGGCTCGACGCCGAAGCTGCAGGGCTTCTCGCTCATCGACGATCGCTACCAGGCGGCGGACGTGCGCCTCAAGTACGCGATCCCCTGTCCGGAGTGCGGCGAGTTCCACGCGCTGACATGGGGCAAGAAGGATGAGCAGCACGGCTTAAAGTGGGTGAACGGCGATCCGGAAACGGTGCGTCACCTGTGTCCGCACTGCCACTGCCTGGTCACCCAGGCGCAGTTCCTGGCCGTGGCCGACCAGGGCCGCTGGCAGAACGACGACGGCAGCATCACGGTGGACGCCGCCGGCGTGTTCCGCAACGCGGCCGGCGATGAGATCCCGGCGCTCGAGCATATCGCCTTCCACGTCTGGACCGCATACAGCCCGCTGGTGACCTGGTCGCGGCTAGTCGAGGAATTCCTGGAGGCCTACGAGGCGGCGCAGGGCGGCGACATCACCAAGCTCAAGACGTTCACCAACACGACCTTGGGCGAGGTCTGGGCGCTGGAGCAGGAGAAGAGCGATGCGGACCAGCTGAAGGAGCGCGCCGAGCCCTACAAGCTCGGCACCGTGCCGATGGGGTGCGTGCGGCTGCTGGCCGGCTGCGACACCCAGGACAACCGGATCGAGGTCACGGTGCGCGGATATGGCCGCGGTTGCGAGACCTGGAAGATCGACCACCGCATCTTGTATGGCAACCCGAGCGAGGATCAGGTGTGGCAGGACGTCGCCGAGTACCTGTTCGAGACCGAGTTCGCACATGCGAGCGGTCAGCAGCTGCGCATCTACGCGGCCGCGATCGACACCGGTGGCCACCACACCCAGGCGGTGTACGCGTTCGTGCACGCGCAGAGTGCGCTGGGCCGGAAGGTGTTTGCCGTGAAGGGGCGCTCGGGTCGGGAGAAGCACATCAAGGATGGCGTCTCGAAGGTCGACATCGACTGGCGCGGCAAGACAAAGAAGCGCGGCCTGTTTCTGTGGCAGGTCGGCACCAACCTGGCCAAGGACCTGATCTACGGCCGACTGCAGATCACGAAGCCGGGGGCCGGCTACATGCACTTTTCAAAGGAGTCGACGGATGAATACTTTGCGCAGATGGCAGGCGAAGCACGAGTGGAGCGGGCTACCGCCGGCGGAAAGGAATCGCGCTGGACGGCGCTGCGCAAGCGAGTGGAAGCGTGGGACTGCACGGTCTACGCGGTCTGGCTCGAAACGCACCTGGAGCTGGCCAAGAAGCCGGCCAAGTGGTGGGACGCCCTCGAGGCCGAAGTCCAGCCAGCGATCGGGGACCTCTTCAGCCAGTCGGCTGCAGCGGCGCCCGAGCCGGTAAAGCCGGTGCCGCCGGCATCGAAACCGAAACCGCCAGCACCGGCCACGCCGCCGGCGCCGGTAAAGAACAGGAACGCGGGCAACCGATTCGCGTCTGATGATTGGTCCAGTAGGGGATTTGGATAATGCAAAACGAAAACGACATTGTTGGCGCCTTTGTCAACCTGGTCGGTGCCACGCTCGGCCTGTCGGTGTTCCCGCCGGAGAAGCAGCAGCTGATCGACAGCATGCTCCGGATGCAGTGGGGCGGCCAGGAGGTCTATGTCAAGAAGAGCAACGTGGACCCCGAAGCCAGGGCCGTGGAGATCCGGGCGAAATACAACGGTCGCAACAGGAAGGAGCTGATGGCGGAATACAACATCAGCCGGACCCAGTTCTACTTGGTCATCAAGGGCGACTGATGTGCATTGAGCTGCTCCGATGGTGCGCTCATCCAGTCCCATTTCTCCCTAGAAATGGGACTGCGCCGTAGGTAGTGTTGGGCGCTCAGATCAAGGAGCGTCCAATGACTACCGCAGCAACCATGGTGGCCGAGTACACAAAGGCCGAGCTGGCCGTCCTGGCCGGCAAGACCATCACCTTCCAGGGCCGTTCGATGTCTATGGAAAATCTTCAGGAGATCCGCGCGGGCCGCCGCGAGTGGGAAGCACGTGCCGCCCAGCAAGCCCGTATGGCCAGCTGCCGGCCATCGATCGGCGGCATGTCGTTCTCCGTCGCCAGCTTCGGGGACCGCTAACGATGAAGGTCGACCCGAAAGTCCAGCTCAACTTCTTCGATCGGGCGGTCGCATTCTTCGCCCCGGGCGCGGGCGTGCGCCGCCTGGCCGCGCGCAACGTGCTGAGCCAGTACGAGGCGGCTAAGCCGTCGCGTCTGCGCAAGGGGCGCAAGGCCAACGGTTCGCCGAACGCCGGCTCGCAGATGGGGGCGGTGGGTCTGCGAGGCCTGGCCCGCCACCTCGAGGCGAACCACGATATCGCGCGGGGTGCACTGCGCACCCTGGTGAACAACGTTGTGGGCTCGAACGGCATCGGCATCGAGCCGCAGCCGCGGCGCCGCGATGGGTCCATCCACGTCGAGTATGCCGCCGCCTTGAGGAAGGCATACCGCGACTGGGCGCAGACGCCGGAAGTCACGCAGCGGCACCACTGGAGCAAGGTCCAGCGCATGGTAGCCAAGACCTGGCTGCGCGACGGCGAATGCTTTACGCAGCGCCTCACCGGCGCTGTACCGTTGCTCGACCATGGCAGCCGGGTGCCGTACTCGCTCGAGCTGATCGAGCCCGATCTCATCCCGTTCGACTACGACGACCAAGCGCGTAGGATCCGCCAGGGCATCGAGAGCAACACCTGGGGCAAGCCGACCGGCTACTGGGCCTACAAGGAATTCCCCGGCGGCGACAGCTGGACGAAAGGCAGCTACGAGCTCAAGCGTATTGAGGCTGGCCGCATGCACCATATCGCGTCGCTCGACCGTATCGGCCAGATGCGTGGCGTGTCCGAATTCGCCAGCGTCATCGGCCGCCTCGAAGATATCAAGGACTACGAAGAGTCCGAGCGCATCGCCGCCAAGGTGGCAGCGTCCCTGACCGCATACGTCAAGAAGGGCTCGCCCGAGCACTATCCCGACACCGGCGACGGCGCCGCGGGCCAGGCCCGCGAGCTGCACTTTTCGCCGGGCATGATCATCGACAACCTGGGCGTGGGCGAGGAGATCGGCATGATCGACTCCAACCGTCCAAACCCAAACCTGGTCACGTTCCGGCAGGGGCAGTTGCGCGCCGTCGCTGCCGGTCTGGGCGGCAGCTACTCGAGCATCGCGCGCGACTACAGCGGCACCTATTCCTCCCAGCGGCAGGAGCTCGTGGAGCAGTGGATCCACTACGCGGTGCTGTGCGACGAATTCGTCGGCCAGTTCGTGCAGCCGACCTGGAACGACTTCGTGCTGGCCGCACGGCTGTCGGGTGTGGTGCCGATGCCGGCAGACGTGGAGCCTCAGACAGCCGACGACGCGCTCTTCGTTGGCCAGTCGATGCCCTGGATCGATCCGCTGAAGGAGGCAACGGCCTGGCATTCACTTGTCCTGGACGGCTTCGCCAGCGAGGTCGAAGTCATGCGCAAGCGCGGCGCGAACCCGCGAGACGTCATTGAGCAGGTCAAGGCCCATCGCGACGAGTGTGCAGAGAAGGGGCTGGTGTTCGCTTCTAACTTTGCCAACACAGGCAAGGCTGCCCCGCCAGCGCCGCCGCCCGAGGACGCGGACAAGGACGCGTAGAGCGCTGCGCCGACGAGCCATCACCAGGTGGCCTTTTACTTTGTGCCCATCAAAAACTGTCCCATTTCTCCCTAGAAATGGGACTCCATCGCAAACAAACTGACGACTTCATAACGAAGCATTCGACAGGGAATACGGACGATGCCCATAGCAAACCAGAACCAGCCGCCGAAGTGGTACACCATCCGCGCCCGCGCAAGCGCCGCGGGTGCAGTGCAGGCTTCCTCGGCGGAGATCCTCATTTACGGCGACATCGGCGAGAGCTGGTACGGCGACACGATCGCGGCGGCTGCCTTCGTGCGCGAAGTGATGGCCCTCGACGTCGAGCAGCTCACCGTGCGCATTAACAGCTACGGCGGCTCGGTGACCGACGGCATCGCAATCCACAACGCGCTCAAGCGTCATAAGGCGACCGTGACGACCGTCGTGGATGGCATTGCCGCATCCATCGCCAGTCTGATCGCCATGGCCGGCGATACCGTCGAGATGGCGGAGAACGCCCAGATCATGATCCACGCGCCGTGGGGCTGGAACTCGGGCAACAGCGCGGCCATGCGCGACTACGCCGACATGCTCGACAGCTGGGCCGACGCGATGTCGACCACCTATGCATCGAAGACCGGCGGCGACAAGGCCGAGATGCTGGCCCTGCTCACCGACGGCAAGGACCACTGGTACACCGCCGAGCAGGCCCTGGCCGCCAAGTTCGTCGACGTCGTGGTCGCTGGTCTGCCGGTCGCCGCCAGCGCGCAACTGAAGGATTCCATCAAGGCGCGGTATGCATCGTTCCCGCAGCCGAATACCCCCGCGGCATCTACCGCGCCTCAACCACAATCGAAGGAGAGCAACACCATGCCAGGCACCACCAACCCGGCGGGCACCGACCCGGCCCTGGATCCAGCAAAAGCTGCAGCACAAGCCGCACTGGCGGCCGACAAAACCCGCCGTGCCGGCATCGCCGCTGCATTCGCATCGTTCGCCAGCCTCGAAGGCGTGACTGCCCTGCAGACGGCCTGCGCTGACGATCACGACTGCACCGTCGAGCAGGCGAACACCAAGCTGCTGGCCCACCTGGGCAAGGGCGCGACGCCGGTCGCCGGCAACTACATCGTCACTCTGGAAGACGAGCGCGATAAATTCCGCGCCGGCGCCCAAGCTTCGATCCTGGCGCGCGGCAACCTGGACAAGGACGACAAGGCGAATAACTATCGCGGCTTTTCGCTGATGGACCTGGCGCGCGAATGCCTGGCCCACGCCGGCGTCAGCGCGCGCGGCATGGGCAAGATGGACGTGGTCGCGGCCGCATTCACGCAGACCGGTTCGGACTTCCCGCTGTTGCTGGCCAATGTCGCCGACAAGGCCATGATGAAGGGCTACGAAGAAGCGGAAGAAACGTTCCAGCTGTGGACCTCGGTCGGCACCATGGGCGACTTCAAGCCGGGCAAGCGTGTCGACCTGAACACCTTCCCCTCGCTGGACAGGATCCAGGACGGCGGCGAGTACCGCTATGCCGAGGTCGGCGAGCGTGGTGAAACCGTCCAGCTGGCGACCTACGGCAAGATGTTCTCGCTGACCCGCCAGACCATCATCAACGACGACCTGGACGCATTCACCAAGATCCCGCGTCGCATGGGTCGCGCCGCGATCCGCACGATCGGTGACCTGGTGTACGCGATCCTGATGGACAACCCGCTGATGGCCGATGGCAAGGAGCTGTTCCACGAAGACCACGCCAACATCCTGGCCGCAGCAGGCATCAACACGGCCTCTGTCAATGCCATGCGCGCCCGGATGCGTACGCAAACCGATGGCACTGCGCGCGCGCTGAATATCCGTCTGGCCAAGCTGCTGGTGCCGGTGGCCCTGGAAGGCACCGCGCTGGTGGTCAAGGACAGCGAATACGAAGTCGGCGCGGGCGCCAAGAACAACACCGTACCGAACTCGGCACGCGGCACCTTCGAAGTCATCAGCGATGCTCGCCTGGACGCTGATCCTTCCACCTGGTACGGCGCCGCTGACCAGAACGTCCATGACACGGTCGAAGTGCAATACCTCGACGGCAACCAGGCGCCGACTCTGGAGCAGCAGGATGGCTGGACCCGCGACGGCGTCGAGTTCAAGGTGCGCATGGATGCCGGCGTCAAGGCCCTGGACTTCCGCACACTGGCCGTCAATCAGGGCGAATAACCCTGACCTTCCACTGCAGCGCCGCTTGAGCGGCGCTCACTGACTTCAAGAGGAGCCAGCAATGGCAAAGAATTACGTGCAAGAGGGCGACGTGCTCGACTACACCACCGGCACCGACCCAGTCGCGTCCGGCCTGATGGTGACGATGGGCAAGCGTGTCGGCATCGCCCTGGGTGATATCCCGGCCCATAGCACCGGCTCGGTGGCTGTTACCGGCGTCTGGAACGTCGCCAAGGTGCCTACCGAGGTTGTCGCCCAAGGCGATGAACTGTACTGGGACTCCGGCGACTTCCGCTTGACCAAGACCGCCGACGCTGCACATGAACTCGCCGGCTACGCGGCGGCGCCGGCAGGCAATGGCGATGCCACTGTCCGCATCAAGATCAACGCGTGATGTTCGATCAGCTCGAAGCCCGCCTGAACCGGCTCGCGATGGACCGCCTGTCGAATGCCATTGCGCGGATCCCCGGCGTCGAGGGTGACATCCCCGTCATCTTCGACGCCGAGTACAGGAACGGCATGGTCGGTATGGGCATGGGCGCGGCGGCGCCGCAAATGGTCATCGCCAACGACCGGGTGCCGGCCGACTTCGACGAGATACGCATCACCGTCAACGGCGCGGCATGGAAGGTGGCCGACTGCCAGGCCGACAGCTATCTGCCGACTGGCCTGAGCCTGGTCCTCCTGGAGAAGGCATGACGACCCAGCATATGGAGATTGTGAAGGCGATCGCACAGCGCCTGCAGGACGATCCGGCGATCGTGGTCGACCGCGTCTACGTCAACCGTCGACGCTCGCTGAGCAACGACAAGAGCCGGGCCATCGTGGTCCGTCTCGGTCGCTCGCTGTCGCAGGAAGTGAAGCAACTGGGCGGCCGCACGGCGTGGGACACGCTGATCGAGATCGAGTGCTATGGCAGGGATGGCGCCGACGACGTGCCGGGCACGATCGCCGACCAGCTACTCGAGAGCGTCTTCGACAACCTCGATGCCGGCTCGGGCCTCGGCTACGGCGTGATGGACATCAGCCCTCTGCCAGGCGACACCCTGGCTTGGGACTTCGAGGAGCTGGACAACAGCGTGGCGTGCGTCAGCGCGCGCTTCGTAGTGAAACACCAAACCAACGGGAGAACCCTGAAGTTATGAAATACCTGAAAACCGCCGGCGCGAGTACGCCGGATCTGGTCAACGCTGACGAAGTGCAGACGTCTGCACTGGTGCCCGCGCCGCAGCAAGACCCTGCGGTGGGCGGCAGCTACGTCCGAAATGTTGGTACCGGCGAGCTCGTCAAGATCGAACCGGTCCGTGAACCGAAAGAACAGGAGTAACACATGGCTGTGGAAACCCAGCGCTTGATTCGCAAGACGGCGATCCTCGCGAAGCTCGAAGAGGAGTATGGCGTCGACTCGATCCCTGAAGGTGCGGCCAACGCGCTCGTGATCAGCAACGTGTCGATTAATGCTCTGAACGCCGAATGGATCAAGCGCGACATCATTCGCGAATACCTGGGCGCGTCCGAAGAGCTGCCAGGCGCGTCGTACGTCGAATGCGGATTCGACATCGAGCTGGTCGGCGCCGGTACGGCGGGCAAGGCCCCGGCATGGGGACCGCTCATGCGCTCGATCGGCTTTGCCGAGATCATCACCGCTGGCGTGCGTGTCGACTACGTCCCGATCTCCGGCGGCTTCGAGTCGTCGTCGATCTATTATTTCGACGACGGCGTGCTGCACAAGCTCCTGGGTGTGCGCGGCACCGCGTCGTTGAACCTGACTGTCGGCGAGAAGCCAGTGATCAGCTTCAAGTTGATCGGTGTCGATGGCGGCATCGCTGCGCTGAATAATCCGTCCACGACCCTGACCGCCTGGCGCGTGCCGCAGATCGTCACCGACGACAACTCGGGAAACATCACGATTGGCGCCACCCACGGCATCGCCACCGCGCCAGCCTTCGTTGGCGGCGTCGAATATCCGAGCCAGGGCCTGACCATCGACCTGGGCGTCACGGCGACCTTCCAGAAGATCCTGGGCGGGAAGTCAGTGGCCATCACCGACCGTGAAGTCACCGGCGCCGTCAAGCTCAAACAGACTGCCGCGCAGGAAGTGTCGTTCATGGGCAAGGTCAAAGCCGCCACGAAGGAAACGCTCGGCCTGATCCACGGCACTGTCCCGAACGACAAAGTTGCCGTGTTCCTGCCGGCGGCCCAGTTTAAGGAGCCGACCAAGGAAGAGCTGAATGGCGAGCGCCTGATCGGCTACAACGTGCGCGCCACGCCCGTCGCCGGCAACGACGAGATCCGCATCATCACCAGCTTTGCATAACCACGCGGGCCGCCTGGCCCGCATCGACACAGGAAAAATCATGAGCAAGCGCTTTACCACCGTTATCAGCCCAACCGTCCTCGTCACCGTCAGGGGCGCCACCAAGGATGGCAAGGGCCAGCCCGTGCCGTTCAAGTTCACATTGACCTGTTCGCGTCTGCAGGCGGACGACCTCAAACAGCGCATCAGCAGCGGCGAATTCGACATGAAGGACGTGCTGCGCGAAGTCACCACCGACTGGAGTGGTCAGCGCCTGGTCGTCGACGAGGAGGCCAGCCAGCCGGCCGAATTCTGCCCCGAGGCATTCGATGCGCTGCTGAACATCCCTGGCATGGCCCTGGTGTGCTTCAACGCCTTCGCCAAGGAGACGAGCGCCGAAGCAAAAAACTAGCGCAGGTCGCGCGCTACGCGGCCCTGGGCTGGATCGTCGACGAAGACCAGGAGGAGCTGGACGACGAGGCTGTCAGCGAGGCCGCGGCGGCATTCGGCTTGGCGCCGGTCTATGAGCGGCAACGGGCCGAACCTCTCTACCTTTGGCCTGAATGTGTCAAGGCCTGGAACTTCTTCCAGGCCGTGTCGACCCAGTGGGTCGTCGGGCCAGGCGGCGCGGTTGGTCTGAATTACCAGAGCGTCCTCGTGGTGCGCGATGCGTGGAAGATCAGGCGCAAGGAATGGCCCAAGTTGTTTTCGGAAGTGCAAGCGATGGAGCGCGCGACCTTGTCAGGATGGAGTGAACGAAAGAAGTGAGCGAATCTCGAGTAATCATCACAGCCGTTGCCGATCGCGCAATTTCCGAGTTCCGTCGGTTCCGCGAGCAAGCAACCGACGCCTTGGAGACGGTCTCGCAAGCTGGTGGCGTCATCGGCGGCGTGCTTGGCGCGGTAGGGGCTTCGCTGTCGATCGCGGCTTTCACCGGCTGGATCAAGGGTGCGATCGACGCTACTGACGCGGCGAGCGACCTGTCACAACGGATCGGCGTTGCGGTGGAAGACCTGGCCGGCCTCGAGCTGGCCTTCCAGATGGGGGGCATGGAAGCGAGCGCCCTCGAAGGGGCGATGACGAAGCTGTCCAAGCAGATCGTCGACAACGGTGACGCGTTCGCAAAGCTCGGCATCAGCTCGAAGAACCTGGACGGTTCGTTCAAGAGTAACAAAGATATGCTGTACGAGCTGGCGGATGAGTTCGCCGGCATGGAGGAGGGCGTCCAGAAGGTGGCCCTCGCCCAGGAGGTGTTCGGCAAGTCAGGGGCCGCCATGCTCCCGCTGCTCAACGGCGGTTCCGAGGGCTTGCGCGAGATGGATGCGATGGCGCGCCAGCTCGGCCTGTCGCTGAGCGAAGAAGCGGTCGAGCAAGCCGGATCCTTCAACGATACCTTGGACCTGCTGATGCTCGGAACTCAGGGTGTGGCTCGGGGCGTGGCGGCAGAACTGCTGCCGACGCTGAGCACCCTTGCTGGCCAATTCCTCAAGACCGCCACGCAGGGCGACACCCTCAGGAACACCGCCCAGTTCCTTGCCTCCGGACTCAAGCTACTCTACACCGTCGGCGTCGGTATCGTCGAGGTATTCTCGACGGTCGGCAAGACCCTTGGTGCGGGGGCTGCCCAGCTGGTCGCGTTTATTCAGGGCGATTTCAAAATGGCAGCGGAGATCGGCCGCCAGTGGCAAGCCGACATCGGCAAGAGCTGGTCGGACACGGCAAGCTCGATTGCGGCCGCCTGGGGCGCCAGCGGTGACGCCTCTGTGGAAGAGATGGCCGCTATCGTGCGCCATGGAACCGTGCTCGGCAAGAGCGCGGCCGAGATCGCGGCCGAAACCAAGAAACTGAACCAGGAGCAGCAGGCGCAAGCCAAACTGCTGGCCGAGCTGTCTGGCCTGAGTGGAACCTTTTCCCAGGAATGGGAGGCGCTCAGCAAGGCGTATGCGAACGGCACTATCTCGGTCGATCAGCTGACGAAGGCACAGGCCGATTTGCTTGCCAAACAGCCGGCAATCAAAGCTGCAAACGATGCGGCTGCGAAGGCTGCTGCAGATGAGAAAAAGCTGCTGGACGAGGCCACTGCCGCGGTTGACCGTGATATCGATGGAATCGTCAAGCAGACCGACGCCCTGGAACTGAAGATCCGCACCTACGGCATGCTGCCGGAGGCGATCACTGATGTCCAGATTGCCGAGCTCGAGGCAGCGAAGCAGTCGCTCGCCTTGTCCGATGCTGGCGTTGCCGACATCCAGCGCAGGATCGATGCATTGAAAGGCCTGCGCAATGCCCAGGCCGCTGCAACCGTCCACGATGCCGAGATAGAGGCGGTCAAGAAGCTGGCGGATGAAGGCAAGCGTATGGCCGAGACGATCGAGTCGTCCCTGACCGATGCACTGCTGCGCGGCTTCGAGAATGGCAAAGGGTTTGCCGAGAACCTGGTCGACACGCTGAAGAACATGTTCAACACCCTGGTGCTTCGTCCAGTGATCCAGGGTGTGCTACAGCCCGTGTCGGGAACGTTGAACGGACTCGGGCAAAGTGTGCTTAACCAGTTCGGTCTCGGTGCTGCGCCAGGTGCGGCCGGCGCCGGTAGTGGCGGTATTGGGAGCACCATCAGCTCGGTCAAAGGGATCTACGATGCGATGCAGGGCGGCTTCGCCGCCCTGGGGGACACCGTGGCTGGCTTTGCCCAAAACATCATGAGCTCGATGGGCTACACGCCCTTGGCATCGCAAGGTCTGGCAACTGCAGGTGGCCAGGCGCTCACGCCAGTCGCCCAGGGCCTCGGCACGGCGGCGGGGATTGCTGGCGGTGTCGTCGGTGGCGTAATGGGAGGCCGTGCGATCTCGAATGGCTTCTCGGCGCTTGGTGGTTCTGGCAACTCGACTGTGAACGCTGGCGCAGCGATTGGCGCCGCTGTCGGCACGATTGTTGGCCCACTGGGGACGGCCCTCGGCTCCCTGGTCGGTGGCCTGCTCGGCGGGGCCGTAAATCGCATGTTCGGCCATAAGCCAAAGGAAGTCGTGGGCAGCAATCTCGCCGGCACTCTGGGTGAGAGCGGCTTCGACGGCAAGGTGATCCAGGAATGGAAGCAGAAGGGCGGTTGGTTCCGCAGCGATAAATCCGGTTTCGATCGCGTGGACGTGGCACCAGAAATGGACCAGGCGTTGTCCGATGCCTACGGCGTCATGAAGGTTACTACTCGTGCATTCGCCGAGGCGCTCGGGGCAGACGCGACCAGCATCGCCAGTCGTACCGACGCCCTCAATATCGCGATTGGCAAGACCGACGCCGAAACCCAGGCGAACATCACCGCTTACTTCGAGGGGCTGGCCAATACCATGGCCACCGACCTGATTCCGGAGCTGGTGAATTTTCAGCTGAAAGGGGAGGCGGCGTCGGCCACGCTGCAGCGTCTTGCCACGAACTATGCCGTGGTGGATGACGCGCTGACCGGTATTGGTATGGCATTCGGTCAAGTTGGTATTGCGTCCCTGGGAGCGCGTGAGCGTCTCCTCGAGGCTGCTGGGGGACTCGACTCATTTTCGGCAAACACCGCTTACTTCCATCAGAACTTCCTGACGCAAGGGGAGCGAAACGCGCCGGTGTTAAAACTGGTGACCGAGCAGCTTGCAGCCCTTGGTTATGTTGACGTCGACACCCGCGAGGAGTTCAAGAATATTGTCTTGGGTCTCGACCTCGCGACGGAGGCGGGAGCAAAGCAATTCTCAGCGCTGATGAACCTGCAGGCCGGTTTTGCGCAGCTATATCCGACAACCGAGTCGCTGACTGCGGCGATCAGGGAGCAAGAAGCGGCGGCGGCGCGCACGGCGGAGGAGCAGCGGCGAGCGGCTGAGGAAACGAGGCAGGCCGCGTTGAGCGTGGCGGCTGGGCTTCTTGCTGGCGTTGATGGTGCTTACGATGTGCTGCAGCAGGTAACGGCACGGCAGATCGCGGCCCTGCAGGAAGACATCGAGATCCGCAGCGCGTCTGTCGCCAAGCTGAAAAGCCTGACCAGCGCGCTGCGCAGTGCATTTGACGGCATGCAAACCGCCGAGCAGCAAGAGGCGAGTCGAGTCAATGCGCGAAGCGAACTGGCTGCTGTGCTGGCACTTGCCCGTGCAGGTGGGACGTTGCCGGATCCGGACGCGCTGCAGCGCACGTTGGCGAATTTGGGGCGCGGCCCTTCCATGGATTCGTTCAGCAGCTACCTCGATTACCAGCGTGAGGTGTTTTCGACTCAAGTAGATCTCGATGCCTTGGCCGACCTCTCTGATGCTGCATTGTCTGTCGAAGAGCGAAGCCTTAAGGCGCTCGAGGAGCAGGTCAGACGATACGAGAGCATGCTGCAACACGAGCAGGAGCAGATTGCCGAATTGAAGGGGCTGCGCACGATCGGCCTGTCGATCGCGGATGCGCTAAAAGCACTGCACGGAGCGATGCTGGCGGCGCAGCAGAACCCGGTGGTCTCGGCTGGCGCCGCCATCAACAACGCGTACCAGACGCACCTCGGCCGGGCGCCGGATGCTGCGGGGTTGGAGTGGTGGAAGAACGCTGCCGCCGGTGGCACGCCTGTTTCGCAGATCGTCGACGGCATCGCCAACTCTACCGAGGCGGACCTCAATCGCCTGTACGAGAGCGTCCTGGGGCGTGCCCCCGATGCAGAAGGACTTGCGTTCTGGATGAAGGCCTACGGACCGAACATGGACGCCGCAGAGAAGGCGGATTTCCTGAATGTCGCTAAGGGCACTGACGAATACAAGAAGCGAAACACTGTCCCCGGCTTCGCGGCCGGCGGCATGCATACCGGCGGCCTGCGGCTTGTGGGTGAGAACGGTCCTGAGCTCGAAGTAACTGGGCCAGCAAGGATCTGGAGCAATCAGCAGACTGCGGACATGCTGGGAGGCACCCGTTCCGATAACAACGACGGTGCTGCGCTCGCAGCCGAGATCCGTGCGCTTCGCGAGGAAGTCCGGCAGTTGCGAGAAGCGAACAGTGCGGAGAATCGTGCGATCGCGAAGAGCGCTCAGGCCACGGCCGAGCACCTGGATGCAGCAATTTATGGCGATACGCCTCTCGCAATGAAAGTGGTTTCCGATGATCGTTCTTGACCCAGTGACCTTCGGCGACGTGACCTGCACGCGGGCGGCGCCGGCGTCGTACTTCGATCGCAACGGCGCCCAGCAGACCGCTGCGCCGAACACGCTGCGGGTGACGTACGACCAAGCCGATCTCGGCAAGGCGCCATATGCGCTGCTTGATGCCGGTGAGGTCATCGGTAGCGGTGCCGGCCTTGTGTATTCCAACGTGCCGATCCCTGAATCGGTCTATAGCGCGACCAGCACTTATGCGAAAGACGCGCTGGTATACGACCCGGCGTCCCACAGCGTGTTCCAGTCGCTTATCGCCAACAACATCGGCAAGGCGATGACCGACACCTCGGCCTGGACGCCTCGCGGCGTGACGAACCGATGGAAGATGCTTGACGAATACAACAACACACAGACGGAGATGCCCGATGAAATACTGATCGTTCTCGCGCCTGAGACGATCAGCCAGGGCCTCTACCTGGGCAACGTGTTCGCTGATGAAGTCCGTATCAGCGTGGTCGATCCGACAGAGGGAATCGTGTACAGCGAGACCACTGAACTGGTGCAGTCCACGTCGGGGAGCTCGTTCTTTAACTGGTGCTTCAAGCGCATCAAGCGGAAGGACTACTTCGGCACATTGCAATTGCCAGTCTACGCCAAAGCGCTAGTCACGATCTCGATCAGGAAAATCGGCGGAATAGCCAAGTGCGGCATGTGCGCCCTCGGGCCTGTCGACGAGTTCGGCCCGACGCTTCTTGGGATGGGACTCGAGGGCAAGGACTACTCGAGCACGACCTTCAACATGGACGGTACCAGCAAAACCACGTTGAGGCCGTACGCAAAGCGTATGACGTTGGACGTGGTGGTGGATAACCATCAGATCGATTACTTGAATGCGTGGCTGTTCGAGCGCCGGCAGAAGATGCTGGTCTTCTTTGGGGGCGGGAGCTTCGGCAGCACGATCATCGCCGGTCGATACGGCAGCTTCAAGATCGTCATCCAGTATCAAATTCAATCACTTATGAGTTTCACAATTGAAGGAGCTGTTTAATGGCAGGGATAACTACGTTCCTGGATGAGTCAAAAATGCCTGCTCGTAACCAAGAGCAGAAGCTGTTCGACGACTTGGTCGCATATGTCTTCCAGAACTTCCCGAAGTGGGGGCGAGAAGTCAATGAAACCCTGGCAGCATTCAATGCAGCGCTGGCCGGCGGCGCGTATGCATTGCCCTACACCTTCGACACGGCAACAGCGGACGCCGACCCGGGCGCCGGCAAGCTGCGGCTGTCCAGTGCCGCGCAAAATGCTTCGACCGTGATGCGGCTTGACCTGACAGCAGGTGGCCAGGATTACACGACGCTGATCGATACATTCGACGCGTCGACCAGCCTGGTAAAAGGCACGATTCGCCTGACGAAGCAAGGCGACATGAGTAAATGGATGACGTTCGACGTCTCTGCGCGCACGGCTCCGGCCGGTTACCGCAACCTGGCCGTGGTGTGCACGGGAAGTAGCTCGACCAGCCCGTTTGTGAGCGGCGATTCGTTGTTGCTGTTTTTCCAGCGCACAGGCGATCGGGGCCAGATCGGGGCAAGGAGCGTCGATCCGCTTGCCGCTGCAACGATTACGTCGCAGTTAGTGGCGATCGATTATCCGAACATTTTCAACCCAATCTACGACAAGTACTCGATTGAGTTGAACGGGGTGTCCAAGTCCAGCTCGGGCACCACACCAGTTCTCCAGCTGGTGACGGCAGGTGGGGTAGTTACCTCTGGCTATTCCGGCGGGGTGCTCACAGGGAATGGCACAACCGCGTCTGGACTCGCCCTCGCATCGTCTTCAGTCCTTACTGGAACGGCTGAGATCCGGAACGCAAACGGCGTCCTGAAGAGTCTTGAATTTCGTGGGTTTGGCGACACCCGATTTCAGTTCGCGATGGGGGCCGGCATTTCGATGCCAGAACCCGCTCGAGGGTTTCGCATCATCCCCGGCAATAGTGATGTTTTTACCGCCGGCACTATCCGTGTTTTCGGTCACAGGAATGATTAAATGACGAAGCAGATTATGGTAGACGGCATTGTGCGCGATGCCACCCCCGCAGAGCTTGCCGAGATCAACGTCAGCGTCGACGACATGAAGACGGCCAAGAACCAAGAAATCAACGCCTGGCGCGCCGACGCAAATATGTCCACGTTCCCGCACGCCGGGAAGCAGTTCGCGTGCGATGCGCTGTCTCGCTCGGATATCGATGGCGTTGCTAATCACGTCGGTCTCTTTAGTGAGTTCCCGACGGGATTCCCCGGCGGCTGGAAGGCACTCGACAACTCGATGCTTGATCTGGCCACCGTCGACGCCTTCCGCGCTCTGTACGCTGCGATGACCGCCCAGGGCACCAGGAACTTCAATCACTCGCAGGAATTGAAGGCGCAGTTGGCCGCCGCGAGTACGCCGGAAGAAATAGCTGCAATCCGATGGGAGGTATCGCGGCCTGTCGAGGAGGCGAACTGAGATGGCGGCTGGCGTTGTTACGGTAAGGTTCACCACCAAGTGGCCATGGAACCCGGCGAGCCTGGTGATAGCGCGCTGCTCCGGCTCCCGCTTCTTCAGTCACGTGGTCGCGATCGCGGGCGGCCGCGCCTACGAGGCATCGATGACCGACGGCTGCAGGGCGACGACAGTCGATGAGGTGATGAAGGGGGTAGTCCAGTACCAGGACATGACCGTATGGGTACCTGACCTCGAGAAGGCGATCGCCTTCGGCGAGGAGCAGGACGGCCGCGGCTACGACTTCGGGGGCGCCCTGGGCATTCCCTTCATGGCGTCGGACGATTGGAACGACACGTCGACCTGGTGGTGCAGCGAGCTGGTGTTCGCGCTGCTGATGGCCGGCGGCACGATCCTCCTTGATCCGGCGGAGGCGCACCGGGTCACGCCGAACGACCTGTTCCAGTGCTTCCACCCGAAGCTGCAGCGCGTCGACCTCCGCGGCAGCAAAGCATGAAATAGTCCCATTTCTCCCTAGAAATGGGACCGCTAGAGCGAGAGACTGTGCGCACCCGGTAATCCTAAGTGCGCATGAATTGGACAGCATGCCGGGCGACTTCTAACCACGAAAGAACCCCAATGAGTGAACCAATTTCCGGCGCGGCCGCCGGCGCAGCAAGCATGAAAATCATCGGCGGCCTGGTCGGCATGGGCATCGGCGCCGGGCTTGCGTCCTTCGTCGTGATGGCCATGACGCCGCCCGGCAGCAAGAAGGAGTGGCGCGTGGCGTTGGCGTGCACCGTCGTCGGCTCGATCGCCGGTGGCGCCGCGCTCATCAAGTACCTCGGTATCGAACACTGGTCGGATGACCTGCTGGGCCAGATTGCCCAGGGCGGCTTCATGTTCACGTGCGGCTTGCCGGCTTGGGTCATTGTTCGCGCGCTGTTCAAGTTCATCGAGAAGCGCCGCGATGCCGATCTGGCTGATCTGGTCAAGGACGTGCGGGAGATCATCTGATGCCGCCTACCGCCTTCATTGCGTTGCTACTGCCGGCCGCCCAACGTGTCCACCGAGAGCATGGCATCCCGGCCTCGTTCACCATCGCCCAAGCTGCGCTCGAATCCGGTTGGGGTTCGCGCGCGCCTGGCAACAACTTGTTCGGCATCAAGGCCAACCGCTCCTGGAAAGGCAAGACCGTCGACGTACCGACCCATGAATACGTGGACGGCAAGCGCGTCGACCTGGTCGCCAAGTTCCGCGCATACGCCAACTTTGATGAGTGCATCGCCGATCGCGCGCGCTTCTTCAAGGTGAACCCGCGCTATGCGGCCTGCTTCGATGAGAGCACTGGCGAAGGTTGGGCTCGTGCCGCAGCTGCAGCCGGCTACGCGACAGATCCGAATTACGCGAAGATTCTCATTGCGGTCATGAATGGCCGGAGTCTCCAGCGATTCGACAGCCAGGAAGCAGCAGCATGATCGTTGAGCAATTGAAGGTCGCTGCCGTTGGAGCGGCCTTGCTTGGCGCGGTATCGATCGCGGCCCTGTCTGGCTACCACTTCGGCGCCGACGATGTCCGGCTCGAATGGGAGCGCGACAAGACGGAACGTGCGGACGCGGCCATGCACGACGTGCGGATCGCGGTGGCCCATAACGAAGCCGAGCGACAACGGGACATCGTGTCTACCAGGGCCACCCTGGCCACCTACCAGAGGAATCTGAATGAAGCTGAAAAGCGTATCGCTGCTGAGCGTGCTGCTGCCGATCGTCTGCGGCTGCGCATCGCAGTCCCTGCCCGCGAGTGTGCCGCTGCCGGCGGCGCCGAAGCCCCAGGTCCCGTCATCGCTCATGACGCCAGAGCGACCGAATACATCGAGCTACCAAAGCCGACTGAGCGGCATCTTCGAGACCTCGTCCGAGACGCAGACCTCGAGACCGAACGTCTCCGAGAAAAAATAAGCGCGCTGCAGGACTGGGCTCTAAGGCATGGCTTCTACGAAGTAGGGGCCATCGCCCCGTAGTAAAGACAGAGCGCCGGCGCCGGTTGCGTCAACAACCGATGTCGGCCTCGATCCACTGTTCTCGCCAGTGAACCAAGCAAGGCTCTGCCACCTTCCGGAAGGCGGCGCGAGTTTAGCACAATCGCAACTGTAAGGTTTACTAATGGCAACACCCATCATTCCATGGATCGGCGGTAAGCGACGCCTGGCCGACCACATCATCCCTCAGTTCCCGGCGCACGAGTGCTACGTCGAAGTCTTCGCCGGCGGCGCCGCGCTCTACTTCATGCGGCCGCCGGCGAAGGTTGAAGTCATCAACGACATCAACGGCGAGCTGGTCAGGTTGTACCGCGTCGTGCAGCATCACCTGGAGGAGTTCGTAAGGCACTTCAAGTGGGCGCTGGCCAGTCGTGAGGTCTTTAAGTGGCATCAGGAGACGCCACCAGACACGCTCACGGACATCCAGCGCGCCGTGAGGTTCTTCTACCTGCAGCATCATGCGTTCGGCGGCAAGGTGCAAGGACAGACCTGGGGCACGGCGACGACCACGCCGCCGATCAACCTGCTGCGGATCGAAGAGAACTTGTCTGCTGCCCACCTGCGGCTGTCGGGCGCCTACATCGAGAACATGGACTGGCACAGGCTGATGGAGCGATATGATCGCGCCCATACGCTGTTCTACCTCGATCCGCCATATTGGGAGACCGAAGGGTACGGTGTCGACTTTGGACTTAAGGAATACGAGAAGATGGCGGCCCTGATGAAGCGCCTGAAGGGGAAGGCGATCGTGAGCCTGAACGATCATCCCGAGATCCGCCGTGTGTTCGCTGACTTTCAGATGGATACGGTCCCGGTCAGCTATACGGTTGGTGGTGGTAAGGGCGTCGAGCGCGCAGAAGTGATCATCTATAGTTGGGACCGCACAACAGAGCCGGCTGGACTGTTCTAACGAAGGGGTAGTGCAGACGTCTGCACTCACGTTCGCGCCACAGGCGGTCAGTTTTGGTTCCGCTCAACAGTGCTACACTCCGGCGCATGTATGGAAAGGTGAAACGGTTGAGAGAGAGCGGAAAGCGAATGTCCGATCGAGCGATCGGCGCGACGCCTTACGTTGAAGGTGAAGTGCGGGTTTACACGCTGGGGAGCTCGGTCTTGGCCAGCGTGTCCGATCCGCATAGTCAGGTGAGCGACCCTTTGATTCCCGACCTGTATGATGCCCGTCTTACGTCGATGCATGGCCAGCGCATGCTGTTCAAAGGTGAGGAGCGGCCGCAAGGCGACAACGGGCCAGCATACGTTCAGGAGTGGTCGGTTCAGCTTAGTGTGTAGTCGGTCCCTAGCATGAATGTATGAGTCAACTTTAACCCGTACGCCTGTTAAGTACCGGAAGGGCTCTCCACGCGCCATTGACGTAAGCCGTCAAGAAAGGGAAGGTACTCTGAGAGCACATCGGCGTCAGTTGAGTCCAGTTCTTCATCGGCCAGCCCGTACAGGACGCGTAAATCGACAATAGCTTTCGCTAAGAAGACCACGGCTGGTGTGATCGCCATAGTCATGTTTCTGTAGCCCTCGTCGGACGCCGGTATGTGCCGGTCGAGATGGTGGATAGCAAAACTTGCTGTGTGAACATGTTGGGATGTCATCATTTTCGAAAGCCGGTAGTACTCGAAATCGATGTTTGATGATCTGCAAATCTCCTCGTGACTTATGTGGTACGCAGGCAGCTCCTTCAGGAGCTTCTTCTGTTGAGGAAGGTCTAGGGTTTTGAAAAACGAACATGCCATTAGCTCTTCTCTAGCGTCCTCAAGCCACTTGGAGCACATCGAAGTTTTCACCTCGTCGACTGGGACGAGCTTCATCATTTGCAACCTGCGTTCACAATCGTGTGCCCTCCAGAGTTTGATCCGAAATGTCTGTTCTTCTTCTGAGACTTTATGAAGTGAGATATAAGCCAATGCTTCAAATGCCTCGATCATGCAGCGTGCGAGTGCCGAGGCAGAACTAAGATCCCATGCTTTTCCAGCTTTGGATGGCCCATCTGGTAGCAGATTCAGAAGGCTTACCCCGTGGGTAAGAAACTTGAAGTACACCGCTTGCGAATATTGAAGTGCGAGTTCGTGATTCGCGGGTTCCGGTATCGCTTGGTAAAGCCTGAGGCTATGGCGAAGAAGAGTTTGCAGGTCTTTAACCCGTGCGATATAGATTTCGCGCTCCGTGACCTCCTCTGAGTTGCGTACGGTGCTCGACACTGTTTGATTCTCCCCATTTTCGTGTGCAATAAGAACTACCGGTGTAAATCTTTCGCCTTGATTTGTGTGTACCGGGCTAGCATCTTCCAGTCGCGGTGGCCCGACACCAGCGCAACTTCTTGGATCTGATACCCCTGCTCAAACAGTCGAGAAACGCCCTCATGGCGTAAGTCGTGGAAATGCAAGTCTTCAATACCAAGCGCCTTCGTCGCCCTGGGAAAAACTGTGCTGACGGTAGCGGCTTTGACAGGAAAGATGCGGCATTCCGATGACGGGTTTATCGGTCGCGGTTGCCGCTTTACAATCTCAAAGGCGTCTCCAAGCAATGGTACTTCCTGATCATTCCCCTTTTTTTGCCGAGGATGTTTGCGGTCTCGAATAATGATGGTGCGATCGGCTTCGTTCAGGTCGACCCAGCGGAGCATAGTGATCTCCTCGATGCGCATTGCAGATGCGATCGCGAAATGCACTAGGTCCCGCATGGGTAATGTCGACCGCCTGTCGAAGTGCTCGCACAGGGCCACTATCTCGTCCGGAGTAGGGCGGCGCCGGCGTTCTTCCGATCTAGTGGAGATTTTCAAGTGCGCCATGTTGGCCCGCGCGGCCTGCACTGCCTCGAGTGTGACCGGGAGCTTCCACAGCTCCTTAGCCGTCTTGAGCACTCCGGCCAGATAGGTCAGATCAATGCTGATGGTAACGCCGCCGGCGCCGCCCTTACGGCGCTCCCGTACAAACTTTGTTAGGTACTCATCCGTAAGCTCGTCTAGCGTCTTGTCGCCATGTTTGTTCTTCCACATCTTTAGAACTGCCCCCTTGTTCTTCCCGAACGGGTGCTCGGCGCCGATCTCCTCCTCATACCTTTCGATCGCGGTTTTTAGGGTAATATTCGCCAGCCCTCGCGCATCCTTGAAGCGCTTGGCGTCCATCTCCGCCTCGATCCCTCTTGCCCACGCAACTGCTTGCGCTTTGGTCGGGAAGGTCCCCGATATCGACTTATGACCCGTCCGACGGATGTGTGCCCGCCATGAATCGCCGCGTTTTGAGATTGCCGCCATGGAGTAATTTTGGAGTAGTGAGTTCGAGAAACTGCGGCATTTTGCGGGAAGTTCCGGGAAATAGCAAACCAGCCGCGTAGAGTGAAAAGTAGATGAAATAATGGCTTTTGGAAAGCGAAAACTTAGTGTAGCCCCCATGATGGACTGGACCGACCGCCACTGCCGCGTCTTCCACCGCCAGATCACCCACCACACGTGGCTGTACACCGAGATGGTCACCACCGGCGCCCTGGTCTACGGCGACGTCGAGCGCCACCTGCGCTACGACGACGTCGAGCATCCGGTCGCCCTGCAGCTGGGCGGGAGCGATCCGGCCGACCTGGCCAAAAGCGCGAAGCTGGGCGAGCAATGGGGCTATGACGAGATCAATCTCAACTGCGGCTGCCCGTCCGAGCGGGTACAGAAGGGTGCGTTCGGCGCCTGCCTGATGAACGAGCCGCAGCTGGTGGCCGATTGCGTGAAGGCGATGCGCGACGCGGTCTCGATTGACGTGACGGTAAAACACCGCATCGGCATCGATTACGACGAGGAATACGGCTTCGTGCGCGATTTCGTCGGCACCATTGCCGACGCCGGTTGCAAGACCTTCATCGTGCACGCCCGCAATGCCGTCCTGAAAGGGCTGTCGCCGAAGGAAAACCGCGAGATCCCGCCGCTGCGCTATGCGGTTGCTTACCAGCTCAAGCGGGAATTCCCTGACCTCGAGATCCTGATCAACGGCGGCATCAAGAGCGACGACGAGATCGCACTGCACCTGGAACACGTCGACGGCGTGATGCTGGGCCGCGAGGCCTATCACAATCCCTGGACCATGGCCGACTGGGATCGCCGCTTCTATGGCGACGAGGCTGGCCGCCCGCGCTCGCGGGTCGAGGTGCTGGAAGCGATGATCCCGTATATCGAGGAGCAGCTGCGCCTGTACGGCCCGCTGGGCCTGAAGCTCAACAGCATCACGCGCCACATGCTGGGCCTGATGCAGGGCTTGCCGGGTGCTCGTTCTTTCCGCCAAACCCTGTCCGATTCGAAGAAGCTGGCACTGGGCGATCCGCGCCTGCTGCTCGAGGCCGCCGCCAGGATGCCGGCCGCGGCCTGAAGCAAGCTATCAGTGGTAACTAAAAGGCGTGCCGAGGCACGCCTTTTTTCATTTCTTGTCGACAAATCGAGACATTTGGTTATCGAAATAACCATACAAGTTTCAAAATTGCTTGCTGTGTGGAAATAGTCGTTCCATAATGCAGTCCTGTTCCAATGTTGCAGTGTATCAATCCTGTTGTTGTGCCGAAACAATTCGGTCGAGCAAGAGATTTTCTGACTAGCGACATGAAATCTTGATTTATCCTGTCGGAAACACTCGAAATCGTGCAGAAACACCGATTTCAGATGCGCTTCGCACGGCGCTAGTCTCTCCGAGCGAGTTTCGATCAATAAAGTTACAGGGAAAACACGAATGAATTTGAACAACATGAAGGTCGGTACCCGTCTGGCCCTCGGTTTCGCACTGATCCTGGTGCTGCTGGTAGCGGTTGCTGTAGTGGGTATCCTGCGCATGGCGCAGATCCAGGATCGCCTTGATCACGTGGTCAGCGTGAGCAATGTGTCGACCGGCCTCGTGATCGAGATGCGCAACAACGTCAACGATCGCCTGCAGTCGCTGCGCGTCCTGACCCTGATGGCCGACCCTGCCGACATGGAACCGGAGATCGCCAAGTTCAAGGAACAGACCGCCCAATACAACGAAACCCAGCGCAAACTGACCGCGCTGTTCGCATCGAACGGCAACGACCAGGAAAAGGCGCTGCTGGGCCAGATCAAGGAACACGAAGCCGCCGCCATGCCGGCGATCGCCCGCGCCACCGAACTCTATCTGGCAGCCAACGCCATGGACGCCACCCGCGTCATGGTGCGCGAAGTACGTCCGGTGCAGCGCAAGTGGACCGACGCCCTGAACGCGCTGGCCGCCCAGGAAGAAAAACAGAACGCCCAGACCAAGGCCGATGCCGAAGCGGCGTTCGACAATGCCCGTAACTTCATGCTGGTCCTGCTGGCCCTGGCCGTGGTGCTGGGCGTGGCGGCCGCCGTCGTGATCACCCGCAGCCTGCTCAAGCAGCTCGGCGGCGAGCCTGGCTACACCGCCAAGATCGCCGGCAGCATCGCCCACGGCGATCTGTCGATCGCCATCGACACCAAGGAATCGGACCGCGGCAGCCTGCTGGTCGAAATGAAGGAAATGCGTAACAGCCTGGTGGACATCGTGTCCCAGGTGCGCCGCGGCACCGAAACCATCGGCACCGCCTCGCGTGAAATCGCCGCCGGCAATATCGACCTGTCCTCGCGTACCGAACTGCAGGCCAGCTCGCTGGAAAAGACCGCATCGGCGATGGAACAACTGACCTCGACCGTCAAGCAGAACGCCGACAATGCCCGTGAAGCCAATGCCTTGGCGGCAGCGGCGTCGGACGTGGCCCGCAAGGGCGGCGACGTGGTGTCGCAAGTGGTCGGCACCATGGGTGAGATCAACGGCTCGGCCAGCAAGATCGCCGACATCATCGGCGTGATCGACGGCATTGCCTTCCAGACCAACATCCTGGCGTTGAACGCCGCGGTCGAAGCGGCCCGTGCCGGCGAACAGGGCCGTGGCTTCGCGGTCGTGGCATCCGAAGTGCGTAACCTGGCCCAGCGTTCGGCTGCGGCGGCGAAAGAGATCAAGACCCTAATCGACGATTCGGTATCGAAGGTCGAGCGCGGCAGCAAACTGGTCGGCCAGGCCGGCGTGACGATGGATGAAGTGGTTACCAGCGTCAAGCGCGTGACCGACATCATGAGCGAGATCGCCAACGCCAGCGCCGAACAGAGCGCCGGCATCGCCCAGGTCAACACCTCGATCATCGAGATGGATGGCATGACCCAGCAAAACGCCGCGCTGGTGGAAGAAGCCGCAGCGGCCGCCCAGAGCCTGCAGGACCAGGCCGGCGAACTGGCCCGTGTGGTCAGCATCTTCAAGCTGGATGAGGGTGAACAGTTCCAATTCGAGGCGCAGGCGCCAGTCGCGACCACCACCGCGGTGGTGGTCCGTCCGGCCGCGAAGCGTCCAGTACCGCCGGCGCCGAAAAAGCCGGCCGCCGCCAGCGCCGCGGTGAATCCGGAAGAGGCGGAAGTCGCGCCCAAGCCGAAAAAGGCAGCTGCCGCCGTCGGCAACGACGAGTGGGAAGAATTCTAAGCACTCTTTCACTAAGCAGTCATGCGCCGGCCAGTCGGGCGGCGCGCAGCACGCATCACGACATTTAACTCTTAAAAACCTTATTTGGGGAAATCATGAAAAACCTGTCTGCCAAGCTGTTCGTCGCACTGACCCTCACCGCTGCCGCCAGCGCCAGCTTCGCCGCCGAAACCGCGGCGTCGTTCGATCCGAAGAAGTGCACCATCGAATATCCAAAGTCGTCGCTGATGAACGAAGAGCAGGGCACGACCTCGGCATCGTTCCTGGTCAATGCGGACGGCACCGTGGCGGAATCGAAGATCGACAAGTCGAGCGGCTTCAAGAACCTGGACCGCGCTCTGGTCAAGGGCCTGACCTCGTGCAAGTTCAAGCCGGGCACCAAGGATGGCGCACCGGCCCAGACCTGGACCAAGGTCGACTACGCCTTCAAGCTCGACTAATACCTTCCCCTTTGCACAGCCGGCTTCCATAGCCGGCTGTGTTTTTGCAGCGCCCGCTTTTCTTCCTCCCTCCGCAATTATCCACTCGCTGTTACAAGTTTGTAGCGGCATGTATCGGCTGTAAAGACTTCCTTCATTTCATCTTTTTGGCGCCCCGTCTGGCTATAGTGGTCTCACACCAACCGAAACGGAGAGCACCATGAAAACCATTCTCGCCACTGCCGCCGCCATCCTGATCGGTAGCGCAGCATTCGCCCCAGTGCAGGCCCAGGCCGCCCATCCGCGTGCCGAAGTGATCGTGATCAAGAAGGCGCCGCCGGCGCCCCGCCGCGAAGCCGTACCGGCCGCGCGCCGCGGCTTTGAGTGGGTGTCGGGTTACTGGGACTGGAACGGCCGCCGCCACAACTGGGTCGCCGGTCACTGGGAGAAAGTGCGTCCTGGCTATGCCTACCAGCGGGCGCAATGGCGCCAGGACCGCAATGGCTGGTATCTCGACCGCGGCGGCTGGCACCAGTCGCGCCAGGTGGCGGCCTACCGCGACCGCGATCGTGACGGCGTCCCCAACCGCCACGATGCCCGCCCCAACAACCCTTACCGCCATTGATCGTGGCGGGCCACCGGCTCAGGGTGCGGCGAGATCGCCGCCGCACACCTGGTTGCGGCCCGACTGCTTGGCTTGATAGAGCAGGGCGTCGGCCCGCTCCACCAGCACGGTGGCGCTGTCCGCCGCCGCCGCGGCACTGCTGGTGTACACGCCGGCGCTGATCGTCACGATGCCGGCGCCATTGCCCACGTGCGGGATCGCAAGCGCCATCACCGCCTGGCGGATGCGCTCGGCCACCATCCTGGCGCCGGCCGGATCGGTATCCGGCAGCAAGGCCACGAATTCTTCCCCACCATAGCGCGCGGCCAGGTCGGCCGGCCGCACCAGGCTGTCGTTCAGGGCGTGCGCCACCTGGCGCAGGCAGGCATCGCCAGCCACGTGGCCATAGGTGTCGTTGTAGCGCTTGAAGAAATCGACGTCCAACATCAGCAGCGACAGCGGTGCGCCGCTCCGGCTTGCGCGCGCGAACTCCACGTCCAGGGCTTCCTCGAAGCGGCGCCGGTTGGCGATGCCGGTCAGGCCGTCGTGGTCGGCCAGGACCGTGAGCGCGCGGTTATGTTCCTGCAGCAGTTCGCGCGCCTGCACCAGCTCGTGCTCGAGGTGGTCGCGAATCACGATCTGGCGCACCAGGCGCCGGCCGAAATACAGCAGGAATGCAATGGCGACCAGGGTGATCAGGGCCTGGCCGAGCATCGACTTCAGCCATTTTTCCAGGATCTCGTGCTTGCTCTGCGCGGTGGCGACGATCAGCGGATAGGTTTCCAGGTGGCGGTAGCTGTACAGCCTTTCGATGCCGTCGATCTTCGAGCGCAGCATGGCGGTGCCGGCCGGTCCCAGGCTGCGGTACATCTGGTGGACCGGGCCGTTGCTGATATCGGTTCCCACCAGCTTTTCGTTGTGCGGCAGGCGGTAGATCAGGGTGCCGTCGTCCAGGGTCAGCATGATCACGCCATTGCTGCCCACGTCGAAGGTCTTGTACAGGGTGGAGAAGTAATCGATGCGGATCGTGCCAAGTGCGATGCCGCCGAAGGTGCCGTCCGGATTATTGAGGCGGCGCGAGACGGGCAGCACCCACTCGCCGCTGGAGCGGCTGCGTACCGGCTTGCCCACGTGGACGAAGCGGTCGGGATTCCTCACGTGGTACTGGAAGTATTCGCGGTCGTCGACCGTGTACAACGGAAGGCGGTCCTGCGAGGTCATCAGCCAGTGGCCGTCGGCGCCGAACACGAACAGGCCGTGCAGCTCTTCAACCTCGGTCACCATATTCTTGAGATGCAATTGCAGGCGCGGGCGCCCCGTGCCCTTCATGCCATCGGTCTCGACCCGCTCGACCACGCCGGCCAGTACCGTGTCCACCACCCGCACCGCGCTCTCGGCCTGCGCCGCCAGCGCATGCGACATATTGGTGGTGGCGACGCCCACCTCCGCCAGACGCTCCTTGCGCGCGCGCCAACCGTCTGAAACCTGTATGGTCAGCAACAACAGGCACAGGGCGGCCACGAACAGCACGGCATTGCGCACTGCAGGACGTTTTTCGGCGGTCAGGCGAGATATTTCGGGAGCGGTACTCTTATCTGGCATACATCGGGGAGCCGCCGTTGAACGACGACTGGCTTGCGACATCGAAATAGCGGGGAAAATTTCTTTTTGGAAAACTCACCAATTGTCGCACATCACGTCTTATCCAGCGGTTAAGCTGGGGATTTTTACATCTGTGTCCTGGGATGGGCGCCAAATGTGAAGCTGGGTTCAGGCTACGCGCAGTCCGAGTTCGCTGACCAGTTCCGCGGCCTGGCGCGGCGTGATCCAGGCGCCCTGGAACAGTTTGATATCGGCCAGCGTGATGCCGCCCAGGTCGGCTTCGCGCAAGTCGGCGTTGTCGAAGCGCGCCTGTTTGAGGTTGGCGCCGCGCAGGCTGCCGCCCTCGAACACGGCGTCGCGAAAGTCGCAGGCGGCCAGGTCGGCGTCGCCGAAGTCCAGCTGGATGAGCTTGGCCTTGCGGAAGGACATGCGGCGCAGGTCGGCGCCGACCAGCAGGCAATCCTCGAACTCCAGGCCAAGGTGGGCCGCTTCCTCGAAGCTGGCGCCGGTCAGCTTGCAGCCCTTGACGGTGAGCGAGGCCAGGTGGGCGCGGCGCCAGCTGCTGTTGTTCAGGTCGCAGCCCTGGAAGCGGGCGTCGGTCAGGTCGGCCGCTTCGAAATCGGCTTGCCGGCCGCGGCAGCGTTGCCAGGTGGTCTGGCCCAGCTTGGCGGCGTAGAACGAGGTCTCGGCGATGCTGCAGCTGGTAAAGGTGCAGTTGCGCAGGTCGAGGCGCGACAGGTCGGCGCCGTCGAGGTTGCAATCCTGGAAGACGAGTGGGGCGTGGGGTAATGCCGCTTCGACATCCGCGCGAGTGAGGGTTTGTCCTGTGATCTGCATGCGGGTCCTTCGGAAAACAAAAAAGGCCACATGCCGGAGCAGGTGACCTTTTTCATGAATTCGGTGGGGTGGCTGATGGGACTCGAACCCACGACAACAGGAATCACAATCCAGCAGCGGCCCATGGATTTCCGCAATTATATCAAAGCGTTACGCTTTTGGTGTTACAACGGCGACTCGACTTTTTGCGGATTTCTCCCCTATGAGGGAAATGGGGCGTTGTAAAAAATCTTACTCGGTCGCGCTCGCTTTTCGCACCTTTCGCCGGTCGTAATGACGGTGCGTCGTCGACGGGTTTGCGTGGGCCGCGAAGTCGTAGGCGTCGGCCTCCCGCTTCGACAGCTTCGTCGTGATCGCGGCCGGCCTGATGTCCAACTGGGCGAAGTATTCGGGGTGCTGCGTCAGCGTCTTCTCGGTCACATCAGGGTCCAGCGTCTTCACGTAGGTCAGCATCGCCTCGCCCCAGGATGAGGTCAGACCGCCCTTTGTATAACACTTACCGCCCGCTGCGGGAAACATATAGACCGACTCCTTCGGCTTGACCCGCTCATCCTTCTTCATTCTGTTGACCCAGTAGTAGTAGGTCGACTCCTTCATGCCGGCGGCGGCAGCTGCAGCTTTCGCAGTCTCGCCCCGGGCTATCGATATCGCGATCTGCGCCAGGGCTTGGCTCGCTTCCTGGGGAATCGATGGCATATGCTGCTGCGCCTGCTCCACGCGCTTGACCACCATGCGCAGCCGCGGTGACCACTCTCGCAGCTTCAGCGTCTCAGCCTCACCCCGTTTCCGTTTCGCGCCCACCGCGGTCACACCTTCTTTGCCACAGGCAGTCTTCAGCATAGGCCGGACCTCTGCTGTCCGGAAGCCGGTCAGGTAGGTGAAAAGGGCCATGCACCCCATCAGGCGGGCCACGCGGTTTTCCTGGCGCTGGGTCCAAAAGTAGAAGCGCACGATCTGTGACCTCGACACTGTGCGTACGTCCTTCTCGAGCACATCGGTATCCATGTCCACAAATGGATTCAATTCCATCACCCCCCATCGGATCGCCTTCTTGCAAATCGTCGAGAAGGTGTAGAGCTCCTTCCAGGCTTTCGCCGGCGCGCCGGCCGAAGCGCGCGCCTCCACGTACTGGTATCCGTGGATCGTCCTGAGCGAGCGCGGCGCCATCTGGCCGAAGAACTTCGTCAGGTTGGCGTAGATGCCATTCCGGACCGCAATGCCTTCCTTCGACTGGTCGCGGTAGTGCTTCGGATCCTCTTCCGTCTTGAACCGGTCAATAAGCTCGCCCAGCGAGCCGGCTATGATCCGGCCCTGCTGGATATCGATCGCGCGGCGCTTGGCCACGATGTCGGCTTCGCGGATTGCCTGCTTGTCGCCGACCGCCGCCGTGGCCAGAGTTTCGTTCTTCCCGTCCGGGTATTGGTAATACCAAGACACTTTCTTTACGCCGGTTCTTTTATAGAGCCGGTCGATCCCTGTGCGCTCTTTAAGAGAAGGCCTGGAGGTTCGGTTCGTCCGCATATTTTTGTCGTTTTGGCTCATCGGTAATGCCCATCATACGGTCATGGTAGGCGCGCGCAACTTTCGGCAGCCCGGTCGAGCCCACCTCAAATCGCCACTTCCTCGCGCGCAGCCATGCTGCCATCCTCGTCCGCTGGTTCGGTTTGCAGTCGACCAACTCGGCCAACTCATCCGCGCTCAAGTATCCGCTTGCGCTCATACATCCTCCGCTCATCCTTTTTTTGCTACTGCCGCGCTCAGCCCGGCATAGCACTTGCTGTGAAACGCGCGCTTCGCCAGAAGCCCGCCGCCCGGCGCCTTGGCGCGCACATACCGCTCGCCGGTCTGGATCGACAGGCCGCAGAATGCGCACTGGTGCTGGCGGCGCGCCTCGTGCGTGATGTTGCTCAGGTCGACCATTAGCTCGCCGCCTTCTTTTCGGTCGGCGCTGCCACGACCTTGCAGAACTGCGCCGACCAGCCGTAGGCGCGACCGTTCATCTCGACGTCCAGCGCACCATTTCTCTCCGCATGGGTGATAACGGCGTCGTCGTACCTGCCGAGGCCGATCTCCTGCCGAACGGTTGCGCCCACGACGTAGCCAAGCGCGCGCCAGTCCTGCACGACCTGCGGCTTTTCTACCGCCCCACGCCGCGCCCGATCCGCCGCCACCGCATCACGCTGGCCCTGGCGGTACTGCTCGGCGGTGAATAGCGGTTCAGGCTGACCAATAGGCGGCAGTAGACGGAAAGGAATGGCATCATGGCAAGTGAAGAGTTCCTCGCCCACCGCCCAGGCTGCTGGCGCCGGCAGCCCTTCGTCGTCCACCTCAGCAGGGCGAGAAGCAAGGGCGGCGCGGAGATCGGCGATTTCGGCTTTCATGGCGAGCGACGCCTCTTGCAGCGACGGCATCATCCCGGTATCCCCGCATCGCTCCTGCCACGTCTTCACCTCGGGCGCGGTGCTGGGCGATGGCGGGGTGGCGCGGCGGTTCCAGTCTGCATCCGTGGCAGCAGTAGCGCCGCACTCGTCGCATCCCGGGCCTTCAGCCGTCAAGCTTTCCCATGCGTCGCGGGAGACTTCGGCGCTACCGCAGAACGGACACGGCAGCAGGTCATGGGAGGGGTTAGCCATGGTCGGCCTCCTGCTCAGGTTTCGTGCCGCGCCAGGCATGCCACGCATCGACGTCGATAAGAGGGATCGACACGTGGTCGTCGCCGAACTCAAACGTCGACTGATACTTGGCGCCTGGGAAGCTGAAGCGCACCAGCGCCTTGCCGCCGTCGTTCTTGTGTTCCTTGGCTTCGAGCCGGCGGTACACGTGGACGTGCTTGATGGTGCAGCCCGGGAACTTCGCCTCGAACAGCTCGATCAGGTCGACCTCGGCGCGCTGGCGGGTGCGGCGATCCAGCCATTCCCTCTGGGAGCAGCGCTCGCTGCAGTACACGTGCTGCCCTTCGGCGATGTGGCCTTCATGATCGTCATAGACCTGAGTGCCGCAGTGCATGCACTCGAACCACCAGCCGGCTGCCAGCATCGCGCTTACCGGCACAGGCCCTGGAGCGTGCTGGTCGAGCACCGGCATACGGCGGCAGGACTCGATGTCTTCCCAGTCGCAGCCGATCTCGTTGGCGCCATGGCGGCGCGCGGTGGCGCTGTTGGTGGCGAACTGGATCGACCAGCCCTCGTCGCCGTCGTGGACCTGGTAGGCTTTCAGCGGCTTCATGCTCCATCTCCCTGGCCGCCGTCGAGCTGGGCGGCGCGATTTTCGTACTCGCGCCGGAACGTCTTGAAGGTGTCGAGCGACATGACGTGGTGATAGCCCGAACCCGCATAGGCTTCCTCATCGGTTTGGCCCGGCAGCCCCGGCGCTTCCGGTGTGCCGGGGGCGCTAGGGGCGGCAGCAATAGCAGCTTCGAGCTTCTTCAGGATGCTGTTGACCGACGTATAATCGTTGCGGCTTACCGGATACTTTGTGTCCACGATCTCCTGGATTGCGGACACGGGAATCACGGCCAGCGCGCCAGGTGCTGCGGCTTGCTGGGCGCGCAGATCGGCCCACCCGTCGACATCGGCTTTCAGCCCAAGCTTCCACGCCTGATCGAGTGCGGCAAGGCTGGGCTGTGCGCCTTGGGACTGAGCGGCTTCCAGTTCCTCGATCCGCGCATCTGCTTGTGCGATCCGAGACTTCGCCTGTTCGAGCGCCAATTTCAGCAGGCCGGTGTCTTGGGACTGAGCGGTGAGGGCTGCGCGTGCTTTCTCCAGTTCCGAACGCAGATATTCGACAGCGGCTTCGTGGCCTGCTGCATACGTGGCCATGCGACGCTTCAATTCGGCTTCGAGTGCGCCGCTCTCTGCATGCTGGGCGGCTGGGGCGATACGGGCGTCGATGTGGGCAATGAGTGCCGCCTTGGCTGCGCTTGCGTCGCCGATGAATAGCGCCTGTACGGTATGCAGTAAATCGCGGAATTCGGGAGTGTCGATGGTGTCGGCTTGCGGCGCTTCGCCCTCTGGCTGGGCGCGGCGAGCCAATTCGATCAGGGCCAGCACGGCGGCAGGGTTGGCGGCGGCGATGAAGGCGCGGTCGCTCTCTCCACAGCAGATGTCGGCGTAGCCACGATGGGAGTAGGCGTGCAGGACTCCACCGTCGATTCCGTCGTCGGCACTCAGGCGAAGGATGCTGTTGCTGGTCCACCAGGACCACGGTCCAGGCGTTGCCGCGCGCGCCAGCGCTTCCAGGCGGTCCAGGTCCGTCAGTTCAGTTGGATTGCTCATTTCGATTCCTTTGCTGGCGATGGGGGAAGTGGCATCCAGTGGGTGACGCTCGCATCTGGGCGGCCGCCGGTGCGGAACATGCCCTTCTCAGCGTCGTAATAGCCGAGGCGGATGCCCCAGCCCGCGCCGTCACGACACTCGAAATCAGTCATGGCGCAATGCCCGCTCAGAAAGCACAGCACCTCTTCGCTGTCCTGCCCTTGCTCGCCCGGAAAGCGTTCGTCCACGCTGATCCACCCCGGCACCGCTACCTGACCGGCCGTAGAACCAGTAGCCAACTCGGCGGCAGCGTGGCGCGCGTCGCGGTGGCCGCACTTGTATGCGACATGCTCAGTGCTGTGGCGAACTGGATCGTAGGGCGATGTCTCCCGCAGGCGAATGATCGCGTCGTGCAGGTCGGCCGCCGCTACCTGACCGGCTTGTGCCGCGACCGGGGCCGCACCTTCGATCGCAACTGGCTCGCCGGCCATGTTGAAGCGGAGCAGACCGGCGAGATCCACGTCTGGTGCCGGGGGTGCGCCGGCCTCAACCAGCTCGACGACTTGCACGCGCTCGTGGTGTTCGCCGGCGTGAGGGAAGGTGCTGCCGAGCGGACCGACGACACCGTGGTTCGCGCTGGTGAGCAGGATCGCCCAGGTGCGCCGCGCGGTGGCCGGTGGCGTGGCGCTGGGAGTGGCGCCGGTGGCGCGGGTGATTACTTGGTTCATCAGTTCTGTCCTCGATGTGTGCGTCGCTCGGCCGGCGGCGCCAGTTTGTTTTTGAGCTTGTCGCGCTGGGCCTCGGCCAGCGACAACGCGGCTTCGAACCGGGCGATCTCGGCACGCGCGGCGCTCAGCTCGTCGTACAGGTGGCGCGCCAGCCGCTCGGGGCACTGGAAGGTCACGCGCAGGGCTTCGAAGCTCACGACTCGACCGCCTCGAGCGCGCGGTAGACCTCGCGCATTTCCTCTTCGTGTTCTACGCGCTGGATATCGCCGATGATCAGCAGCAGGGCGAAGACGGCGACCAGGGCCAGGGCGATGCGGCGGATCACAGCGGCCACCCGTTCAAGATGGCTGCAGTGCACAGGACGACTACGGCCAAGACCGCGATCGTGAAGCGGCTGGCGGCGGCGAGATCGTGCTCGCTGTACGGGCGCTTCATGGCATGCCTCCCAGGGCGGCGAGCGCGGCGCGCAGCTTCGCTTTTGCGGCCTCCGCCTCGAAGCGGGAGCGGTCCAGCGCCGCCAGCGCCGTGAGCACCACGACCGATGGTGCGCGCACCAGGTCCTCGATCGAATCTTTGTACAGCGCGCGCAGCTCGAAGCGCTCCGGCGCGGCCTGGACATAGGCCAGCAGCTCCTCGGTCTTGATGTCGGCCCAGAGGCGGTGACGCTCGTCGGCGCGCGGGCGGTACTGGTAGACGACGGTCGAAGGCGGCAGCGGCGATCCATCCTCGCCCCAGTCGAGCGAATGGCCGGGCAGGAACAGGTCGTCGACGCGGCGCCGCAGCGCGCCGGGTGCTGGTGCTGGTGCTGGCAGGCTGGTGCTGGTCATTTCTTGGCCTCGTCTGGCTGGGTGATGGGGGCCTTGCTGTCGATCGCTTTCAGGTCGCTGTAGTAGCGCGACGAGCCGCGGTTGGCGCGATAGTTGCGGATCGCATCCAGGTCGGCCTGGGTCATGCCCTGGCTGTCGGCACTCGGCGCGCGGTAGATGCGGCGTTTTTTCTGGGGCATGCTCAATCTCCTGATGGTGGCGCGCGGCCGGTTACTGTTCGACCACCAGCGTCACGCCCAGGGCGCCGGCCTCGTAGGCGGCGTCAATCAGCGCATCGCGGTTGCCGATCGCGGTGTAGGTCGTGGTGCTGGTGGCGGTGCGGGTGGTGATGCGGAAGCACATGGCGGTCACTCCTTGCTTTTCGCCCGGGCGCTGGGCTTGCGGCGCGAAGTCGCGCGGGTGGGGTTGAGCGCGGCAGCTTCGTCGCGCTGCTCGGTCAGCAGCTGGATCGCGGCGCGGGTGATGGCGGCCATCGTGGCGGCGGCGACTTCGGGGTGCGCTCCGTAGAACTCGGTCACCGCGCGCCGGCTGCTGCCGTAGCTGACCGACACGCTGCATTCCTCGTGGTCGTGCTTGACGTTCAGGCCGCGGCGGATCGCCAGCTCGCCGGCGTCGCGCAGGTTGCGGCGGTACTTTGGCAAGTCGACGCCGCGAAGGCCGCCGTAGCCGCTGCTAGCCGCCATCCCGGGCTGCCGGGCGTGAACTGGCACGTCGAACCACACGGTGGTCGGCCTTATACCGCGCAGCTTCTTGTCGAGCAGGCCGAGCTTGATCTCGTCGTCGATCGCCTGCTTCAGGTATTCGGTGTCGTACTGCTGGGTCATGCCGGCACCTCGCTGGATTCGGCTGCTGTCGCGTGCCGTGCCGTCGCATGCGCTTGCGCCAGTCGCTCAATGCGCTCGAGCACATCGTTCGGGTCCAGCCCGAGAGTGAACGATAGGGTGATGATCAGCGCGAAGAAGCGGTCGTCGCCTTCGTCACGCGCTGCGAGCACGGTGGCGGCCATCTGGCCCAGCTGCTCGGTGGTGTACTTGCCCATGCTTTTCTCCAGTTCATCCGGGGCCCTGCTGGGCTCGGTTGCGATGGAGTCATATTAGTCCGACTAATTTATGATGTCAACAGTCGGACTGATAATTACGAGAAAATAGTCGCGCTGGCGCTGCCGGCAGGCCGGCCCGAGCTACGGGCAAAAAAATACCCGCGCTGGGCGGGTATGGAGGCGGGAAAAGCAAGGGCCCCAACAAGTGGGGCCCGAATGTCGTTGCACAGGATTGCAATCTCCAAGTGCAAAGGCCTCCGAAGAGGACTTCAGCCTGATGCTTGCGCAGCGCAGGAACGACACCATCATAGCGTTTAAACGCTACAAGGTCAATCGTGCAGGCCCAGAGCGAAGGCTACTGCCTGTCGAATTTCTAGCAACTTTTCAGGGGCAACGGGCACCTGATAGTACATGCGACTACCATCCGAGATCTTGCCGAAGCACGGTAGTGAGAGGCGGTCAAATGAGACCTGGTAGATCATGTCGCACTTGGCCCAGCATATCGCTCGATCATACGGCTCCGGTAGAGCCGGTTCAATCTGCAATCGCACATGAAACTTCTCCACTGGCCTAGGGGCAGTCGTGCTTAACGGAACAATGGTGCATAGGCGCGGACTATGCTTCCTCTTCGGCGAAATGACCACGACAGGCCTGCGCTTCGTCATCTCGGGGTCGTTAAAGCCCTTGAAATCACAAATCAGAATCGAACCCTGCTCAGGGAAGAATTTAAGAGCCATAAATTATTTGCTGGGGATCGTAAGCCCCGCGGCATCCAGGCGTGCCGTAGCGCCTTATTGATTGGCCGGCCTTACCGCCGTCGCCCGCGCCTGCTCGCAGACTGCGGGGATTTTTTCCTTCGGCACGCCCTTGGCGGCCAACACGCGCTCCATCCTAGCGCTCTGGCCCATGCACTGGTCAAAATCAGCCTGCGCGTCCGGATAGGGCTTCGGCCCGCGCCTCCCAAGGTTCTCCATGTTTTTCTCGAAACTGCTGACGGCGGATGCGCTTGCCTTGCATGCTTCCAGGGCTAGCTCCTCGACCGACATGTCCTTCATCTCTTGATAATCGAGCGCGACACAGGGGCTCGCGAAAGTCGCGCTAGAGATCGCTGATAATGCAGCTGCGGCGATAAACTTTTTCATCGGTCCTCCATGAGATAGCGTTCATTTTCTCTGATTTAAAAGGGTAGCTCGTCGTCATCGGGGAGGTTCAGGTCGCGCCAGGCCAAGTCGGGCGAAGCCAGCACATCAGCCGGGGCCTCGAGGCCGCGCACACGGATGCCGCTATCAGCCTCCCAGTCCGGCGTGATGATCGCCACGTTGATGCCCGGGAATCGCTGGGCGATCTTCTGCTCGAGGCGCTCTATGTCTGGCCCATCAAATTCAGCCGGATCCAGCTCGACAACGATCAGCGGGCCGAGCCATTCGGCAATCGCGAATCGCCTCATTGCTTCATCCGCCCCGAGACTACTCGGCCAGGCTGGTACACCACCTTGCCGATAATATCGGACGCCGGCGTGCGGTAGGGTACCGGCTGAAAATTCGGATTGAACGAGCGCATGTACCACTGGTGGCGCTCGAAGACCAACTGCTTGACGGCTGGCTTGCCGTCGCAATTCACTGCGTAGACCTCGCCCGAGACCAGGCGCCGATCGGCCACGTTGATGACGATGGTGTCGCCGTCGGCGAAGACGGGGAGCATGCTCAGGCCGCGCACCTTGATGGCCAGGAGGCACTGAGGTGCCCACTCTTCGGTCTCGACCGCTTCCCGAGGGATCTGAATCAGCCCGCCATCCTCGAATTCTCGATCAGCCTCAAACCCGGGCACGCCGGCCTCGACGCGAATGTTCACGGCCTGGACGGAAATAAGGCCGCTCGGGTCCGGCTCATCCAGGGATACCGGCGTCGCCTTCCGGACCATCGCGGCAGGGTCCACCGGCTCTGCCGGGCCGGTGTACTTCTCGATCTGGGCCGCCAGCAGCGGGCTGAAGTCGGCGACGGACTTCCCGATGAGGTTCGCGAACTTGGTCGCGGCGTCGATGTTCAGCGGGATCCGCCCGTTGAGGTACTGGCTGAGTGCACTCTGGTTAAAGCCGAGCTGGTCGCTCAGCGCCTCTTGGGACGAGGGGAGCCCAGCTTCGCGCTGGGCTTTCTGCCAGGTGGCGAACAATTGCTTCAGGCGAGCTGCGTCTTCGAGCTGCTCTTTTGTGAGGGGTAAGGCTGGCATACGCGCGAGGATATAAGTAAAACTAATATTCGACAATTAGTCAGACTGTTGACATTGATGATTAGTCGGACTAATATTCAAGCATGAACTCGATCAAATCCCTCCGGGCGCGCCTCGGCGTCACCCAAGAAGCACTGGCCGCCGGCATCGGCGTTACTCAAGGCAACGTGTCGAACTACGAGCGGGGGCAACAGGTGCCGCCAGACGTCGCCCGAAGGTTGATCACCTACGCCCATGGACTGGGCTTCGGCGTCACCTTCGACGACATCTACGGGCCGCTGCCCGAACTGCCGCGCCGACGACAGGCCGATAAGTCGAAGTGATTTTCGAAGTTTCCATCACTGCATTGTCGCGCCATAAACATTTCCACGCATCATTTGTTCTCAGGAACCGCACATGAACTACAAGGACGCCTTCCACCGTACCGTGCACGAAGCCCCAGGCGGCTGCGAGGCCCTGGCCGTGCGCATGGGTTACACCGCCGGCCTGCTGCGCAACAAGGCCAACCCGAACTCGACGACGAACGTCCTGACGATGGACGACGCCTCGCGGGTGATGGAGCTGACCGGCTGCCACGACGTTCTGCACGCCCTGGCGCGCCAGCACGGCTTCGTGTGCACGAAGATCGACGAGCAGCCGGCCAGCGACATGGCGGTGCTGGAATCGGTCACGGATATCTGGCAGAGCCTGGGCCAGGTCGGCACGCAGGTGCACACCGCGCTGGCCGACGGCCGCATCGACCGCCACGAGGTCGAGAGCATCGAGAAGGCGATCTTCGTTTCGATTCGCCCGATGATGGAGCTGCTGGCCCGCCTGAATGGGATGGCTCAGTGATGTCGCGCCGCTTCCAACCCCAAATGCGCGCCGCGATCCTGGTGGCGCTCGAAGCTGGCTACCAGCGCACCGATGAGATCAGCGCCGTCACCGGCTTCTCCACGAAGGACGTCAGCACGCGCCTCTGCTACATGCGCGGCCTTGGCCTGGTCAATGCCGTGCGCGCGCCGTCGGCACACGGCGGCACCGCCTGCATCTGGCGCCTGGGCCCGTCCGACCTCGACGAGACGTACTCGCAGGCCGATGAGCGCCAGGTCGTGATCAGCAGCAAGTACCCGACCCTGGGCCTGCGCGACCCGCTGGTGGCTGCACTGTTCGGCGCGCCGGCCGCAACCTTGATGGTGACTGCATGAGGCACTGCGTCGCCATCCAAGACTGGCTCGGCCACCACGGCGAGCCGCTGCATCCCGAGAGCATGCAGTTCACCACCAGGCCGGCCAAGAGCTGCCGCGGTTGCCTGTTCGCTGGCCAGCACGCATCGATCTGCGATCGCGCCTGCCAGGTCGCCCAGCGCGCGGAACTGGAGCACTGCGAGCGCGGCGTGATCTACGTCGCCAAGCCGGTCGACACCCGCCAGCTGCCGCTGGTAGAGAAAGGCCACTGAAATGGCACGTGCACGCAACATCAAGCCCGGCTTCTTCACCAACGACGAGTTGGTCGAGCTGCCGTTCGCCACCCGGCTGCTGTTCATCGGCTTGTGGACCATCGCAGATCGCGAAGGCCGCGTGGTTGATCGTCCGAAGAAGATCAAGATGGAAATCTTCCCGGCCGACGACGTCGACTGCGAGCAGGCGCTGGGCCAGCTGGCCGACAGCGGCTTCATCACGCGCTACCAGGCGGACGGCATCAAGGTGATCGAGATCGCCAACTTCGCCAAGCACCAAGCACCTCATTCCACGGAGAAGGACAGTGCTCTGCCTGACGCGGAGGGCTTTTACACCGTGAATGAGCGCAGCAAGAACGGTGGGATAACAGGCAAATCTACCAAGGCAAAGGCGGTAGAAACGAAGGCTAACGTTAAGCCACCGTTAGATAACGTTATCCCACCGTCTGATAACGCCCTGATTCCTGATTCCCCCATCCTGAATCCTGATACCCCCACCACCACCGACGCGAGCGCGCCGGCGGAGGGCGGCGGCGGTCCTGCCGATCCGGACGACTTCCGGCCGCCAGGTGCAGCGCCACTGCCGCCGCGCCAGGACCTGCCAGAGCCGGTCGCCCCGGCGGTTGCCATCGCCGTTGCACTGCGCCCCCTTGGCGTCACCGCCACCTCGATGAACCCGATCGTCATCGGCTGGGCTGATCGCGGGGTTTCGATCGAGTTGCTGGTCGAGGCGGTGCGCATGGCCCGGGAGCACAAGGGCGACGAGAGCATCCCGCCGCAGTACCTGGCGCCGATCGTCGAGCGCCTGCTGAACCCGGCCGAGCGCCGCACCGCGGCCCGCCCGCCGGCCGTCAACGAAAAATTCAACTTCTCGCACCTGGACCGCTCCGGCGACCAGCGCGCGATGGAGGAGAGCATGCAACGCCACGGCGCCACGGTGCCGGGCCCTGACGAGGAGATCGAATTTTGCAGACCGAACTGAACCACGTTGGCGGCGCCCTGGGGCGCTTCAGCGCCCACGTCGAAATGGCCAGCGGCATGTGCGAAGTGCATGGCACGGCCGAGGTGCTGGTGCGCAAGGGCTCGGCCTGGCACTGCCCGAAATGCCTGGAGGCGAAGATGGCCGCCGAGACGGACCTGCTGTGGGTGACCGCGCGCCGCGCAGACCTGCTGGCGGCGGCAACGATCCCGGCGAAGTACATCGAGCAGCGCTTCATCGCTACGACCGACCCGCAGCGCGCGGTGCGGCGCCAGGCCAAGCTGTTCAGCGACTTCATCCTGAAGAACCGGGCGTGGGCGGCGCTGATCCTCGTCGGCCCGACCGGCACCGGCAAGACGCTGCTGGCGTGCGAGCTGGCCCAGGCCCTGATGCACTCGGCTGCCCGCTCGGTCCGCTACATCACGGCCAAGGGAATGATCAGCGAGATCCAGGCGAACTACGGCCGCGAGGGCAAGAGCGAAGAGGCCGACATCGCGCGCTTCGCCAGCTACGACGTGCTGGTGCTCGACGAGATCGACGCCATTCCGGTCAAGGACAACGCCTCGCTGCTGCTGACCGAGATCGTCAACCGCCGCTACAACGAGAACAAACCGGTCATCGCGATCAGCAACCAGCCCTTCGACCACCTGGCGCGCCACGTCGGCGAGCGCGTGCACAGCCGCCTGCACGAGAACTCGTTCAGCTGCGCGCTGAACTGGGGCGATGCGCGGCGCGTGCGCCAGCCGGTGGGAGCAGCTGCATGATGCCATCGATCATCAGCGGTGAGCTGCCGCAAAAAGTCACCGCGCCGGCGCTGCGCTACCACGGCGCCAAGTTCCGTCTGGCCAGTGGGTGATGCAGTTCTTCCCGGAACATACCTGCTATGTCGAACCGTTCGGCGGCGCGGCCGGCGTGCTGCTCCAGAAGGGCCGCGTCTATGCCGAGGTCTACAACGACCTCGACGGCGCCGTCGTCAACTTCTTCCGCGTGCTGCGCGACCCAGCGCTGCGGATCCAGCTGCTCGAGCTACTGGTGCTGACCCCGTACAGCCGGGCCGACTTCGAGGAGGCATGGGAGCCGACCGATGAGCCGCTCGAAATGGCGCGCCGCCTGTGCATCCGTGCGCAGATGGGCTTCGGATCCGCTGGCGCGACGAAGGGTCACACCGGGTTCCGCATCGACACGAAGCGCGAGTACGGCACGGCGCAGCACCTGTGGGCCACGTACCCGCACGCCGTCGCAGCAGCTGGACAGCGCATGACCGGCGTCCTGGTCGAGAACCGTCCGGCGATCGAGGTCATGAAGGCCCACGACGCACCGTCGACGTTGCACTTTGTGGATCCGCCGTACATGCACGGCACCCGCGTGATGACGGGCAGCCGCCGCACCTACAAGCACGAGCTTTCGGACTTCGACCACTGCGAGCTGCTCGACACGCTGCTCGAGCTAGACGGCTTCGTTGTCCTGTCCGGCTACAGATCGGACTTGTACGCCTCGAGGTTGGCCGGCTGGACCGTGCACTCGACCAGCGCGCGCATCAGCGCAGGCCGCGGCACCGCACTGCGCGAGGAGGTCATTTGGATCAACCCGGCGTGCGCCGCTGCGCTCGAGCTAGAAGCTTCGCAGCTGAGGATGTTCGCATGACGCGCGAACACGACCCCTGCGCCATGTGCGAGCGCTTCACCGTACCCACCGACGGCGCGCCGGTCGGCCAATGCACCGCCTGGGGCGAGCCGAAGCCCTGGAACGGCCAGATCGGCGTCCTGTTCAAGGAAGCGAAGGACCGGGCGCCGAGGGCGCGGTATGTGGCGATGCAGCAGGAGAAAGCACAAGCATGACTATCTACTACAACGAAATCGACCCCTACGCCGCACAGTGGCTGGAGAACTTAATGTGGGCTGGCCACATCGCTCCCGGCGTGGTCGACACCAGGAGCATAGAGGATGTACACCCCGCCGACCTCAAGGATTTCACCCAGTGCCACTTCTTCGCCGGCATCGGCGTGTGGTCCCTGGCACTTCGCCGCGCCGGCTGGCCAGACGACCGACCTGTTTGGACTGGTTCCTGTCCCTGCCAACCTTTCAGCGCGGCAGGCCAAGGAGCTGGGTTTGCTGACGAGCGGCACCTCTGACCAGCTTTTGGGCACCTCATCGCGCAGTGCAAGCCTCCAGTCGTCCTTGGAGAGCAGGTTGCGAGCAAAGACGTCGATGTATGGATCGACCTTGTACACGCTGACCTGGAAGCCATGGGTTACGCCTTCGGGAGTGTCCCGTTCCCGTCTGCGGGCATCGGTGCGCCGCACATCCGCGACAGGAACTATTGGGTGGCCAACGCCCAGCTGCAGCAACGACCGCGCCGGCAACGAGCAGTCGGCGCTGAGCATGACACGTGCGGACGGCAGCAAGGTACAGCAGCGCCTGCAGGACTTCGCGATGTTGGCGGGCTGGGGAACGCCGCTGGCGCAGCAGGCGAACGGAACGCCCGAAGCATTCCTGGAGCGCAAGCGAAAGTCCATCGCCAGTGGCGCGCAGATGGGTGTGTCGATGTCCGATTTGAACATGCAGGCTCAGGCCTTCTGCGGGTGGGCGACGCCGAACGCGACGGACTGCGAATCGGCGGGCGGCAAGCAGCAGACGTCGCTGACCAACCAGGCGACGGGGCGGTACATACCGCTGCCACATGCGACTCCGGCCCGACTAACGGCTTCTGGCGCGATGCTGACTGGCTCGGATGCCGGGATGGAAAGTGGCGGCCAGTTGAACCCGGCACATTCCCGCTGGCTCATGGGGCTGCCGCCCGAGTGGGACGCCTGCGCGCCTACGGCAACGCGATCAACGCCGAAGCGGCGCGCGTCTTCATCGAAGCCGTGATGGAGGCCGCATGATCCGCACCTCTCCCATCGCCCGCACTGGCACCCTCAAGCAGGGCAAGCCGCTTTCGCGCAAGACGCCGATGGCGCGCGGCACCGGCTTCAAGACGCCGGCCGACGGCGCCGGCCTGCTTCGCGTCGCCGCGGTGCAGCTCAAGACCCGCAAGCCGATGAAGAAGTCCCGCGCCAAGTCGACGCCGGCCCGGCGCGCCGCGCGCGGCCGCGACTGCACGCTGATGCTCCCGGGCGTCTGCAACCGCGACCCGGCCACCACGGTGCTGTGCCACTCGAACCGCCTGGCCGACGGCAAGGGCATGGCCCTGAAGGCACCCGATAGCGCCGCGTGCTTCGGCTGCAGCGACTGCCACGACGTTCTGGACGGCCGCCGGCCGCTGCCGGGCTGGATCTCGCGCCAGCAGCTCGACGCCGCGTTCGACCGCGCCCGCGCCATCACCCAGGAACAACTGAAGCAGGAAGGAATCACCGCATGATCGTCGCGTTCAACATTCCCGGCCAGCCGGTCGCCAAGGGCCGCCCGAAGTTCGCCCGCCGTGGCGCGCACGTGGTCGCGTACACGCCGCAGAAGACCGCCAGCTACGAGAACCTGGTCAAGATGGCTGCCACCCAGGCCATGGCCGGCATTGAGCCGACCGCGGGCCCGGTGGCGCTGTCCCTGACGCTGGACCTGCAGATTCCCGCCAGCTGGTCGAAGAAGCGCCGTGCGCTGGCCGTCGCCGGCGGGATCGCGGCCACGAAGAAGCCCGATGCCGACAACGTGCTGAAGGGGATCAAGGACGGCTGCAACGGCATCATCTGGCGCGACGACGCCCAGGTGGTGCGCATCATGATCGAGAAGCGCTACTCGGAGACGCCCGGCGCCCTGATCGAGGTGATGGCGATGAGCGGGGAGGCGGCTTGATGGGCAATTTCACCTTCGAGACGCCCAAGGCTCAGGCCCGGCTGGCGCGGATTGTTGGCGAGCTGGCTGCGCGCCCGATGGCGATCGCCGACTTGAAGCGCCTGCTCGGCGTTACCGCGCCGGCGGTGCGGCGCTACCTGGCGCATTTGCGGACCGCGCCGCGCCGGGTGTTCATCAAGCAGTGGCAGCCCACCGGCGGGCTGCCCGCGCCGGTCTTCGCTGCCGGCAGCCGGCGGGACGCGCCGAAGCCAGTCACGAAGACCCGGCAGGAGCGCAACAGACAGGACTGGCTGCGCATCAAGGCCGACCCGGATCGATACGACAGGGTGCGCGCCGCCGCGCGCGTGCACTACCGCATCCACCGCCTGCGCGGCCGCCCGCAGCCCTGGTTCGCCGCGCTGCTCAACATCCGCCATGATGAACGGAGAACCTCGCCATGATCCATACCTCGCCTCCTCAATTGCCCCCGACTGCCGCTGAAAGGCGCGGGGCGAAGCTGCAAGCCGCGATCCTGGCTGCGCTTGCAGTCTCCTCTCGGACGACGCGCGCGCTGTACACGGCGCTCGACCTGCCGCGCGCCGAGGTCTATCGCATGCTCAAGCAGATGCAGGAAGCCGGCGCCGTCCAGAACCGAACCGACCGCCGTACGGGCGAGGACGGCCAGATCATCGGCGCTACCTGGGTGCTGACAGGCCAGCCGCTGCCGCCGCGCTCAGACAAGAGGCGCAAGTCGCGCGCCAAGCCGCCGGCGCCGCCGAAGCCCTTCACCGTGCCGCCGCGCGACCCGCTGCTGTGGGCGATGTTCGGAGGGCGGCCATGATGACTTGGCACCTGCTGATGAAGCTCCTACTCGGTGCTGCGCTGGGCATCCTGCTGGCCGTGCACGGCATCTGGCCTGATCATCCGGTGTTCTGGATTGCGACGCTGGGCATGATCGTAGCGGGCATGATTGGGTACGACGAAGGCTGGCGTGACGCGCGCTAGCAACAGCACAGCAGCTCGGTCGACAATTCCGAAAATCATTAAATTCAGCCCGGAAATTTCTTGGTGGCATATGGTACGCTGGCTCGGTCGTCCTCCACAGAAAGTTAAATCATGGGTTTCGTTGACCGCTACATCCACGCATTGAGCGCATCGAGCCTCCAGGACGATGCCCGTCACAGCCAGGCCGAACCGCTGCTCGCGGCGGCACTGGCCTCCGTCACGCCGGGCGACCTGGGCGCGCTGCTGCACCGGGCGAAGTACGCCGGCACCGCAACCCAGGACATGGCCAAGGCCCTCGCGATGCGCACACGCGTCGAGAAGGAACTGACCGAGGCGATCCGCAAGAAGGACACGAGCCGCGAGGCCGAATGCCGCCAGGCGCTGCAGGGCGATGCGACCGCGCTCGAAAGCGGCGTGGCCCACGTGGCGCAGCTGCTCCGCGTCTGGACGGCCGAGGTCACGAAGCGCGGCCGCGCGCGCCGGTGGGTTCCGGAGAATACCGCCTGGGATGCGGCGGCGGCTATCAAGCTGTACCGCACCGTGGCCGAGCATTCGCTGGCGCACTGGCTCAATGGCCTGTGCGAGACGTGCGGCGGCTCGGGTGTGCTGGAGTCGCGTGCATGCAAGTGCTGCAAGGGAAGCGGCAAGGCCGAGCTGGCCATGGCGGCCGGGTTCGTGCGCGAGCACGTGCTCAACATGGTGAGCGAGCTGCACAGCATCGCCGACAGCCACGCCGCGCGCGCGGCGGTGAAGATGCGAACGCCACAGCCCGCTTGATTTATTGCTGAGCACTGTGTATACGCACAGCAATTTGAGGTAAACTGCAGGCCTACACTCTCCCGGCCTCGTAATGTGCGCATGGCGCCACCGATAACCGGGACTTGCGACAGCACCCATCCATTGAGTGCTTTCGCTCGCCTGTACCGGCCCGCTCACCAGCGGGTTTTTACGTTTACCGCCTACCTGGCAGATAGCCTTGGGGCTGGTCGCCTGACTCCCGACAACGAGTCACCACGCCATGGCAGCCGAACGTGCGGCAGCGCCCTGGGCTGGGCCTAAATGCCAGCATACCGGCCAGAGGATGGCTGCCATGGTGTGGTGAAATGAGAACGCGGGCGAATCCCGTTGAATCCTCCTTAGGCGTCGCCGGGTGCAGCACCGGCCACCACAACCTGTCTCCTCGATCAGCTCCAACGCTGGTCTTTCGCCGCCCCTCGCAGCAATGCGCCGGGCGGCTTTTCTTTTTCTGAGGTCAGCCATGCGCATCAGCGTTGAAGACGAACTGGCCTGGCTGCGCTACACGGTGCAGCGCCACCGCGACCAGGTCCCAGAAGGGATTGGTGGCGCATGAGCATGGCCAAGACCCACTACCGCCACCTGATCGTGCGCGCCGTCACCGGCAACCGCCCGGCGATGGTCTGGCGCGTGATCGACGGCACTGCCTTGGATCGCATCTGCGAGCGCCTGGTCGAGGCCGAGCGCGCCGCCGAGATCCTGCAGGCGAAGGGCTACGGCAAGCCGGGCCTGCTGCTGCACGAGGTCGCGGCCCTGGTGCCGCAATTCAGTCCGGGAATTGCGGCTCTGGCGGACCTAGAATAGAGGCATCGTCAGCTCTATATATATGTGGAATGATCGACACGCCTACAACAGCAGTTCGAGTATGCACAAAGTGCAAGATAGAGAAGCCAGCAACAGCTGAGTTCTTCCACGCGAAGAAGAAGAATTCTGATGGTCGACGCGAGGTCTGCCGAGTTTGCCGGGCGAAAGATCATGCTGATCATCGCGACGAACGCCTGCCCAAGCGGCGAGCACATTACCAAGCAAACAAAGAGCGGCTGTGCGCAGATGTTCGCGCCTACTACGCGCAGAATGCGGACGTTCAACGGAAGCTCGCGCGAGAGCGCCATCACAAGAATCATGAAGTCCGGCTTCAGAAGATGCGCGAGTACCAGGCTGCCAATGCACCGGCGCTGAACGAACGCAGGAGGCCCAAAGCCAGGGCGGCGTTCCACGCACGTTACGGCACTGACCTGGAGTTCACCCTTAAGCATCGCGTTCGCGCCTTGCTTCGAGTGACCCTGCAGAAGGGGCGTAGCGGTCGCCGAATGGCTGAGTTGCTCGGGTACACGGCCGATGATCTACGCTCGCACCTGGAGCGGCAGTTCACCAAGGGGATGTGCTGGAAGCGCTTCATGACTGGTGAGATTCACATAGACCACATCATCCCGGTTGCATCATTCGGCGCCATCGAGATTGATTCTGACGCGTTTCGGCAATGCTGGGCGCTATCGAACCTCCGCCCTGCTTGGGCTAAAGACAACATCACCAAGAAGGACAAGGTGTTGACGCTGCTGTAAAGAAGGATGCGATGCCGCCACGCCCTAAGACAATATGTAGGAAAGTCGGGTGCGGGGCGCTGATTGATGCGCCAGGCTACTGCGCCCGACACGCCAAGCAGGCGACGGGTTGGAACCGCTCGAACCAGGGCAAGACAAGCACCGAGCGCGGATACGACTATGCGTGGCAGCAGCGGCGCAAGCGAATCCTGAGCCGCGATGCGGGCCTGTGCCAGATCAAGGGGCCGAAATGCACCTTCGTTGCGCGTGAGGTCGATCACATCGTGAACAAGGCGGCTGCCCGCGCGCGGGGGTGGTCTGACGAGCAGATTGAGGCCGACGAGAACCTGCAGGCGGTCTGCCCCTGCTGCCACGCGGCCAAGACGAGGGCCGAAGGGGGTACCCCCGCCCTAAAGTCTGGGGCCCTTTGACTCTAGACCGACCTGTTCGTCTTATTTTTGTATCCCCAATTCAGACTTTTGACCGGAGACGCCATGCCGAAGCCTCGAACCCCATCGGCGGTGCTCGAGGCCCGGGGCGCGTTCGCCCACAACCCGGACCGCAAGCGCGAGGACTTCCAGTCAGGCGAGTTCGACAAGTCGGCGCCCGAGTACTTTTCCCCTGGCCAGAAGGCGGTGTGGGACGAGATCGTTGCGCTGCTGCCGCCGAGCGTGCTGCAGGCGACGGACCGGATGGCCGTCGAGTTGACCGCGCGCCTCATCGCCCGGTTCCGGTCGCAGGATGACGCCGACGTCTCGATGGCCCAAGTAGCGCAGATCCGCACGGCTCTCGCATCACTCGGCATGACGCCGGCGGATCGTTCGCGCGTCGCAGCAGTCAAGGCTCCAGCAGTCAATCCATTCTTGGCGCTGGTGCAGAAGAAGGCCTGATATGTCCGCCGACCATGTCGGCATCGCTCTGGAATACGCGCAGGGGGTCGTAAAGAAAAAGATCGTGGCTTGCAAATGGGTCCGCCTGGCGTGCAAGCGTCACCTCGACGACCTCAAGGCAGCCAAAAAGCGCGGTGCCAAGTATTACTTTGACGACGACGCGGCGAATCGGGTGTGCCAGTTCTTGTCGCTCATGCCTCACACGAAGGGGAAGTGGGCGCAGAAGCGGGAGCTGATCGTCCTCCAGCCGTGGCAGTGCTTTGCGTTCTGCGCGTTGTTCGGATGGAAACGCAAGAAGGACGGCCGCCGCCGCTTCCGCAAAGCGTACTTCGCCGTCCCCCGGAAGAACGGCAAGTCCATCATCGGCTCGGGCATCGGCTTGTATATGTTCTCGGCCGACGGTGAGTTCGGCGCCGAGGTGTACGCCGGCGCTGGCACCGAGAAGCAGGCATGGGAAGTATTCCGGCCGGCGAAGCAGATGCTCGAGCGCACGCCCGAGCTGCGCGACGCCCTGGGGGCCGAGGTCTGGGCCAAGGCGCTGGTCAACCCTGGTGACGGCTCGCGCTTCGAACCAGTGATCGGCAAGCCTGGTGACGGCTCAAGCCCGTCATGCGCGATCGTGGACGAATACCACGAACACGACACCAGCGACCTGGTCGACACCATGGAAACCGGCATGGGCTCGCGCGAGCAGCCCCTCATGCTGATGATCACGACGGCCGGGTTCAACATCGCCGGCCCATGCTTCGATCAGGAATCGGAGGCAAAGAAGGTGCTGGAGGGCGTCCTCGACAACGAGGAGCTGTTCGCGCTGATCTACACAATCGACGACAAGGACCGCTGGGACGATCCGAAGGCGCTGTACAAGGCGAACCCCAACATGGGGATCTCGGTCGACGAGGACTTCCTCCTGAGCCAGCAGCGGCAGGCGGTGCAGAGTGCTTCGAAACAGACTCGATTCAAAACGAAGCATCTGAACGTGTGGTGCTCGGCCAAGTCGGCCTGGCTGAACATCCTCGACTGGAACAAGTGCGCGGACTACAAGCTGCGGCCCGAGCAATTCAAGGGCGAGCGGTGCTACGTGATCCTGGACTTGGCCAGCCGGTCAGACGTCTGCGTGATTATGCTGATGTTCGTCAAGGAGATCGACGGCAAGCAGCACTTTTTCCTGTTCGGCCACTACTACCTGCCCGAGCACGCGATCGAGAACGACCCGAAAAACTCTGGCGCTTATCGCAAGTGGGTCATCGAGGGATCGCTTCAGCAGCATGAGGGCGCCGAGATCGACTTCGACCTGATCGAGGAAGACACCTTGGCGCTGATCGGCGAGTACGGGCCTGAAGAGGTGGTGTTCGATCCATTCCGCGCCGCCCAGCTCGAGCAGCGCCTGACGAAGCGCGGCATCACCGCGGTTGAGGTCGGGCAAACGGTCAAGAACCTGTCGCTGCCGATGAAGGAATTCGAGAGCGCTGTGAAGGCCGGCCGGGTGCACCACGATGGCAATCCGGTTTTGACCTGGATGGCATCAAACGTCGTGGCCAAGCTCGACGCGAAGGACAACATCTACCCGCGCAAGGAAAAGCCGGAGCAGAAAATCGACGGCATCGTCGCAACAATCATGGGCATGAACCGGGCGATCAGCGGCGAGTTCGCTGCCGAATCCGCATACGAAGAGCGCGGAATTCTGATGTTCTAAGGAGCCCTATGGGATTTTTCGATTGGTTTTCTCGCCAGCCAGCAGAGGCTGGCGACAATTCCGCCCAGGCGAGCGAGGAGCCCGCGGTGCCGCCATGGTCGATGACCCCGACGCACGCGGCAATGACCAGCGCTGACCTGATGGACTTCATGCGCGGCGGCGAAACGGCGAGTGGCGAATATGTCACGACCTCGAAAGCGCTGGAGAACATGGCTCTGCTGCGGTGCGTGAGCCTGATCTCCGAATCGATCGGCATGCTGCCGCTGAACCTGACAATTCGCGGCGAGGAAAAGGCGTATGCCGTCGACCACCCGCTGTATCGAGTGCTCAAGCGTCGGCCCAACGAATTCCAGGGGCCGTACAAGTTCAAGAGCACGATGCAGTTGCGCGCGCTCATCCACGGAAATGCTTACGCCAGGGTGATCTGGCGAGGCAATACCGTGGTGCGGCTTATACCGCTGGACTCGCGCAAGGTCACGCCGAAGATGAACGACGACTTCACCGTTCGTTACGAGGTGCAGCGGCCGGACGGCAGCGTGGTGACGCTTGCCGCCCGCGACATCTTCCACCTGGCTGACTTGGCGCCGGACGAACACGGTCTAATCGGCCTTTCCCGTGTCGACAAGGCCAGGGAGTCGATCGGCCTTTCGCTGCAGGCACAGAAGGCCGCCGCCCGTATTTTCAAGAATGGCGTCATGGCCGGGGGCGCGCTGTCGTACCCGAACAAGCTGAATACGCAGCAGATCGAGAACATTCAAAACAGCCTTCAGGCCCGCTACGCCGGCGCCGACCAGGCTCATAAATGGATGATCCTCGAGGACGGCATTAAGGCCGAGAAGTGGGCGAACACGGCGAACGACTCGCAGCTGCAAGAAGGGCGCAACCACCAAATCGAGGAAATCGCCCGGGCGTTCGGCGTGCCCCGGCCGCTCCTGATGATGGACGACACGTCCTGGGGTAGCGGCATCGAGCAGCTCGGCATCTTCTTCGTGCAGTACGGGCTACAGCACTGGTTCGACATCTGGGAAGACGAGGTGGCGCTCAAGTTGTTGACCGAGAAGGAGAGTGATCTTTATGCCGCCAAGTTCAACGAGCACGCGCTGCTGCGCGGCACGCTCAAGGACCAGGCTGACTTCTTCGCCAAGGCCCTGGGCTCGGGCGGTAGCAAGCCGTTCATGAAGCAAAACGAGGTCCGCGACAGGCTGGACCTGCCGAAATCGGACGATCCCGCGGCCGACTCGCTCGAAAGCACTCTCACAAGGAACGCGAATGTCCCTCCTGCAACTACCTGAAATCTGGGCGGACGCCCGCATGGCATCGGCGAATTTCGACCTGCGCCAGGATGCGCTCGAGGCTTGGGAGCCTGGCGTGCGCGCCGCGGCCGGCGACCAGCCCGAAACCATCAGCATGTACGGGCCAATCGGCCAGACCTGGGACGGCGAGGGCGTCACCTCCCGACGGATCGGCGCCGCGTTGCGTAGCATTGGCAACAAGGACGTGGAGGTGAACCTGAATTCGCCAGGCGGCGACTTCTTCGAAGGCGTCGCGATCTACAACCTGCTACGCGGCCACTCGGCCAAGGTCACGGTCAACGTGATGGGCATCGCGGCGTCGGCCGCGTCGGTCATCGCGATGGCCGGCGACGAGGTCAAGATGGGTGACGGTTCGCATCTGATGATCCACAACGCATCGGTCGTCGCCGCGGGGAACCGGCACGACATGCTCGAGGCCGCCGCCTACCTCGAACCGTTCGACAATGCCATGCGCGACATGTACGCGGCTCGAACCGGGATCAAGCCTGCCGAGATCGAGGCCATGATGGACAAAGAAACGTTCATTGGCGCCGACGATGCGATCGCCAAGGGCTTCGCCACCGGCAAGCTCGATCGCGCCGCGGTCACCAAGGACACCAAGGCCGCCCAGCAGATGAAGGTGCTGGCCACCGTCGAGTCCTCGCTCGCGAAATCCGGCCTGAGCCGGTCGGCGCGCCGCGAAACGCTCAACGCGCTTTTCAACGGCAAGCCGGGCGCTGCCGCTGGACCTGATGCCACGCCGGGCGCTGGCAACGACACCGAAGTTGAAGCCTCGCTTCAATCCCTACTGAATACCATGCAAGGATGAAATTATGAAAACCAATCGTGTCATGCTGGCGAAAGCCGCAGCGCTGGCAGTCGCAGCAAAACCAGCCCCTCGCGGCATCGTCAGTGGCGTGCGCGCCGATGCCGGCGATATCACCAAGGTCGTCCAACAGCTTCAGCAGGCGTTCGCCTCGTTCAAGGACGAGCACACCCGCCAGCTGACCGACCTGAAGGCCGACATCAACGACCCGCTGCAGGCCAGCAAGGTCGAGAAAATCAACGACGAGATCGCCAACCTGCAGGCTGCGATCGACGCCAACACCACTAAGATGGCCGCCATGGAAATGAGCGGTGCCGGTGGCGCGCGGCCGCTCAAGGACAAGGAATACAGCGAATCGTTCCAGGCGCACATGCGCCGCGGCGACGTGCAGGCAGCCCTCAGTAAGGGCGCGGCGGAAGACGGCGGCTATACCTCGCCTGTCGAGTGGGACCGTACCATCACCGACAAGCTGCTGATCGTCTCGCCAATGCGCGCGCTGTGCACCGTCCAGAAGGTCGGCGGCAGCGGCTACAAGAAGCTGGTCAATCTGCGCGGCACCACCTCGGGCTGGGTCGGCGAGACCGATGCTCGCCCGGAAACCAACACCCCGAAGCTGGCCGAACAAGGCTACAGCTGGGGCGAGATTTACGCCAACCCATCGGCCACCCAGCAAATGCTCGACGACGGCGAGATCAACCTGGAAGCCTGGCTCGCCGGCGAAGTCGACGTCGAATTCGCCTACCAGGAAGGCAAGGCGTTCGTTTCCGGCGACGGCTCCAAGAAGCCACGCGGCCTGCTGACCTACGCCGCCGGCGGCACCGCCCTGCACCCCCTGGGCGGTATCGAGATCATCGCTTCCGGCGCCGCCGGAGCGATCACCGGAGACGCGATCCTGGACCTGGTGTACGCGCTCCCCGAGACCTTCACCGGCAACGCCAAGTTCGCGATGAACCGCAACACCATGCTGCGCATCCGCAAACTGAAGGACTCGGACGGCAACTACCTGTGGCAGCCATCGCTGCAGGCCGGTCAGCCGTCGACCCTGGCCGGTTACGCGATCGCGGACATTCCGGACATGCCGGGCGTGGCCGCGAACTCGCTGGCGGTGGCCTTCGGCGACTTCAAGCGTGCCTACAAGATTCTGGACCGCGTCGGCGTGCGCGTGCTGCGCGACCCGTACACCAACAAGCCGTTCGTGTCGTTCTACACGACCAAGCGCGTCGGCGGCGGCCTCGACAATCCCGAGTGCATGAAGTTCATGCGCATCGCCGCCGCGTAACTGCGGCATGACCGAAATGGCCCGGCTGATGCTGGGCCATTTTCATTTGGAGAGCGACATGCAATTCACCAAGCCATTCCAAGGCGTGCCGGCCGGCGAGATATACCCCGTGCAGTACGAGCCGGGCGACGAATGCCCGCCTGAGCTGGAGTCGGCCGCCACCGAGCTCGGCGCCTTCGACGATCCCGAAGAAGGCGGCGCCGGTGCAGGGGCGCCGAAGCGCGGCCGCGCCGCAAAGTAAACCCACCAGGGCAGACCGTCATGACCCACCTGCATATGACCCCTGAAGTCTCGACCATCCGCGTGTACGACGCGCCGGGCGGCTACGAGGCGCGCCGCCCGTACGTGGGAATTATGACGGTCAGCCACCTCTCGGACACGGTCGTGTACCTACACGGCGCCGTCGGCAAGATCGACCGCGCCACCCACCGGGCGGCCCTGGCCATGCTCCGCGAGCGCGGAGTGACCACGGTGCAATACGAGCGCCGCGGACGAATGAAATACCTTGAGCTGAGCGATACCCTTCCAGCGGCATAGCCGCTCACAGAGCGACTGATGACCGTAAAATTTCAGCGCGGCGCTACGCCGCAGTATCTCAGCACGCCGGATGGCCCGAATAACACCTTCCCGGCCGAGGCGTGGTCACTATGTTTTGTCCTGTGCCTGGGCGGCACGTATGCCGGCGCCGAGAACGAGGTGCTGTTCTCGACCGGCGGGCTGCAGGCGGGAGCGTTCAGCGTTTCCTACTTGGGCCCCGGTCACTCGACCCCGAATTCGATCGGCATCCAGGTCAACTCGGCATCCGGCCTGTTCAGCGCGCCGGCCAATTCGCTGTCCGGCGCCTCGAAGTGGCTGATCTCGATCAGCCGCGGTTCGACTGGTGGGATGAGCATCCGTACGAGTCCGATCCGCAGCACGGCGCCGGCCGACGGTACCGGAGTGCCCACCTATACGCTGTCGGGCGTGAACCTGACTAGCATCCAAGACGGCCCAGGCGCGACCGTCATCGGCGGCCGGAGCGACTTGGCCGATGCCAAGTTCGCAGACCAAGCGCTGGGCCGGATCTTCCGCGTGCGGGGCAGCATTCTGTCGACGCACGAGGTCGCGCGCCTGGCCTACGGTGAAACGGTCTATGACCTCGGCCGCACGCCAGATTTCTACTACCCGCTGGTGACTGCCAGCGATTTGAACGACTTGGGTCCGCAGGCCGCGCACCTGACCGCATACGGTTCGGTCACGACCGGCACCGATCCTGGCTTCGGCAATGTGCCGGCGCAGGCTGCCGCTCCTACATTCAGCTCGGCCCCGGCGGTCATCGGCACACCGTCGGTAGGCGTCGCCACCAGCTACACGCCCGGTACCGTGTCCGGTTCCCCGGCACCAACCATCACCCGGCAATGGCTGCTCGACGGCGTCGCAATTTCTGGCGCGACAGGCGCAACCTACACGCCGGTTACTGGCGATAGCGGTAAGAGCCTGGCAGTGCGCGAGACGGCGACGAATGGGAGCGGCACCGAGACGTCGACGAGCGCCGGTGTGGCGGTCACCGCGCCGCCGGCGTTCAGCGACAGTTTCGCGGCCATGACAGCGCGTCGTATTTACCAGCGCATCGGCACCACTGCCAAAGTGCGTATGAGCGGTGAGTACAACGTCGCTCCGGCCACGATCGAGGCGCAGCTCGTCGCATCCGCCGACGGCACCACCGTGCTGCAGGCTTGGACCCCGCTCGTCGACGTCACCATCGGCGCGAACGCCTGGTCGGGCAACCTTGTGGCGAACCAGGGCGGCGGCTATCGCGCGCAAGTGCGGTTCAAGAACTCCGCCGGCGCCGTCATCTACACGTCGGCGCTGGACACGAACTCGTGGGGCGTGGGCGAACTGATTGTCGGCGCCGGATCGTCGACGATTCACGGCTGGTGGACGAGCGGAACCTATCCAGGGACCGCATATATCGCCACCTACCGCACGACCGACGGCTACACCTGGAAGTCGTTCCCATCGGCGTCCAACGGAATCGCGAAGAAGATCGCCAACGACCTGGCGCTGCGCCTTGGCGTCCCGGTCGGCATGATCGGCACCGGCGAATCCGGGACCATGCTCAAGACCTGGACCGAGGCAGGCAATGCGTATTTCGCGAAACTGACCTCGGCCATCAACGCGCAGGGCGGCAAGATCGGTGCGCTCATGGTTTCCATGGGCTCCAACGACGCCGCCAACAACGTGGTCGTCAGCCGGGCAGCGCACGCCGCCATGCTGCGAAAGTTCATCGCGGACGTGCGCGCGCTGACCGGCCAGCCTGACCTCAAGGTGCTGATCAGCGGGTTCAATCGACGCCTGGACACGAGCGACACGCAGGCGAACTATGTGCGCCTGGCCGAGCTGGACGTCGGAAACGATGCGAACGTTTATCACTTCCCGACCGTCGACATGGCGCTGGGCGGGGACGGCATCCACCTGGTTAGCTACGACGCGAGCGGCGACCGGGTGGTCGCAATCTTCAATCCGGTGCTGGCTGGAGATTCGGCGTACCGCCGCGGCCCGGCGATCACGTCGATCACCGCCTCGGGTGACAAGTTCCGCGTCGCGCTGCGGCACGGCAACGGCACTGACTTTTTGCCGGCCAGCGGCAATAGCGGCTTCGTGGCTGTCGATGACACGGGACCGCTGACCATCCTGTCCGTCGCACGGGTGAACGCCACGGCACTCGACGTGGCCGTGGAGCGCGCCATTGGCAGCAATCCGCGGCTGTCGTACATGAGCGGGGCCAACCCCGACGTCTCCGCATTCACGTTCGACAACGGCGTGGTTGCGCTGCCGATGGACGTTGACATTGGCCGCGCTGTAGCCGTCGGCGCTCCGGCCGAAGACACTACAGCCCCGGTCCTGGCAGGATCGGTCGCCGTCACAGCGATCACCACCACCGGGGCATCGTTGTCCTGGCCGGCGGCGAGCGATGATGTTGGTGTGGCCGGCTACGAGTACAGCAACAACGGCGGCGCCAGCTATACGAATGTCGGCGTCGCGCGCACCGTCACTCTGTCAGGGCTGGTGGCGAGCACCAGCTACTCTGTGCGCGTGCGCGCTTACGACGCAGCAGGCAACCGGTCGGCACCGCTAGCGCGCAGTTTCACTACCGAAGCGGAGGCGCCGCCTGGCCAGGCCGACTTCGACGCCGCGAAGGTGGCGCCGGCGCGCAAGGTTGTCTTCCCTGGCGGCACGCGGGTGGTTGTCTTCGGCGGTCCCGTGGTGGCCTACCCGAGTGGGCCGTATCAGCAGGATGGGCGCTGGACGATCGACAAGCATCCTCTGGACGAGTTCTACTGCGTAGCCGACATCTCGTTCGACCTCGCCGAGAGCCAGACGACTGCGGCGTCGGTTGTCGCGGTCGCCGGCGGCGTGCAGGTGCTCGAGCAGCCTGTCTTGCAGGGCGCACTCATCGCGGTGAAGGTGGGCGGCCTGGACGAGCTGTCGGACGCGGCCAACTTCTGCACCTTGCGCGTCACGCTCGCGAACGGCGAGCAGATCGACAGGACCATCTGGTTCGCCAAGCTGCAGGGCGTCTGGACGGTGTCAAAGGATCCGGACGACAAACGCTACTTCGTGGCCGACGTCGGGAACATCCTGGCGGACAGCGGCACGCAGATCGCCTCGGCCCTGCCGGCAATTCCTGCCGGCGTCACGGTTCTCGAGCAGCCGGTCGCCCAGGGCGCGCTGATCATGGTGAAGCTGGGCGGCATGGATGTCTCGGCCGACCCGCTCAACCACTGCACGTTGCCGTTCCTCTGTGCGAACGGCGAGAAGTTTTTCCGGACCATTCATTTCAACAGGGTGGATAACTGATGATCGACGCATCGAAACTGCCGCGCGTGCCGAACGAGGTCCTGCAGAAGCAACAGCAGAACGCCGTCGAGTACGCGCGGGCGCCGCAAGCATCTGGCGCGCCAGCCGGGTCCGGCCGGCCGCCAGCAACACAGGAAACGACCCGATGAGCCTGAAACTGATCACCCCGCCGGCGGCGCTGGCGGTGTCGCTCGATGCTGCGCGCACGTCGGCCCGGGTGGACGGAGAGGAGCACGACGCCGAGCTGCGCCAGGTCGTCGAGGCGTACACCCGCGAGGCAGAGCACGAAACCGGCCGCGCGTTCGTTGAGCAGACCTACCGGCTGACGCTCGACGCCTTTCCGGCGGCGATCCGGCTGGACAAGCCGCCGATCCTGTCGGTGGTGCACGTCAAGTTCTACGATCAGGCCGGAGCCCAGCTCACGCTCGACCCGCAGGACTACCTGGTCGACGCCGAAAGCGAGCCGGGCTATATCGTGCCGGCGCCGGGCCGCGGCTGGCCGGCAACCCAGACGCGCGTAAACGCGGTCGAGGTGGTCTACACCTGCGGCTACGGCGCCGACGACACGCTGGTGCCGGCGAATGCCAAGCGCTACATCTTGGGTAAGGTTTCCGAGCACTTCGCGCCGGCCGGCACGCCCAAGAACGAATTCCTGGGCAAGCTGCTCGATGAGCTGCGGGTGTTCGCATGATGAACGACCGCATCACCCTGCAGCGGCGCGAGGCCGGCGAGGACAGGATCGGCCAGCCGACACAGACCTGGGTCGATCTGGCAGCGGTCTGGGCCCACGTGAAGTTCCAGACCGGCGCCGAGGCGATTCGGGCCAACGCCGAGACCTCGGTCGTAAAGGCTTCCATCCGGATCCGGGCGCGCCAGGACGTCGACGCCGGCATGCGCGCCAAGTTCAAGACCTGGCTCTTCGAGATCAAGGCGCCGCCGCTGCCAGACGATCGCGACCCGCGGTTCATGTTCCTCGTGTGCGAGGCGGTCAAGTGATCCGGGTCGACCTGGATTCGCTCATCCAGCGGAACGAGCAGGATGCCGAGGCGATCGAGCGAGCGGCGCGCCCCGCCGCCCAGGCCGCCGCCGAGGTGCTGTACCTCGAGGCGCGCCGCAACGCGATGGCGATCCGCAAGTCAGGCAACCTGGCCAATAGCATCTATCAAGCCTTTTCGGAAGAGAATAGCAGCCCCGGCAAGGCGGTGTACCACGTCAGCTGGAACTGGAGGAAGGCGCCGCACGGCTACCTCATCGAGTTTGGCCACATGCAGCGCTACGTTTCCTACGTCGGCAGCGACGGCAACTGGTACACGGCAATTCGCCCGAGCATGCGCGACAAGCCGCGGCCGAAGCGCCGGGCGCCACAGGCGGAGAAGGATGCTTATTACGTGCTGCTGGATGAGCCGCGCCAGGTGCCGGCCAATCCTTTCATGCGCCGCGTCGCGGTGAAAGAGCAGGCGGCCCTTGAGGCGGCTGTCGCTGAAATTCTGAGGGCCCTCGAATGATCCTTGAGCAAAAGCTGGTCGCGCTGATCCGCATGGTGTGCCCGCGCGTGTCGCCCGACTTCGCGCCCACCAACACCGCACGGCCGTACGTGACCTACCAGCAGGTCGGCGGCCAGGCCCTGAGCTTCGTGGACAACACGGTGCCGAGCATAGAAAACGCCGAGATTCAGGTGAACGTCTGGGCCGACTCGCGCCTTGAGGCCAAGGGCCTGATGAAGCTGATCGAGGAGGTGCTGATCGTGGCCACGTCGATCCAGGCACGCCCACAGAGCGCGTGTGTGTCGGACTTCGACGCCGACATGGCCGTCTACGGCAGCCGTCAAGACTTCAGCATCTGGGCCGACCGGTAGTCGCCCGAACCCAATCCAAGCCGCCGCGCGCAAGCCAGGCGGCTTTTTTCATGCCCGGAAACGGGCTTTTTACTGAAAGGCCCATAAATGGCACTCTCGCTTCCGACCGGCACCGCTTACGCGATCGCCACCGCCTACGCCGCCGCAATCGCCGTCTCGGCCGCCACCAACGCGACCGAAACCGTTCTGACCACCGCGACGAATACCTTCGCCATCGGCGATTACCTGGAATACACCGGCGGCTGGAGCCGCATGACCAACCGAGTGTTCCGCGCCAAGGCCGTGACCTCGACTTCGGTCACGCTCGAAGGCATGGACACCAGCGAAGTCAACCTGTTCCCGACCGGCCTGGGCGCCGGCACGCTGCGCAAGATCACGACCTGGGTTCCGATCCAGCAGGTGCTGACGGCCGAAATCTCGGGTGGCGATCCGAAGTACGTCTCGGTCAGCCTGCTCGACAACGAGAACGACATCAACCTGCCCGACGGCTACAACGCGCAGAGCCTGGCGATGACGATCGCCGACGACCCTTCGCTGCCGCACCACTCGGCGCTGAAGAAGACGGCCGACTCGCGCAAGATCGCCGCCGTCCGCGCCGACCTGCCGAGCGGCAGCAAGATCTTGTACTCGGGCTATGTCAGCTTCGACGAGACCCCGACGATGACCAAGGGCCAGGTGATGGCCGTGCGCGCCGGCTGCGCGATGCAGGGCCGCCCGGTGCGCTACGCATCGTAATCGTTTTGCCAGCCTGCTCCAGCAGGCTTTTCCCAGCCGCGGGGTCGCCCCTCGCGGTTTTTTTATTCTCCCCTGAAAGACAAAAATCATGGCAAAAGCACATAAGATCGTTCTCGGCAAACGTCCGGAATCGTTCGAAAAAGAGATCACCTTCCAGATGCTCGACGGTTCGACCGGCTGTATGAAGGTCGAATACCTGTACCGCACCCGCAAGGAGTACGCGGAATTCGCGGATGCCCTCCAGGCGGCTGTCACGGCACGCGCGGAGAAGGAATCGGCACGGTACAAGGCAGCTGCCGACGCCGGCGAGCCATTGCCGGACTTCCGCCAAGCCGACCTGGTTGCGCACCAGGTGAGCGTGAACGTCGACTCGATCATGAAGTCGGTCAAGGGGTGGAACCTCGATATCCCGTTCGATCGCGAAGCAGTCGAGCAGCTGGTCGACGAACTGCCGGCCGCCGTGGCCGCGATCATCAGCTCGTACCGCGAAGCCATCACTGAAGGCCGCTTGGGAAACTCGTAATCGCTGCGGAGGCCATGTACACCTCAGCCCCATCGGCCGAGGAAATGGCTGCCGCTGGATTAGCAGCAGAGGATTACGCTGGCGAGGTCGTCGAAATATGGCCTGAAAATTTACTGGCTTACGACGTATTCGCCGCCCTGGGCACCCAGTGGCGTGTCGGGATGGGCGGTGCGACTGGGTTGGACTATGCGGCCGTGCCGGTGGTGCTTAGGCTAAAGGGGGTTCTGCGAGCCGAGTGGACACAGCTGTTCGAGGACTTGCGAGTAATGGAGTCCGCTGCCCTGCAGACGATGAGACCGGCATAAAGGGTATGCCGATTTGGAAGACCCTTTGGCAAAGGGGTAAGCCGAGTTGGCTTACCCTTTCGAGCGCAGAAGATTTACCGCCTTTATCAGCAAGGCCTCTACTTCGTCATCTGTGGGCTGCACGTCGGCGCCGAAGCTGCGCTCGAGGCGATCGACCACTTCTGCATTCAACGAGCGGCCAGCCTTGTGCGCCGCCTCCTCGAGTCTTTCTTTCAACTCAGGCTGCATGCGTAGCCCGAATGGGGTGATGTGCCCCGTAGCTGGGCGAGTTTTTACTGGCTTAGTCATAACTTCACAGTGTAGTGAAAAAGAGCTTGACCAGATAGCTACACCATGTCACTATGACTTCACCATGTAGCTATTAGAGGAGTTGAGATGAGCGGTGTTATTGCACCATTTGGACTGCGGTTGCCTCCTGAGCTGAAGCAATGGCTGAGCGAGAAGGCTCAGATTAATCGCCGAAGCATGAACAGCGAGCTGCTTCACCGTCTAGAGGAAAGTCGGGCGGCAGAAAATCTCGCAAAAAATCCATCGAACTAAAGAAAAAGCCCCGAAAGAGCTTGGCGGCAGATCGGGGCTTTAATTCCACACGAAAGGAATCGAAATGAATGCTACAGCACTCACTACCAAGACGCAACATTCGCTGGCCTTCGGCGCGCATGAAGTAAAGACGATTTCCCGCGAGGGGCAGCTCTGGATGAGCGCGGCGGAAGTCGGTCGCGCCTTGGAGTATGCAAGCCCGGATGCCGCAATCGCTAAGGTCTACGCAGCACACGCGGACGAGTTCACATCGGCGATGACCAAGATTATTAAAGTGATGACCGCTGGCGGCAAGCAAGCGGTGCGGTTCTTCAGCCTGCGCGGCGCCCACCTTCTGGGTATGTTCGCTCGCACTCCGAAGGCGAAATCCTTCCGTGCCTGGGTGCTCGATATCCTCGATCGTGAGCTCGTCGCGCTGAAGGAAGCCGCGCGCGCCAGCGGGGAGATTAGCTACAACACGCGCTTAGCGCTTCAGGGAATCTGCACTGAGGTCTATTTCATGGCCAGCTGGTGGAAAAAATTCGGCCCGGGAATTGAGCTGATCAACCAGCATGCCTACAACCTTATCTACGAGCGGTTCTTGTTTGCGCCTGTCCGCGCCGATGACTTGGTTAAGGAATTTGACCTGCGTTCTTCCAGGGAAGCGGCTCGCACAGAGCAGTGGGATTACTTGGTGCGCGAGAGCCGCAAGGAAGCGAAGTGGGCGGGCCGTCACACGGAGTGCATGCAATGAAGATGCCGACTGCAGAGCGAGTTCGAGAGCTTTTTGATTACGACCCTGATACGGGGATCTTCATTCGCAAGATAACCATCTTCAACGGCAAGAAGGCCGGTACGCGCGCGGATGTAATGAGGCGTGACGGTCGGTTGGCTGGGTACACCAGGATTTGCGTTGATTGTGGCAGATATTTGGCCCATAGGATTGCTTGGCTTTACATGACGGGTAGCTGGCCTTCGGATCATATTGATCACATAAACGGCGACCCATCCGATAATCGTTTCTGCAATTTGCGTGATGTTCCGAGCTTGCTAAATCAGCAGAACCAGCGCAAGCCAAGGCCGGGAACTTGCAGTGGCTATCTCGGCGTCTCGCGGTATGTGGGGAAGCGAGGGGTGCGTTGGTATGCAAATATCACAGCCGAAAAAAAATCCTACTTCTTGGGTTCGTTCGACACTCCGGAAGCTGCGCATGAGGCGTATGTCTCCGCAAAGCGAAGGCTCCACAGGGGGTGCACAATCTGATGATGTAATATTGCCTCCTCATAATAGGAGGCAATATGGATTTCGGTGCGCTAGTCTTTGTGCTGCTCATGGGCGTGGTCGCCCTGTTTATCTACTTCTGGCCGACGCTGCGCGCGCGCGATGTTCGGCACCCGGCATTTACTTCGATCTTTCTGATCAATTTACTGCTGGGCTGGCTGTTTATCCCATGGGTTTTAGTCCTTGCGTGGGCGTACCGGCACAAGAAGGTGGTCGAGCCGCCAACGAAGAAATGCCCGGAATGCGCTGAAATCGTGCTGCTTGAAGCGACACGATGTAAGCACTGTCAAGCAGTAATGAATTAAATCGAAGCCCGCTCAGCGGGCTTTTTTTATTGGGGTAGCAATGGCGACTGAAGAGCGGCGGATTCAATTTGTTACCGAGGTCGACAACACCGGCGCCCGCGCGGGCTTCGATGACCTGAGCCAGCAGGCCGGCCAGATGGCCAACTCGGTCGCGGCCTCGGGCCAGCGCGCCGAGCGCGCGGTAAACGACATTGGCAACGGCGCGGGCGCGTCCTCGGCAAAGGTCGAAGCCGCGCAGCGCAACCTCATCGGCTCGATCCAGCGCACGACCGCGCAAATGGAGGCTGGCTCGCGCTCAAGCGCGAAATACTTCGAGACCCTGGCGCAGCAGCGCGGCGTCGATCCGCAGGTGCTCGAGCCTTACCTGGCTCAGCTGCGCGCAGTCGAGCTGGCGCAGCAGCGTGCTCGCACGGCCGCGACGGGCGGTGCTGCTGGCTTCGACGATCTGGGCGTCAGCGCTGGACAAACCTCGAACGCGCTGCGCCAGCTTCCCGCACAAATTACCGACGTAGTCACTTCGCTCCAGGGTGGCATGGACCCGATGACGGTCCTGATCCAGCAGGGCGGCCAGGTCGTCGACTCGTTTGGCGGGATCCAGCAGGCCTTCCAGGGCGTCGGCCAATACATTATGAGGCTGGTTACACCCTTGACGCTTTTGGCCGCCGCGACTGCCGGCCTGGCAGTAGCTTTTAAGTCGGGCTCGGGAGAGGTCGATGACTACGCGCGGGCAATCGCAGAATCGGGGAATGCTGTTGGCACCACCAGTGACCAGATGGCCGAGGCGGCGCGCCGGGTGGCAGAAGTGTCTGGGTCGCAAAAAGACGCTGGCGCCGCCTTAATTGCACTCGTCGGCGCCAGCCAGGTTTCAGGCGAGAATATGCAGCGCTTCGCTTCTGTCGCTGTCGAGGGCCAGCGAGTTCTAGGTCGTAGCATCGCGGACACCGTGGCGGAATTCGATGCCTTGGGCGGGACTCCCCTCCAGACATTGATCAGTCTGAACGACAAGTACCACCACATTAACGCTGAAATCTTCGAGCAGGTGAAGGCGCTCCAGGATGTCGGAAGGGCGGCGGATGCTGCGTCGGTCGCTCAACTTGCTCACGCTGAGGGAATCGATCGACAAAACAAGCGCGTTCTCGACACCTTGTCCGACTGGGAGCGCGGGTGGCTTCGGATTAAAAAGGCCGCCTCTGACTACATGGATATGGTTCCAGGAGTTGGGCGCGCGCCGACTGACTTCGAGAAGATAAATTCGCTCCTAGATACCCGAGAGCGGATCGAGACAAACATCGCCGACGCAATGGCGCGCGGAGACAGGTTTGGCGAGCGCCGGCAGCGCGAAGCTCTTGCGCGCACCGAGGCTGAGATTAAGGCTGTTCGGGAGAGCAGCGATGCAAAAAAAGCGGCGGCAAAGGCCGAGGCTGATGCTGCGCAAATCACCGAGGCACGGAACAAGTGGTTGGCCGATAGTGACAAGTATCTGACTAAAGCGGCTCGGCTCGAGCGTGACCTCGCAAAGGCTCGGAATGAGGGCGCCGCCGCTTTTCCGGGGGATGACCCAGAGCAGAGCGCGCAGCGTGAAAAGGTAATCGCAGACCGAATCAAGGCGATCCGGCAGTCGTACCTCCAGGGCGACTGGGACGCAGCCGCCAAAAAGCGCGAGGATGCAATGCGCGCCGAAGCCGCGGCACTGGCCGAGATTTCGGGCCTGACCACCACGTTCGCGGCCGACTGGAAGATGCTCAGTGACCTGTATGCAAAGGGCGCGATTTCGCTGGAGGATCTGACGAAGCAGCAGGCTAATCTGCTGGCGAACCAGCCAGGCATCAAGGCGGCAGCCGAGCAAGAAATCGCGGATCGGAAAATCCTGATCGAGTCGGCCGAGCAACTTGCCAAGGCGATGGACGCCACCGCCGCAGCGCGCAACAAGGCTGTCGGCGACCTCGCGGCACAGCGTGCCGAGAACGAGCAGATTGGCATGGGCGCCTTGGCGCTCGCCGAATTCAACGCGGCCCAGATCGAGGACCTGGCGCTGCGCGCCGAGCGTAAGATCATGGCCGCCGATGGTATCGACATCAGCGGAAAGATGGCGCAGGATCTGCGAGAGGAGGCGGCAGCGCTTCGTGCGCGCGCGCAGGCCGTTCGGGAGGGGGCTGTTGAAGAGGCGGCCTATGAATCGAACAAGCGGGCACTGGACGAGCTGAACCGCTCCCTTGACCCGGGCCGCGCTGAGACGTTTGGCGAAGCCTTGCGCGAAGCGTTCGGCACTGCCGGCGATTCGATCTCTCGCCTGACTTCATCCTTGGATTCCTTCGGCCGTAAGCAGGCAAAAATCGCCGAGGATCGCGCGGCTGCTGAGAAGCTTCGAGGCACGAAGGACTTCGACGAGATCAAGTACCAGAAGACGATCGCCGAGCTGAACGAGCGGGACACGAAGAATCGCCTCGCTGGCTATGGCGCCATGACCGGCGCCGCTGCTGGCTTCTTCGACGAGCAAAGCCGCGGCTACAAGGCCCTGCAGACCGCATCGCAGGTGTTCCACGCGGCCGAACTGGCGATGACGCTGGCAGAGCTGGTGCCAAAGGGTATCGCTGCCGTGCTGAACCAAGGCACCGGCGACCCGTACTCCGCATTCGGCCGCATGGCTGCCATGGCGGCCATCGTGGCCGGCCTGGGCGTTGCCATCGGTGGCGTGTCGGGCGGTGGTGGCGTGCCTCTGTCGCAGCAGCGGCAGGAGAAGCAGGGTACCGGCTCGGTGCTGGGCTCGGACGCCAAGTCGGAATCCATCAGCCGCGCGCTTGACGCCATCGAAGGCGCCACGCTGCAGGGCCTGGGCATCAGCAACG